>NZ_KB913037.1:1159974-1470888 GCF_000384295.1 Amycolatopsis balhimycina FH 1894 | reverse complement strand
TGCTCGCCGCAGCGGCTGGTGGTGCACGACAAGTCCGCCCGGACGCTGACCGGGGCCCCGGTGACCTCGGGGTGGCCGTTGGCGGTGATGGCCGCGCTGGAATGGGGCCCGACCTCCTGGACCACGCCGGTGGACCTGGCCCGGCTGGGACCCGCTGACACGCTGACCGGAGTGACGCTGGCCGCGATCGAGCGGGTCCGCACCGGTCTGGCCGCCGAGGGCCGGGCCGAGACACCCGGGTTCGTGTTCGACGCCGAATACGACCTGATGGCGTTGAGCCACCACCACGCCGCAGGGGTGCATGTCCTGGGCCGGTTGCGGTCCAACCAGATCTTCCACGCCGAGCCCCCACCACCGGCAGCGGGGGCCCGAGGGCGGCGCCGCCGGCACGGGGACAAGATCGCCTTGAACAACCCCGACACCCTCACCACGCCCGACCGGGTCGCGACCGTGGACTCGCCCCGCTACGGCCAGGTCACCCTGACCGCGTGGGACGCCCGGCACCGGCGGCTGATCCGCGACGGCCACTGGAAGGATCACGACGGGCCGCTGCCGATCGTGGCCGGGACCGTGCTGCGGGTCGAGATCGCACGGCTGCCCGGCGGCGGGAAACCGGCCGGGCCGATGTGGTTGTGGCACGCCGGGCCCACCACGCTGGACCTGGTCACCCTGTTCGCCGCCTACCAGCGCAGGTTCGACCTGGAGCACACGTTCCGGTTCCTCAAACACGACCTCGGGTGGACCACCCCGGCGCCGCTGCACCCGGACACGGCGTTGCGGTGGAGTTGGCTGGTGCTGGTCGCCTACACCCAGCTGCGGCTGGCCCGCGGGTGTGTCCGGGATCTGCGGTTGCCCTGGGAGAAACCCCAGCCAGCACAGGTGATGTCACCGCGGCGGGTCCGACGGGATTTTCGGCGGGTTCGTGGACTGACCGGCACCCCGGCCAACCCACCGAAACCCACCCGCCCCGGCCCCGGACGCCCTGCAGGCTCCACCCGACCACCCCGGACCCGATATCCCACCCACCGCAAGAACAGCCGACGAGGCAAGAAACCCACCACCCGTTAAAACCCAAGGACTCTTTCCTGACGTCGGACGTCAGGAAAGAGTCGTTCACAACGCTGGGATTTGAGGAATTCAGGCCGCGCGGTGCCGGCTGGCGGGTCGCCGGGGGAACCGGTGGCGGACCGGGGCGAGCGGTGCGGGCAGGCCGTGCCCGGGAAGCTGCACGTCGTCGTCTCCGGTGTCGAGCGCGCCGGCTGTCAACGGTGCCGGCGCCGGGCGGCGGCGGTGCTCGCGGTGGACGACGTACATCAGCCCCAGCCCGATGAGCAGGAAGACGTGGGTGAGCAGCCGTCCGGCGCCGACCTGGCCGCCGGACAGGTCGGCCACCGACACCACGCCGAGCACCAGCGCGAACGCGCCGAAGAGCGGCAGTTGCGCTCCGGCTGCGCGGGGCCTCAGCGCTGCCCACAGCAGGCCGACGCCCAGCGCCAGGTTCCAGGCCGCGCTTTCGTTGCTCAGGTGGGTGACGCCCAGCCCGATGCCGTGGCCGGCGTGCTCCGCGCCGGGCTCGAGGAACTCGGCGAAGGCGAGTCCGGACTGCACGAGCCCGACGAGCGCCAGTGCTATCCGGGCCGCCCACTTCTCCCGCGCGGGATGGGGTGCCGTGGCGAGGATCGCGGCCGTGAGGTCGGGCACCACCGGTGCCTCGCGCACCATCGACCGGCGCAGCCGCGCGGCCTCCTCCTGCCAGGCGCGGCAGGCGCCGCACTCACGCAGGTGGCGGTCCACCTCGGCTTCGGGCAGCGGGCCCTCCTCGCCGTCGAGCGCGGCGGAGAGCGATTCCCGGAAAAGTGCGCAGTCCACGATGAGGTAGTCGCTCATCCGCGGTCACCGGTTCCCGGCGATCTCGGTGGGCGGCGCGGTACCTCGGTGTTCCGCGGCGGGCTCGGTGCGCCGCGGCTCGCCGAGAAGGTGGGCGAGGTAGAGGTCTCTGGCGACGAGGCTGACCGCGAGGTGGTCGGCGAGCGGGTCGAAGTAGGCGCTGCGGTATTTGGCGTCGGTCACCGTCGAGGCGGCGAAGTACAGGCCGGAGAACGCGGCGATGAACAGGGAGACGTGCAGCAGCTCCTGCGGGATCGGCAGCTGGATGCCGAACAGCGTGCCGCTGGTGGGGTCGCGGCCGATCCAGGCTTTGATCACCGAGTGCTGGACCGCGATGATCCCGAAGATCACGAAGAAGACGAACATCACGGTGGCGACCACGAGGGTTTGCAGCACCTGGGTGAGGACCAGGACGAGGGTCATGTTCGCGCGTTCCAGCTTGGTGAGCGGGAGCCGTTCGGCGTGTTCGCTGCCGGTCATGAAGGACGCCAGCGGCGTCTCGCGGAGTTTGTCGAGGCCGATCGGGACGGTGCGCGACTGGGTCAGCGTCGTGACCTCGGCCTTCAGCATCGCGAGCAGGAACACCACGGCGACCGCGGCGAAGAGGCCGACGACCAGCCACATCCGTGCCCTCGGCAGCGCGGCGCCGACCTGCCAGATCTCGGTGGTGAAGAACCCGAAGACGGTGAACAGCAGCAACAGGGGGAGTACCCGGCTGGTCAGCTCGCCCAGCAGCCGGATCTGGCGGAACGCGGCCCGCAGCGCCCAGCCGACGATCGAGCCGACCCCGACGAACGCGGCCCCGAACAGCCCGGCCAAGATCGCCAGCTGGATCACCAGGCCGAGCGGCACCGACTTGCCTTCGGCCACCCAGCCGGCGACGGGGACGACGATCACCAGCACGGCCGCCATGGCCGCGGCGGGCCCGGCCCCGCCGCGCTCGACCAGCTTGCGCCGCACCCACCGCGCGGCGAGCCAGGAGCCGAGGCCCGGCAGGACGACCAGGCCCAGCAGGAGGCCGCCGTACCCGAGCGCGAAGAGGTCGCTTTCCAGCAGCCGGTCGAAGTCGGCGTCGGTTTCGCCGTCCACTGCGGACAGCAGGGCGGTCAGCAGCTGCCAGGCCGCGATGAACACGACCGCCGGGGCGGTGCGGACCAGCAGGTGGGCCGGGCGTCCCCGGACGACGGCGGGCAGCCCGCGCCGCCGGAACCACTGCTCGACGGCTTCGATCCGGTGCTCGTCTGTCATCGTTACCTCCCGGTCGGCGCGGCCGGCGCCGTGATCACGGCGATGCTAGCGGCGCGCGTCGGAGGTTCGTTGACAGCGGGGCGGCGAGGGCGAGCGTCTTGAATGACTCATTCAGGTCTTCGGAGGCCCTAAATGAGTCATTCAAGACCTTGGGCCGGGCTAGCGAGCGTCGCCGGGGCTGAGCGAGCGCGGCCCGAGCGTCAAACAAACTTCCGCGGGCGATGCTAGCGGCGCGCTTGCCAAGGCGTTCGGCAGTCCGGACGCATCCGCGGGCCGCTGCCGGCCCTGGCGCACGGCCCGCCACCGCCGTCCGGCCGGGCAGGCTAGGTTGCCCGGGTGAGTCTCCTCGATGAAGTGGCCGAGCGCGACGGCTGGCGGTGCTGGGTGTGTGACGAACCGGTCGATCCCGGGATGTCGGTGAACGACCCGCGAGGGCCGAGTGTCGACAGCCGGACCGCCGACCGGAAGGCCAAGGTCGCCGAGCGGCTCGCGCACCGCGGGTGCAACAGCCGCAAGGGCGCGGTCAAGGTGGTCATCGCCTGGCCGGATCGCCTGCACGTGGCCGAACCCGCGCCGCTGATCACCGTCGCCGGGAGGCTGGAGCGCAAGGGCGGCCGCGAGCTGGTGGCCCGCTGCCCGACGAGGCAGGATGCCCAAGAAGCGGCGGACTGGCTGGTGGACCGGTTTTCCCGGCTGGTGCCGGGGTTGCCGGTGACCGCGAACACCGAGGCGGGCGGCGGCCAGTTCCTCGTCATCCTGGCGACCGGCCGCCGCTGACCGGGACCACCGGGAACGGAACACACGCGGCCCTCCGTGAGTTGAGCGTGGCATGAGTCAACTCGTGGATCGCACGATCACCGCCCTCCGCTCCGAGTACGACACGCTCGCCGGCCTGGTCGGTACCCTCACCGACGACCAGCTGGCCGCCACCGGCGGTGCCGCGGAATGGACCGTCGCCCAGGTTCTTTCCCACCTCGGCAGCGGTGCCGAGATCGGCCGCGCGCCGATCGCGCGGGCCGCCGGGGAAACCGTGGCGGCCGAAGAAAACCAGGCCGTCTGGGCCCGCTGGGACGCGGCCACACCGCGTGCGCAGGCCGAGGGTTTCCTGGAGTCCAACCGCCGCTGGCTCGAAACGGTCGAGGCGCTCACGCCCGGGCAGCGCGAGTCGCTGACCGTCGACCTCGGCTTCCTGCCGGAGCCGGTGCCGCTGGTGACCGCCCTGGGCATGCGGCTCAGCGAGGTGGCCAACCACTCGTGGGACGTGCGCGTGGCCTTCGACCCGGACGCTCGCGTGGACGCCGGCTCGGCCGACGTGCTCGTCGAACTCCACGCCGGGCACCTGGGCTTCATGCTGGGCTTCCTCGCCAAGCCGGCCGAGCTCGCGAAGCCGGTGTCCGTCGCGGTTCCCGGCGGCGCATTGGTGATCGACGACGCGGTCACCGTGGTGTCCGGCCTCGAGTCGCCTTCCGCGACGTTCGACGGGCCGGCGGAAGCGTTCGTCCGGCTGCTCAGCGGCCGCCTCAAGGCACCGTACGACCAGGGCGTCACCGTCGAGGGCGACGTCACGCTCGACGACCTGCGCCGCGTGTTCCCCGGCTTCTGACGGAACAGGGGGGTGCCGCCGGGGAGACCGGCGGCACCACCCCCGGGCCGGTCAACAGGGGAGGTACGGCGACAGACATCTTATTGAAACGTAACAACTCGCACTGAGAAGAAGGAATAAGGAGGCCTACCTCGCGGATCAAAGCAGTCCGTTGACTTCGCCTCGTCGGTCGTAGTAGCGTCACCGCGCTGGACTTGAAACCTTTTAATTCGGAGGTGCGATGCGGCGGCAAGCCGGGGCGGCGCGGGCGGGATGAGCGCATGAAGGTCGCCGTGTTCGTCACCTGCATCAACGACTCGCTCTTCCCGGGCACGGGCAAGGCGGTCTTCCGGCTGCTGCGCCGCCTCGGCGTGGACGCGGACTTCCCGGCGGCGCAGACCTGCTGCGGCCAGCCGATGGTCAACACCGGCTACCTCGACGAGGCCGTGCCGGTGGTCCGCGCGTTCGCGAGCGCGTTCGCCGGTTACGACCACATCGTCACGCCGTCCGGTTCGTGCGCGGGCTCGGCCCGGCACCAGCACGGGCTGGTCGCGCGGCGCGCGGGGGAGCCCGGGCTGGCCGGGGCCGGGCCGAAGGTGTCCGAGCTGAGCGAATTCCTCGTCGACGTGCTCGGCGTGACCGACGTCGGCGCCTACTTCCCGCACCGCGTCACCTACCACCCGACCTGCCACTCGCTGCGCATGCTCGGCGTCGGCGACAAACCGCTGCGGCTGCTGCGGGCGGTGCGCGGGCTCGACCTCGCCGAGCTGCCCGCCGCGGAAGAATGCTGCGGCTTCGGCGGCACGTTCGCCGTGAAGAACGCCGAGACGTCCACCGCCATGGGCGCGGACAAGGCGCGCCACGTAAGGGAAACCGGGGCCGAAGTGCTCGTCGCCGGCGACAATTCGTGCCTGCTGCACGTCGGCGGCCTGCTGTCGCGGCAGCGGTCCGGCGTCCGCGTGCTGCACTTGGCCGACGTGCTGGCTTCGACCGAGGAGGACGCGTGAGCGCCACGTTCGTCGGCATGCCCGCCTTCCCGGCGGCGGCCCGGGAAGCGCTGGCCGACACGCAGCTGCGGCGCAACCTCGCCCACGCCACCGGCACGATCCGCGCCAAGCGCGCGGCCGTCGTCGGCGAGGTCGCCGAGTGGGAGGAGCTGCGCTTGGCGGGCGCCGCGATCAAGGACAACACCCTGCGCCGCCTCGACGAACACCTGCTGACCCTCGAAGCGGCGTTGCAGGCCAGGGGCACGACCGTGCACTGGGCGCGCGACGCCCGGGAGGCCTGCGATGTCGTCGCCCGTATCGCGCGCGACCACGGCGTCGACGAAGTCGTCAAGGTCAAGTCGATGGCGACGCAGGAGATCGGCCTCAACGAAGCCCTCGCCGAGCACGGCGTCACCGCCTGGGAAACCGACCTCGCCGAGCTCATCGTGCAGCTCGGGGACGACCTGCCCAGCCACATCCTGGTGCCGGCGATCCACCGCAACCGCGCGGAGATCCGGGAGATCTTCCGCCGCGAGATGGGCGCGGCGGGCCGTCCCGCGCCCGATGGCCTGACCGACGACCCGGCCGAGCTGGCCGGTGCCGCCCGGCTGCACCTGCGCGAGAAGTTCCTGCGCGCGAAGATGGCCGTCTCCGGCGCGAACTTCGCCGTGGCCGAGAGCGGCACCCTGGTCGTCGTCGAGTCCGAAGGCAACGGCCGGATGTGCCTGACGCTGCCCGAGGTGCTCGTTTCGGTGGTGGGCATCGAAAAGGTCGTGCCGACCTGGGCCGACCTCGACGTGTTCCTCCAGCTCCTGCCGCGCTCGAGCACGGGGGAGCGGATGAACCCCTACACGTCGACCTGGTCGGGCGTGACTCCCGGCGACGGGCCGCGGGAGATGCACGTGGTGCTGCTGGACAACGGCCGCACCCGCGCGCTCGCCGACGAGGTCGGCCGGCAGGCGCTGCGCTGCATCCGCTGCTCGGCGTGCCTGAACGTCTGCCCGGTCTACGAACGCACCGGCGGGCACGCCTACGGCTCGGTCTACCCCGGGCCGATCGGCGCGATCCTCAACCCGCTGCTCAAGGGCGTCGGCGTCGACGAGCAGACCGACTCGCTGCCGTACGCGTCCAGCCTGTGCGGCGCCTGCTTCGAGGCGTGCCCGGTGCGCATCGACATCCCCGAAGTCCTGGTGCACCTTCGGTCCCAGGTGGTCGACGCGCACCGCGGCGGACCACCGAAACCCGAGGCGGTGGCGATGAAAACCGCGTCCTGGGTGCTTTCGGACGCCCGGCGGCTGGGGTTCGCCGAACGCGGGCTGGGGGTCGCGAACCGGGCCCTGACCCGCTTCGGGCGCCGTGTGCTGCCGGGCGGTCGCCGCGCCCTGTCCCGCCTGCCGTGGCCGGGTTCGCTGTGGACGAACTCACGCGATCTGCCCGCCCCGCCGCGTGAGTCGTTCCGGTCCTGGTGGCGAAGGGAAAAGGGATGACCGCGCGCGAGGAGATCCTGGCGGCCGTCCGCGGGGCGCTGCGGGACGCGGACCGGGCCGAAGCCGTGGTCCCGCGCGGGTACCGCTCGGTCGTCGCCGACGCGGACGTCGTCGAGCTGTTCGCCGAGCGCGTGGTCGACTACCGCGCCGCCCTCACGCGGTGCACCACCGCCGAACTTCCGGCGGCCATCCGGTCGGCCCTGGGAACGGCGCGGAAAGTGCTGGTGCCCGAAGGGTTCCCAGCCGACGTCGACGGCTCGTCGCAGGCCGGGACCACAGCGGGGCCGGCCGGGTTCGACGCCGTCGTCACCACGGCCGCGCTCGGGATCGCGACCACCGGCACGATCGTGCTCGACCACGGCCCTGGGCAGGGCAGGCGGGCGCTGAGCCTCGTGCCGGACGTGCACGTGTGCGTCCTCCGGGCGGACCGGATCGTGCCCGGTGTGCCCCACGCCGTGGCCGCGCTGGACCCGGCCCGCCCGCAGACCTGGATCAGCGGCCCGAGCGCAACCAGCGACATCGAGCTGACCCGGGTGGAAGGCGTGCACGGGCCGAGGACCCTGCACGTCATCGTCGTCACGGAGTGAACGAAGGGGCGGGTCGTGATCCGCACCTCGGCCGGCCGGCCCGGGCCGGGTCATCTTCCGGCCTGCGGTCCGATCATCGAGTTCACGTCGATCGGCGACGGGATGGCGCCGAGCTGCAGCAGCAGGTCCGGCACCCGTTGCAGGCGCCGCGCGTCGATGATCGAGCCGTAGCCCGGCAGGGTGAGCAGCTTGGCGGTGTCCTCGTCGATCTTGGCGAACCGCACCAGCAGTGGCTCGACCTTGGCGCGGTCGTTCGTGGCGTCGTGGGTGGCCCGCTGCATCGCCCGCTGGAACGCGGCCAGGGTCTTCGGGTTCTCCCGCACCCACTTCTTCGTCGCGCCGTAGCCGGTCAGCGGGAAGTCCTGGGTCGCGCCGGTGTTGATGTCGACGATGGGGATCGCGCCCGCCGTCTTGGCGGCCTGCGTGATGTAGGGCTCCGGCAGGTACGCGGCGTCGGCCTGGCCCTGCTGCAGTGCCGCGGCGATGTTCGGCAGCGCGATCAGCACCCAATTCACTTTGCCGTAATCCACGTTGTGATCCTGCATGACCGAGCGGGTGAGCAGATCCGACGCGGTGTTCTTTGCCGTGATGGCGATCTTCTTCCCGGCCAGGTCGAAGATTGTTTTCACCGGCGAATTCGGAACCGTGACGATCGCATTGGACTTCGCGTTGACCGACGTCGCGTCGGCGACCAGTTCCATGTCGGCGGCGCCGGTGCTCTTCGCGGTGAAGAACGGGGGATAGGTCGAGAACGCGATGTCGACGTCGCCCGAAATCGCCTTCGTCAGCGAGGCCTGGCCGCTGGCGGCGATGACGGACTCGACGGTGAGGCCCTCGGCTTCGAAGTAGCCGCTGTCCTGGGCCAGCCAGAACGGCGCGAGGTCCGTGGTGGGCAGGATCGAGACCTTCAGTGTCACCTTCTCGAGGCCGCTGCCGCTCGACGAGGCTTTCGGGGTGACCGATCCGAGTGCGCCGCAGCCGGTGACGGCCGTGACGACCGTGACGGCCGCGAGGGCGAGCACAGCGCGCACCCGGATACTGCTTCTGGCAATTCCAAACACGGCCTGCTCCTCGCAGGAGATGACAGTTGGTGTGCCGAATCCAAGGAAGGTTCGTGATTCACTTCCCGGGCGTCAGGCAGGCCACTGTAGGGACACCGGCAGCACTTGACAATGCGTGTCGCGCGCCGGGCCATGGAATTCACCAGAATGGCGGCACGGATTCTTGATCGAAGATCTTGTTTTTCGGGACCGATCTTCGAACGGTGCTACGAATTGCCGCGGCCGAAAGGGGATGGGCCGCTGATTCCCGGGGGAAGGGACGCCGGGGTGGCGGATTCGGGCCGTCGGCCTTCGACGGCGCGCCGGCTGCCGCCCGGCCGGCGGACGGCCGGCGGCGGGCGGACCTCGTCGGTGATCACAGTCGGTCACCGCGGACGTGGAGTGCGGAAAACGTGGCCCGAGAGCGTCGGCCAAAGCGGAAAACAACGAATCAACCGCGGCGCTCCACGACGACGAACCCCGGCGCGTGCACTCCATCGAAATCGGCCCGCGGGTCGCGCCATCGCGGGTGGCCGCCGCCGGACGGGGTGATCTCGGGCCAATTCGCGAACGTCGGCCAGGGAGGCGGGGCGACGGCAGTGCTATCGTCGAAACCATCGAAGGTCCCGCCCCGCGGGGGCGGACCGATCGCGGCCGGAACGCTGTCCTGACCATGGATGCGGCGTGGATTCCCGATGGGGGATCCCGGTCCGCCGGGCCTGACGCTCTCGTTCCCTCTTTCGTCCGGATCGACCGGGCGGCGGTCGGCCCGGGGCGCCGCGTCATTCGTCCGGGCCCGGGCGGGCAGTTGACGAGCCGGCAATGTCAGGTGGCAGAATGACACCGGATCACAAATCGGAACATTTATCGAACGGGATGTTTCCTCGAGGGGAAATCTCGACTACGGGCCCGGCGTGTTCCGGGCTTCCGAAGTGTGCCTCTTGTTGGGGAACAGGTTTTACTTCTAAAATCCCGGTGTGCGACTGCTCACGGACGGTACTGAGCTGCTGGTCGGCCGGGACGGCGAACTGTCCCGGCTGGCTGCTTGGGTCCGTGACGTCGCCGCGGGGCGCGGTCGTGCCGTCCTGGTGGACGGCGAGCCGGGGATCGGCAAGTCCGCGCTGGTCCGCGCCGCCTGCACCGCCGCCGCCGATGCGGGTTGCCAGGTGTACTGGGGCGCCGGCGACGAGCTCGGGCAGGCGCTGCCGCTGCTCCCGCTCCTGGACGCCCTGCGGATCACCCCGGTCACGCGGGATCCCCGCCGTGACGGCATTTCCGAGCTGCTGGGCGGCGGAGCCGTCGCGGACCAGGGCGCCGACCTCGCCGCCGCGGCCGCCGAGCAGCTGGTCGCGCTGGTGGACGAGCTCTGCCAGGACGGGCCGGCCGTGCTGGTCGTCGACGAGCTGCAGTGGGCCGACACCACGACGGTGGCGGTGTGGAGCAGGCTCGCCCGCTCGGTCCGGCAGCTTCCGCTGCTGCTGGTGGGCGTGCTGCGGCCGGTGCCGCGCCGGGACGACCTGCGGTCGCTGTTCCGGATGGTCCGGCCCGCCGAGCGGCTGCGGGTGGGCAGGCTGGCGGAACCGGCGGTGCTCGAGCTGGTGGCCGCCCTGGCCGGCGGCAAGCCGGGTGCCCGGCTGGAGGAGCTGGCCGGCGACGCGGCCGGGAACCCGTTGTACCTCACCGAACTGATCGACGCGCTGGCCAGGAGCTCGTGCCTGGAAGTCGACACCGCCGGCATCGTGGAGCTGACCGGCACGGCCACGCCGGACTCCCTGCCGGAGGCGATCGCCGACCGGCTGGGCTTCCTGTCCGAGGCGGCGCGGACCGTGCTGCGGGCGGCGGCGCTGCTCGGGGACAGCTTCGCGGTCGGGGACCTGGTGACCGTGCGGAACTGCTCGCTCGCCGAGCTGCTGCCCGCCCTCGACGAGGCACGTGCCGCCGGGGTGCTGGTGGCGGCCGGTGACGACCTGGCGTTCCGGCACCCCTTGATCCGCCACGCGTTGTACGACGAGATGCCGGCGGCGGTCCGGGTCGCCTGGCACCAGGACGCGGCGTTGGCACTGGTCGAAGCGAACGCGCCGGTCGAGCGGGTCGCGCGGCAGCTGCTGCCGATGGTGTCCACAACGGACAGCCGGGTGCCGGTGCCGGACTGGGCCGCGCAGTGGCTGCTCAAGGTGGCCACGCCGTTGATCGGCCAGGCACCCGTGGTCGCCGTCGCGCTCCTGAGACGGGCGGTCCGGGACACGCCGCTCGACGACGCCCTGACCGGCGCGCTGGCCGGCCGGCTGGCCGACGCGTACTACCGGGTGGGCAACCTGGCCCAGGCCGAGCGGATCGCCCTCCGCGCCCTGGACCGTGTCCGCGATCCCGACGTGCGCGTCGAACTGCACACGACCGTCCTCCAGTGCCGCGCGACGACCGGCCGCTCCGCCGAGTCCCTCGCCGCGCTGAACGAAGCCTTGACCCAGCCGGGCCTGCAGGCCCCCCACCGCGCCAGGCTGATGGTGCTCATCGCGCGGACGCGCCGGGACCTCGGTGAGATCGCCGCCGCGCACCGAGCCGCTTCCGCGGCCCTGACCGAGCTCGGCTCGGACGAAGACCGCTGGTCGACCGGGTGGGCGCTGCACGTGCTGAGCCTGGTCGCGATGACGCGGGGCGACTGGGCCGGCGCACTGCCGCTGTTCGAGCGCGCGATGGCCGTCGTGCGGGGCGACCCCGAGCTGATCGACCTCACCCTGTTGCTGCGCATCAACCAGTCGGTCACCTTCGGCGCGCTGGACCGCTACACCGACGCGCTCACCGCCGCCGGCCAGGCGCGTGAGCTGGCCGACCGCACCGGCAGCGTCGTGCGGCTGACCGAGGTCCAGAGCGCGCTCGGCCGGTTGCTGCTGGGCGCCGGCCGGTGGGACGACGCGCTGGCCGAGGTGGACGTCGTCGCGGACGAGCGCAAGGACCCGAACGTGGTGTGCTGCGACCGCGGTGTCGCCGCGATCATCCACTTCCACCGCGGCGAGCCGGCCGCGGCCCGCCGGCACCTCGACGTCGCGGCGCTGTACTCCGAACGCATCGGCGACCGGGTCGTGGAACCCCTCGCGCGGGCCCGCAGCCTCGCCTTCGAGCACGCCGGCGCGCCGGATCGGGCGCTCGCCGTGCTGACCGCCGTGCTGGCCCGCGAAGACGCGGGGGAGGACCTGCTGGGGGAGGTCGCCCGGCTGGCCGTGACGGTCGGCGACGAGCGGATCGCGGCGGAGATGGCGGCCCGCGCGCGGGCGATCGCCGCCGAACCCACCGTGTCGCATCGCCGCGCGCTGGCCCTGTACTGCCGCGGCCTGCTCGAGCGGGACGGGACGATGTTGCTGCGTGCCGCCGACGGCTACCGCGACGCGGGCCGGCCGCTCTCCCAGGCGAAGGCCCTGGAAGCCGCCGCGATCGCCTTCGCCGGAGCCCGTGACGAAGACCGCGGCTCGGCGCGGGCGGCCTTCACCCACGCCATCGACGTCTACACGGAGCTGGACGCGCAATGGGACGTGGCGCGGCTGCGCGCCCTGTTCCGGGCGCTGGGCATCCGGCGTGGCCCGACGGTGAAGCACCGCCAGACCACGCGCGGCTGGGACAGCCTCACCCCGACCGAGGGCAGGATCGCGGCCCTCGTGGTCGAAGGCCTGTCGAACCCGCAGATCGCGGCCCGCCTCTACCTGTCCCGGCGCACGGTCGGCACGCACGTTTCGCACATCCTGACCAAGCTCGACGTGCATTCGCGGATCGACATCGCCCGGGAAGCCGCGCGCCACCAGTCCGCCTCGGGCTGAGCTCACACCCCGAGCTCCGGGGCGTCCCCCTGGCGGCGCACGGTGAGCGGGGGCACGACCCGCGGCGCCGCGGTCCGGCGCGTGACGGCGATGTGCCCGCTGTAGACCTGGCCGAGCAGGATCGCCAGGACCAGCAGCAGCGGAGTCCGCCAGCTCCCGGTGTGCGTGTGCAGCCAGCCGCAGGCCAGCACGCCGAAGCCGGCGATGACGTACCCCACGCCCTGGACGACGGCGGACAGCGAGAGCGAGCTGTCCTTGCTGCGCAGCGAGATCGTCGTCAGGACGAACGCGAGCGAACCCATGCCCGTGCCGGTGGCCACGGCCCACAGCCAGGGCGCGGCCGCCGGGGCGAGGAGCAGGCCGGTCACCCCGATGACGTTGGGCGTGGCCAGCGTGATGACGAGCAGGGTCTGGTTGCGCCACCGGCGCGTCCAGCCCGGAACCAGCAGCATCATGGGCAACCCCATGGCCATCGACAGCGCGAGGCACCCGCCCGCCGTCGTCGCCGGGACTCCGGCGCCGCGCAGGATGCCGGGGAGCCAGCCCATGACCAGGAACGTCACCGTCGAAATGAGTCCGAAGTGGATGGTCAGCGCGAAAGCGGGCGTCGCCCCGGAGGTCCGCTGCGGCGCCGGGAATTCGCCGGGCATGCGCTGCCACGCCTGCAGGGCCAGCAGCCCCACGATGGCCCACAGGCCGAGGGCGGCCCGCCACGACGACGACATGACGACCGCGGGGGTGACCAGCGCACCGGCGGTGCTGCCGAGCCCGAGTCCGAAGGTGAAGGCGGCGGACCCCTTGGCCAGCAGCGGCAGGATGGTGCCGAGCACGGCGATGGACAGGCACGCCAGCGCCGTCCCGGTCAGCAGTGGCGCGGCGCCTCCGAGGACGCGCCCGGACAGCGACAGCACCAGCCCGGCGAGGGCCACGGCGACGGTCCGGTAGGTCCCCAGCCGGCCGCACAGCCAGGGCGTTGCCCAGCCGCCGAGCCCGATCGCCCACAGGGGCAACGCGACGAGCACCGCGGCGACGAGGCCACCGGCGACCGAGATGTCCGGCAGGGCCGCACCCAGGCTGGTCACGGCAGGCCGCAGGTTGATGGCCAGAAGGAAGATCACGAGAGTGGAGACGGTGGTGGTAGCACGGGACATCGCTCCTCCTCGGGTTTCGAGGCCGGAGCGTCATGACTCCGTAGAACAATGTTTCGTGGTAAGCGGCCGACAGACATCGGTCACCTGACGGATGGCCGAAGTTGCTTGTCGCTCAACGGTTCTAAGGTGTCCTGACGGCCATGCGGATGGGCGTGCATCGGCACGTCCGGAGTAATCGCCGGGCCGGAGTAATCCCTACGCGCCGGGTCGGGGCCGGGCGCCGCGGAGGCCGGCCTCGGCGAAGGCGAGCACTTCGTCCACGAGGGGGGACAGGTCGCTCGCCGCCGACCGCGCCTGAGCCTGGCCTTCGCGTGTCACGTAGATCTCGCGGAGGCCGGTGACGACGGTGGCGGCGGTGAGCCGGGGGAGCAGGGCGTCCGCCGGCAGGCCGAGGTCTTCGGCGATGCCCTCGGCTATCGGAAGTTCGAGGTCGCGGTAACCGGCGCGGGCGCGGCCGCGGAGGTCGTCGTCGGCCATGAGCAGCCGCGCGCGGAGGGCGCGGCGTTGCCAGATCAGGCCGGGGTCCACGCCCGAGTCGTGGTCGCGCTCGTCGAGTTCGCGCATGGTCGCGTGCATCCAGCCGCGGACCGCGTCGAGCGTGGTGTCCGGCTTTCGCTCGCGCAGCCACCGTTCGAGCGACTCCGCGGTGAACGGGTCGTCGGCGAAGAGCAGGTCGTCCTTGGCCGGGAAGTGCAGCGTGACCGTGCGGGTCGCGACGTCGGCACGCGCGGCGATCTGCGCGATCGTCGTTTCCCGGTAGCCCTGGCTCGCGAAGAGGTCCAGGGCCGCTTCCTGGATCCGGGCCCGGGTCTGGGCCTTCTTGCGCTCACGGCGGCCATCGCTCACGGTCATGGCCACGACTCTACCACTCGATGCATTAATGCAGTCCATGCTACTGTTAGCTCAGGACGTAGAAATTCGAACAGGAAGGTACGTGTCGTGACGAAGAGCTGGTTCATCACCGGGACTTCCAAGGGCTTCGGCCGGGAGTGGGCCGAAGCGGCGCTCGAGCGTGGTGACCGGGTCGCGGCCACCGCCCGGGACGCCGAGAGCCTGCGTCCGCTCGTGGAGCGGTACGGCGACGCCGTGCTGCCCCTGCGGCTGGACGTCACCGACCGCGCCGCCGCCGTCGACGCGGTGCAGCGGGCGGCGGCCGAGTTCGGTTCACTGGACGTGCTGGTGAACAACGCCGGTTACGGGCACTTCGGGATGGTCGAGGAGCTCACCGAGGAGGAGGTCCGCGCGGAGCTCGAGACGAACTTCTTCGGCACGCTCTGGCTGACCCAGGCGGCGCTGCCGATCATGCGACGGCAGGGGCGTGGCCGGATCATCCAGGTCACCAGTGAAGGCGGCATCCGCGCGTTCCCCGGCATCGGTGCCTACCACGCGTCGAAGTGGGCCGTGGAAGGGCTTTCGGAGTCCCTGCGGCAGGAGGTCGCGTCGTTCGGGATCGACGTCATCTGCCTGGAGCCCGGCCCGTACCGGACGGACTTCGGGGGTGGCAGTGTCCGGCAAAGCGCGCCGGACCCGGACTACGACGGGGTTCGCGAGGCGGGCCGGATCGAGTGGGACCTCGGCGATCCGCGGGCGACCCGGGCGCCGCTGCTGGAGCTCGCGGACACCGACGACCCGCCGCACCGGATGTTCTTCGGCAAGTCCCTCACAGCGGTCGAAGCCGAGTACCAGGAGCGGCTGGCCGGGTGGCGGAAGTGGGAGCCGCTCGCGCTGGCCGCGTTCGGCTGAGGGTCACGCGCCGATCCGCGGGCCGATCCAGGACGCCCAGTCCTGTCCGGCGGACGCGCCCGCCTCGATCCGGAGCCGGATCTGCGTGGCCCCCGCGTGGGCGGAGAGGTCGGCGTCGATCTGGCGCATGACCCGGTCCGCCGAGGTGTCGCGCACCCGGGCGACGTCGGTGGCCGCTCCGCCGGGCCCGATGACCGACACCACAAAAGTCGCGTCGCCGGCTTCGTTCGGGTTGCACCAGACGAAACCGATCTTCGAGCGGAAGTGGTCGCCCGCGGCGATCGGCCGGGGCAAGGTGTAGACGCCGTTGATGAAGCCGTTGTCCACCCACTGCGGATGGGTCTCCAGGTACGGGTCCGGCGCGGTGCCGTCCTCCAGCGCACAGCCGCCTTCGGTCCGCCCGTGCCGGGTGAGCGCGAAACCGCGGGCGTCGCCGTCGTTGCCGTTGAACGGCAGGGTGCCCGCGCCGGTGGTCCAGCTCGCGCCGGCAGCGCGGGCCATCAGGTCGACCGGAGCGGGCTTGCCACTGGAAACCGTGATCGTGACCTGGGTCCGCGGTGCCGCGCTCGTGCCGCCCTTCGGCGTCTGGGCGAGGACGACCCCGGCGGGGACGGTGTTGCTGGCGCTGCGGGTCACGACCGGAACGAGGTTCGCCGCGGTGAGGGCACCGCGCGCGCCCGCCTCGGGCATGCCGACGACGTCCGGCACGGTGACCGACGGCGGCGGCGTGACCTGCACGCTCGCCGACGTCGCCGCTTCCTGCCCGTCCACGGTCGCCCGCACGCTCACCTGGTAGGTCTTCTCGGTGGTCCAGTGGTGCGTGACGGTCACGCCGTCCGCCTGGCTGCCGTCCCCGAAGTCCCACCGCGCGGTGACCGGCGCGCCGCCCGCCGCGTTGTCGACGCGCAGCGAAATGTCCTCGCCCGGCTGCGGAGTCGTCTTCGACAGGGTGACCCGCAGGTCCGGTGCCACGGCCGGCGGACCGGTCGGGGGGACGCCGGTCGTCGGGACGCCGGTCGCGGGCGGGACCGGGTCCGGCCCGGTCGGCGTGCCCGGGACACCGGTGGGTGGCGCCGGTACCGACGTCGGCGTCGTTCCCGGCGGGGTCTGGTCCGGAGGCGGTTGCTGCCCGCTCGGCGTCGGCGGTACCGAGGGAACGGGGTGGTCGTCGTGGAGGCCCTTGTGCGGGTCCGCCGGGTCGTACTTCGCGATCGGGCGAACGCCGCCGTCGAGGCGGATCACCCCGGCGCGCTCGCTGGCGGGGTCGTTGAAGAAGACGATCCCGTCGCGGTTGAAGAGCTGGAACGGCGCCGGCGGGGTGAGCACCTTCGACCGGGCGAGCACCGACGGGTGCGTGAGGTCGACGATGGTGACCTGGCCGGTGGAGTAGTCCGGAACGAACAGCCGGTCGCCGGCTTCGACGGCCGCGCCGAGCCGCCGGTCGGCCGCGTCGAGCGGGACGACGGTGTCACAGGTCGCGGCGCCGAGGTCGCAGATGTCGAGCAGGCCCCGCGAGACGACGACGTACACCCGGTCGTGGTGCGGGGAACCGCTCACCTGGACGGTGTCGTCGGGGCGCAGGTCGAGCGGGATGGTGGCGGCGACCTCGCCGGTCACCGGGGAGACGCTGGTGGCGGTCCGCGCGCCTGGGCTGACCACCACGAGCAGGCCGCCGGCGGCGGCGAGGACGTTCCGGCCGGGCGGGACCAGCCCGCGGTGCGTGGTGCGGGTCCCGCCCGCGATCCAGGTCAGGTCGCCGGTCGCGTCGTCGACGGTCCAGAGCCGGTCGGCGTCGTCGAGGGCGGCGGTGCCCGCGGTCAGCCGCGCCGCCAGGGACAGCGGGGCGCCGCGCGGGGCCAGGGTGAGCGGGTCGCGGCCGGCCAGCAGCCCGCGCTGAGTGTCCAAAGTGTACAGAGTGTCGGTGCCGGCGAACGCGGTCAGCCCGTCGCGGGCCTGGTCGATCGGGGTGACCGGCGCGGCGGGTTCGAAGGTCGCGCCGTCGACCCGGCGCACGGTGCCCGCGCTGCGGTCGACGGCGTAGGCGGTCGAGTCCCGCTGGACGACGTCGAGCGCGTGCCCGGGCGGGCCGACCTGCACCTGCGCCGCGACCTCGGCCGAGGTCCCGTCGAGCAGGCTCACCTGACCGACACCGGAGGAAGCCAGCCAGGCTGAGCCCGACCGCATCCGGACGTCTTGGGCGGGGTAGCCGTGCCCGGTCCCGGCGACGACGAGCCCGCCCACCGCGACCACGGCGGCACCCAGGAACACGCTCGCGCGCGCGAGTCGGCCCCGCATGGCTCACCACCCCCTCACCCCTCACCCCGAAAACCCGAGCCGGACCGGACGGCGTATTCGTTGGTCTTTTTCCTTTTTCCGTTTCGGGAACGGCCACCAGGATACGGGATTTCCGGCACGGTCACGCCCGGGTTTGTTCCAGGAGTGTCTTGAGGGTGGCCAGGTCCTTCCGGTTGGCCCGGCGCATCGCCGCGGCCAGCACCGGCGCGCTGATCGCCGAAAAGCCTTTCGGCTCACCGCGGTTGCGCAATGTCATGCGTGTGCTCGTGTTCCCGTGTTCGGTGAAGGTGTAGGTCGTCTCCATCGGGAACGGGCCTTGGGCGGTCCGCATGACCAGCCGCTCGCCCGGGACCAGGTCGGCGATCTCGTAGGTGTAGGCCAGCCGGCGCCCGAGGAACCGCGCGACGAACGCGAGGCGGGAGCCCACGCCCAGCGGTGCGGGAGTCTCCCACTCTACGGACTCGATGTTGGCGTACCACTCGGGCGCGTGGGTGGGGTCGATCGTGTACCCGGCGACCTGGTCGCGGGGAAGGCCGATCACGATCTCGGTCCGCACATCGACAGTCATTCCTGCCTCCGCCTGGTGAAACCCCGGCTTTCCGGGGCGATTCACCCTACTCGCGACCCGGCCGCCCGGCCCGCCGACGGTGCCCGCCGTGGGGATGGACGACGGCGGGCACCCGATCGGCCGGCGGGTCAGGCGTTGCAGGTCTTGTTGCGGTTGACGCAGTTGACGACCTGGTTCATGAGGCGCTGCGACATGACGTTGGCGAAGTCGTCGTGGTCGGACAGCGGGTTGTGGTCTTCCTGCGGGAACGAGTCCACTTTGTATTGTTTCTTGACCTGGATGTCGTGCGGGATGTCGTAGACGAGCGTGATCCGCAGCTGGGGGATGGCGGTGAAGCCTGCTGCGCACCGGCCGTTCTTGTCGGGGAAGACGATGTGGGTGCGGTGGTTGGCGCTGTCGGTGTTCTTGCCGTCCCAGCAGCTGGGGAAGGTGTGGATCCGTTCGACCTTGCTGCCTTCGGGGCAGATGGGGTACTTGTCGGTGAGGCGGTTTTCGAGGCCGGTGCAGGTCCACGCCGGGCGGGTGTTCTTGGTGCCGTTGATCGACGGCTTGGCGTCGCCGGTGAGGGCGCGCAGGAACTTCGGCATCGCGGTGACCTGGCCGGCCGGGCTGCCGCGGAAGGTGATGCCGACCTTCGCCGGGCGCTGGATCGCTCCGTCGTTGTCGGGCAGTTCGTTGTTGGCGTCCGCGCCGGGCAGCGGCTTGGCCGTCGCGCCGCCGTTGTTCCCGCCGTTGTTGCCGCCTGCCTGGGCCGCGCCGCCGGGGGCGCCGCCGCCGTTGCTCACTCCGCTGCCGCCGCTGCCGGCCTGGTCCCGCAGCTTGCAGGGGGCGAGGGCGTCGAGACCCTGGGGTTTGGCGGCGGTGCGGCCGATGGCGATGGCCATCCGGTCGATGGTGGCGACGCGTTTGTCCTTGAGCGGACCGAGGATGGCGTTCTGGACGAAGTCGGGCCCGCCTTGGCCCCGGGTGCTGACCACCCGCTTGTTGGCTTCGTCGAGCTGGGTGTCGAGCAGGTCGAGGTTGCGGTTGACTTCGGCCATCGCGGAATCGGGGACGTCGGGGAGCTTGCTGGCGACGTCCGGGCAGGTGATCACCGGGCTGACGCCGGCCTGGGCGGCCTGGTCGCGGTCGCCGTCGGGCGACTTCGCGGGCGGGTTCTTTTCTTCGTCGCCGGTGTCGATGCGCACGACCGGCCAGAAGTAGGCGGATTTGTCGCCGTTTTTGCAGGTGGTCCCGGCGGCGTCGAGGCTCTTGTTGTTCGAATTGGCGTTGGACGAGAGGTTGCCGACGTAGTCGTGCAGGTGCTGGGCGCCGTTGCGGATGCCGGGCTGGGCGACGAAGTTGTCGGGGTTGAAGTGCTGGTTCTCGTTCCGTCCGCAGTCGACGGTGAAGGTGCCGGTGGACGCGCCGCGGGAGTTCGCGGGTTCGGCGTTGTTCGGCTTGACCTTCATGATGTCGATGTAGAGCGCCGGGTCGGCCTCGTCGGCGCTGGCTTTGCCGGGTTCGCCGAACGTGGTCGAAATCGCGATCCCGCCGGCGGCGACGGCGAGCGCGAGGGCGCCGGTCGCGATTTTTGTCCGCTGGGAAATGCGATGCTTTCCCGTCTTCTGGGGCATGAGTCGACTCCGATGCGGGGAATGGGAAAAGAGAATCCGCAGTTTGCGGGACGCCGGTAATCGTGACGGCGTGCGGTCCCGATGTCCAGTGCCCGGTGGTCCCGCGAAATAGTTCGGAAATGTGTTGAACCGAGGCGAACCGGTGGACGTGTACCCGAGTGGAGCCCGAGCTGTGCCCCGCGGCCGGACGGAACCTGCGCGGTCGTGGACGTAAGAGTTCTCTAACCTCGTGACCGCCCGATCGCCGGCCTGCCGCAGCTATGGTCGCCCGGTGATCGAGTCACGATGGCAGCGCGGTGCCTTCTTCGCCGCCCCGGGTCTTCTGCTCGCGGGCTTCGGCGCGGTGCACCCCGCGTACCTCGACGCGGCGACCGCCGGCTGGTGGACGTCGTTGCACGTCATCCTGTTGCCGGTCTTTCCGCTGCTCGCGGGAGCGCAGTGGCTCTTGCTGGCCTCGGCGCCACGCTGGCTGCGGTGGCCCGGACGGCTGGCCGCGTTCGCCTTCGCGGCTTTCTACGGCGGCCTCGACGCCGTCGCGGGGATCGCCGCGGGCACGGTGGTGCACGCGCAGCACGGCGCCACGCCGGTGGCCGGTGCCGTCTTCGGGATCGGCGACCTGCTCGGGTTGATCGGCTCGGCCTGCTTCCTCGCCGCCGGCGTCGCGATCGTCGCCGCGGCCGCCATGCGGGTGCGGTGGCGGGCGGCGCCGGGCGCGGTGCTCCTCCTGCTCGCGAGCGTGTCGTTCTTGGACAGTCACATTTTCTGGCCGCGTGGTGTGTTCACGATGATCGGAGTGGCCGCGGGAATGTTTTTGCTGGCCCTGGTCCTCCCGCTCGCCGGAGGTCTTGAATGACTCATTCAGGACCTCCGAAGACCTGAATGAGTCATTCAAGACACCGTCGCCTTGCCAGCGTTCGCGGAATTCCTCGAACGGCAGGTCGACCCTGGCTTCGAGCCGGCGCACCTGGTGCGTGACAACGCGAGTCCGGCCGGTCATCACGCCGCCGCGTTCAGCAGGCCGGCCAGGACGTCGGGCCGTTCCAGGGCGATGAAGTGGCCGGCGCCCGGCACCTGCGTGAATTCGGCGTCGGGCAGCAGGTCCTTGTTGGCCGCCCGGTCCGAGGGCCGCGACCAGTCCTGCTCGCCGTAGACGAGGTGGATGGGGGCCTTGACTTCCGGGTAGCGGGAGCGGGCCGCGTTGAGGCCGGGCAGGTTCCGGTAGACACCCCGGGCGACGGCCGGGTAGCCGGGACGGCGGCCCACCTGGAGGAGTTCGTCCAGGTAGTCCTCGCGCAGGGCGCTCTTGTCGCCGAGGCCGCCGAAGGAAACCGTTCGGTTTTCATCATCGTAAACCGATCGGTTTCAGGACGGCAAGTGGTGCTACCGTGGGCCGGGTGATCGGAAACCGATCGGTTTACGCTCGGAGGTGCGCAGGGCGCTCCGGGCAGGGGAGGAGACCGGATGACTGCCGTACATGCCGAAGGGGATCCGAAGCTGCCGGCGAAGCTGGCCGCGCACCCGTCGGTGCGGGCCGTGCTCGCCCGGCGCCGGGCCGGTGACGCCGCGAGCCCGCCGGCGGTGATCGACGCGGCCTGGCTGCGCGAGCTGTGCCTGGCCGCCGGTGCGGACGACGTCGGCGCGGTCAGCCTGGACCACCCCGACCTGGCGGGGGAGCGCACGTACGTGCAGGCCGCGTTGCCCGGCACCCGCACCCTGGTCGCCATGGCGTTCCGGATGAACCGCGACAACTGCCGCTCGACGGCCCGCAGCGTGGCCAACCAGGAGTTCCACCAGACCGGCGAACAGGCCGACCACACCGCCCGGAGTGTCACCCGGGCGCTGCAGGACGCCGGTTACCGCGCGCTCAACCCGTCGGTCGGCTTCCCGCAGGAGATGGACCGCTTCGGCACGGATCGGATCTGGGTGGTGGCGCACAAGACGGTCGCGGTGGCCGCCGGGCTCGGGGTGATGGGGCTGCACCGCAACGTCATCCACCCGAAGTTCGGCAGCTTCGTGCTGCTGGTCACCGTCCTGGTCGACGCCGAGGTGAGCGAGTACGGGCAGGCGCTGGACTACAACCCCTGCATCGACTGCAAGCTGTGCGTCACCGCCTGCCCGGTCGGCGCGATCGGCAAGGACGGCGAGTTCGACGGCCTGGCCTGCACCACGCACAACTACCGCGAGTTCATGAGCGGGTTCACCGACTGGGTGCAGACCGTGGCCGACAGCGAGGACGCCGCCGACTACCGCTCCCGGGTGACCGACGCGGAAAGCGCCTCCATGTGGCAGAGCCTGAGCTCCCCGCCGGGCTACAAATCGGGCTACTGCGTGGCCGTCTGCCCCGCCGGGGAAGACGTCCTGGGCCCGTACCTCGAAGACCGCAAGGCCTTCATGAACACCGTGCTGCGCCCGCTGCAGGACAAGACCGAGACCCTGTACGTCATGCCGGGCTCCCGCGCGCAGGAGTACGCCGAGCGCCGGTTCCCGCACAAGCCGACCAAGGAGGTCAGCGGCGGCTGGCGGCCCCCGGCCTCCTCCTGAGGGAGGTCAGCGCAGGCCGGCCGCGTCGAGCAGGGTGGCCAGGGTCGGCGCGATGAGCCCCTTCAGGTCGTCGACGCCGATCCCGGCCCGGGCGCTTGCGCCGTCGAAGACCAGGATGAGCTGCCGGGCCAGCAGGTCGGGGTCGCTCACCCCACCCCGTTCGGCCTCGGTGCGGAAGAACGTCATCAGGTTCCGCTTGATCCGGCGGGCCACGCGGCTCGCGGGGTGCCGCGAATCCTTGAGCTCGATCTGCACGGCCAGGTAGCGGCAGCCGTGGAACCCGGGAGCCGCCGCCTGCGCCGCCAGTTGCCGGAAGACGTGCAGGATCCGCTCACGGGGTGAGCGGCCGTCGTCCGCCGGGGGCAGGAGGCTCGCCACGAAGGCGGGTGCACCCTCCTTGAGGCTCGCCGCCAGCAGCTCGTCCTTGCTTTCGAACAGCTGGTACAGGGACCGCTTCGACACCCCGGCCGCCTTGCACAGCGCCTCGACGCCGATGCCGACGCCGTCCCGGTAGGTGAGTGTGGCCGCGGCCTCCAGAAGCCGCTCCCGGGAGCTCGGTTTCGCCTCGATCGTCACTCTGCGAGGTTAGCCCGGTTTCGGCCGGAGGAAAACCGATCGGTTTCGTCGTGTCGGAATCCCTGTCACGCGTTGCGGACCGCGGCGGCTTTTCGGACTTTTCGCGCGGGTGCGGGACGGCCACCCCAGGGTGGCCGTCCCGCGGCCTTGATCAGCTCAAGGTCACTGCGGTGTCGTCCAGGCAGAACGACGTCTGCAGGGAGGAGTCCTCGATGCCGGTGAAGGTCAGCGTCACCGTCTGCCCGGCGAACGCCGAGACGTCGACCGTGCGCTGCTGGTAGCCGGTGCCCTTGTCCAGGTTGGAGTACGTCGCCAGCGTCGTCGAGCCCGCCTTGACCGTGAGCTTGTCGTACTGCGTCGTGGTCGTGGTTTCGGCGGTGTCGACGTGCAGGTAGTAGCTGAGCGACGCGTGGCACCCCGCCGGGATGGTCACCGGCTGCGACAGCGTGTCGGTGTGCGAGCTGCCGTAGCCGTCGAGGTAGGCGAGATAGGTGCCGGAGTGCGGCGTCTCGCTGCCGGAGGCCGTCGTGATCACGCCGCTGGACGCCGTCCACGACGTCGCGCCGCTTTCGAAGCCGGGGTTGGCCAGCTTCTGGCCCGAACAGCCACTGCCACCCGAAGACGTGACGGTCCACGAGAACGTCGTGCTGCCGGTGGCGCCGGAGGAGTCCTTCGCGGTCGCGGTCACCGAGTACGTTCCCGCGGTGGCCGGCGTGCCGGAGATCAGGCCCGAGGTGCTGATCGACAGGCCGCCGGGCAGGCCGGTGGCGGTCCAGGTGTAGCCGCCGCTGCCGCCGGACGCGGACAGCTGCAGGCTCGCCGAAGTGCCGGCGACGCCGCTCTGGCTGCCCGGGTTCGCCACGGTGACGCCGCCGGTGGACGTGCCCGCGGTGAACGCGGCGGTGCCGTTCGGGGTGCCGAGCCCGGTCGGCCCGTCCCAGCCCGCGCCCGCCTTGCACTGCACCGCCGTCGAGCAGCTGCCGTTGCTGCCGGAGGTGACGTCGTTGAGGTTCCCGGCGTGGGCGTAGGGGTACGCGGCGGGGGTGTCGGACGCGCCGGGGTTGCCGGCGAGCGCGTAGACCGAGGCGATGATCGGCGAGGACGCGCTGGTGCCGCCGTAGACCGCCCAGCCGCTGCCGCCGTAGGTCTGGTAGACCGCGACCCCGGTCTGCGGGTCGGCGACCGCGGAGACGTCGGCGTTGGCGCGCTTGGCGCATCCCGTGGTCACGTTCTGGAAGGACGGCTTGGCCACGCTGGTCGAGCAGCCGCTGCCCGCGCCGCTCCAGGCGGTTTCGGTCCAGCCGCGGGTGCCGCCGCCCTGGGTGAGGGACGTGCCGCCGACGGCCGTGACGTACTGGGACGAGGCCGGGTAGCTGATGCCGTAGCCGTTGTCGCCGGTGCTCGCGGTGATCGCGACGCCGGGGTGGCGGAAGTAGCTGGAATCGTAACCGGTTTCGCTGCCGTCCTCACCGCCGCCGTAGCTGTTGGAGACGTACTTGGCGCCCTGTGAGACGGCGGTGTTCACCGCGGTCCCGAGGTCGGCCATGCTCGCCTGGTTCGCTTCGACGAGCAGGATGTGGCAGCCGGGGCAGATCGCGGAGACCATGTCGACGTCGAGGGAGATCTCGCCGGCCCAGCCGCTGTCCGCGGCCGGGAGCGGACTGGCCTGGCCGTTTTCGTTGACCTTCTTGAAACAGCCGTTCGCCGTGGTGCAGGCGGGCAGGCCGTAGGTGGACCGGTAGGTGGCCAGGTCGGCTTCGGCGTTGGGGTCGTCGTTGGAGTCCACAATGGCCACTGTCGCCGACGCGCTGCCGCTCGCGGTGAGGTTGTACGCGGAGCGCAGCCCGGAGGGCCCGAACCCGCTCGGGAGGGCGTTCGGCGTGAGTGCGGCGCGCATGGTGTCGGTCTGGCGTTCGGCGAAACACGTTGCCATACCGGGTTTCACGGCCTGAGCGCAGACACGCGCGGTCGGATGCAGCGCCGCCGCGGTGGCGGGAACCGCGGCGGCGGGCAGGGCGGGAGCAGTCAAGGCCAGTGCCGCGAAGGCGGCGGTGGCGAGGACTCTTCGGGGTGAACGACGCATGGATCGCTCCTGGAGGGGTGCGCGGACGGTGGGGCCCATGGGTGTCCTGTTTATACAGTCCGGTGCCTCGTTTCGGTGTGGCTCAAGCAATCGGTGCCCGGCGGCCTGGCGGTGGTTGCGCCGAATGGCCCGCGGACCAATGCGCCATGCCGTCCGGTTCCGTTCCGAACAGGACGAATCGGCGGGTGAGCGGGTCCGACTTTGGTCGTGAATCGCCTCCGACTTTCGTCGGGCCCGGCGTGACGACCCCTCCTCGATGAACCGAGCGGGGCCGCCGTCCGTATGGAGAAGTGGGTGTGGAGCGGAAGTACGGAGACCTGTGGTGACTGCCATCGACGAAAGCCGGCGCCAGGCCGGGAAGCGGGATCAGGACGGGTTGTCGGGCTGGAACGTCGATCCGGTCCTCGTCCTGACGTTGGTCCTGTTGGTCGGGTTCGTGGCGCAGGGTCCGGTTCGGCGGCTGTTGTCCGCTCCGGTGATGCAGAGCTGGATGACCGTGTTCGTGGCGGTGGTCGTGCAGGCGCTGCCGTTCCTGGTCCTCGGCGTGCTGTTGTCCGCCGGGCTGGCGGTCTTCGTGCCGCCCTCGGTCTTCACCCGCGTCCTGCCGAAACGGCCGGCGCTGGCGGTGCCGGTCGCCGGGCTGGCCGGTGCGGTCCTGCCCGGCTGCGAATGCGCGTCGGTGCCGGTGGCCGGCGCGCTGGTGCGCGGCGGCGTGAACCCGTCGGCGGCGGTGGCCTTCCTGCTGTCGGCGCCGGCGATCAACCCGGTGGTGCTGACGGCGACGGCGGTCGCGTTTCCCGGGCAGCCGGGGATGGTCGTCGCGCGGTTCGCGGCGAGCCTCGCGGCGGCGTGCGTGATGGGCTGGTTGTGGCAGCGGCTCGGCCGTCCGGACTGGCTGCGTCCCCGTGCCGCCCACGCGCACGAGGACGGCGACGGCCGGGGAGCGGCGTTCTGGGGATCGGTGCGGCACGACGTCATGCACGCGGGCGGGTTCCTCGTCGGCGGCGCGATGGCCGCCGCCACGCTCAAGGCCGTGGTGCCCGCGTCCTGGCTGCAGGCCGCGGGCGGCAACCCCGTCTTGGCGGTGCTGGCCCTGGCGGTCCTCGCGGTGCTGCTGTCGATCTGTTCGGAGGCCGACGCGTTCGTCGCGTCGTCGCTGACGCAGTTCTCCCCGACGGCGCGGCTGGCGTTCCTGGTCGTGGGCCCGATGATCGACCTGAAGCTGTTCGGCATGCAGGCCGCCACGTTCGGCCGCGGGTTCGCACTGCGGTTCGCGCCGGTGACCTTCGTCGTGGCGGTGCTGGCCGCGGTCCTGACCGGGGCGGTGCTGCTGTGAACCGGACTGTGCAGGCGATCCTGCTGTTCCTCGTCGGTGGCGTCCTGCTCCACGCCGGCGTGACCGGGCTGTACCTGCGGTACGTCAAGGCCGGGCTGCGCCCGCTGGTGCTGGCGGCGGGCGTGGTGCTGGTGATCGCGGCCATCGCGACCGTCTGGTACGCGCGCCGCCGCCCGGCGGGGCATCCGGCGCCCCGGGTCTCGTGGCTGCTGGTCCTGCCGGTGTTCGCGCTGATCCTCGCCGCGCCACCGGCGCTGGGGTCCTACAGCGCGATGCGCGCCGGCACGGCTGTGACCGCGCCGCGGATCGTCGCCCCGCTCCCGGACGGCAACCCCGTCCGCCTGACGGTGATCGGCTACGCGGACCGCGCGGTCTACGACCACGGCCGGTCGCTGGCCGGGCGGACCGTCACGCTCACCGGCTTCGTGGCCTTCGACCAGGCCGGCGTCCCCTACCTGGTCCGGATGCTCCTCAACTGCTGTGCCGCGGACGCCCAGCCCGTGAAGGTCGGCCTCGCCGGAGCGGTCCCGCCGGTGCTGCAACCGGACTCGTGGCTCGAGATCACCGGCACCTACACCGGCGAGCAGGCCAAGGACCCGGTCAACGGCGGCACCATCCCGTTCGTCGCCGTCGGGCAGGCCCGGCCCGTCCCGCCACCGGCCGACCCCTACGAAAGCCTCGGTTAGCGCCCCTCAGGTCCAAGTCCGTGGATGGCACATTGAGGGACTCTACGTCCCTCAATGTGCCATTCACGGACTTGAAATCGTCCGGGCCGGGCGGAGGACACGGCACTACGCGGTGGTGCGCGCAGACCCTCGAGCCGGCGGTCCGGAGCCGTCGATGCCCGGTGACCGCATCGGGTGCTGCTCACCCGGCTGTCCCGCGGTACCGGATAAGCTCCAGGACGTGCGTTCAGCGACTTGAGGTGAGCAGTGCCCGAATTCCGCAGCATCGACGACCTGCCCTACTTCGCCCACCTGGAAGCGGAGGAGTCCGCCCCCGAGGAGGGGGACCGGTTCGACACCGCCTTGTTCCAGGACCTTTCGTTCGAGGGCGTCCACGCCGGCAACTTGCGCTTCCTGGAGTCCGCGTTCACCGGCGTCGACTTCGACGACACCTACCTGCGGCGAAGCCGGTTCAACGACGTGTGGATCGACAACTGCCGGCTGAACGGCGCCGACTTCGCCGAGACGAGCTGGCTCGACGCCGAGTTCGGGCGGACGGTCCTCGGCGGCACCGCCCTGTTCGACTCGAAGCTCAACCGGGTCGGCTTCTTCGGCTGCAAACTGGTCGGAACCAACCTGCGGAATGCCGAGCTCCGCGACGTCACCTTCACCAACTGCGTCATGCAGGACGTCGATTTCGCGGACGCGGTGCTGACCGACGTCAGCTTCCCCGGTTCCCGGATTTCTTCGCTGCACGTCGACGGAATGAAGGCCGAGAACGTCGATTTGCGCGGAGCGTCGGAGATCGGCATCCAGAGCGGCTACGATTCCCTGGCGGGAGTGCGGATCACCGACGTCCAGCTGCTGCAGCTGGCCCCGGCGCTCGCCCAGGTGCTCGGCCTGATCCTCGACGACTGAAACCCTGCGGCGCCCGGCCGGACTGCGCTACCGTCGTAAGGGACCGCACACTCCGGGGGAAATCATGCGTCGACTGGTCGTCTCCACCGCATGCGCGGTGCTCCTGCTCGCCGGCACCGGTACCGCCGCCGCGGAACCGGACCCACGCCAGGCCGCACTGGATTCGGCCGTGCTGGCCGGAAACGTGGGAATGGTCGCGATCGCGGCGGATCCGGCCGGCCGGTGGCGGGGACGCGCCGGGGTCGGCGACATCGTCACCGGGGCGAAGCCCGACACCGGCGGGCGGTTCCGCGTCGGCAGCGTGTCCAAGACGTTCACCGCGACGCTCGTGCTGAAGCTCGCCGCGAAGGGCAGGCTGGGGCTCGACGACCCGATCTCGGAGTACCTGCCCGGTTTGCTGCCCTACCCGGAACCGATCACCGTCCGGCAGCTGCTGCAGCACACCAGTGGCCTGCCCCGGGACCTCGCCCCGCAGTACACGTGGACGACTCTGCCGGAGGTGGACACCGAACGCTTCGTGCACTTCGGCGAGGTCGAGGCGATCCACGACAGCACCGTGCAGCCGCTGCTGTTCCCGCCGGGCACGAGCTGGTCGTACTCCAACACCGGCTACAACGTGCTGGCGCTGCTGGTCGAAAAGCTCACCGGGCGGCGGTTCGAGCAGGTCCTGGCCGACTGGATCACCGGCCCGCTGCACCTGGCCGACACCTTCCTGCCGCGGGACTTCCCGCTGGTGCCGGACGCGGCCATGCACGGCTACGAGCAGCTCTACCCGGCCCCGCACGGGCCGACCGACGTCACCGCGTACAACCTCAGCCGCTACATCGGCGCCGGCAACATCATTTCGAGCGCTTCCGACCTGAACCGCTTCTTCCATGCGCTGCTCGGCGGCGAGCTGCTGCCGGCCGGCCTGCTGGCGCAGATGAAGACCACGGTCCCGTGGCCCGGCACGGAGGGGCGGATCGGCTATGGGCTGGGGCTGATGCGGATCTCCCTGGTCGGGCCCTGCGGTCCCGGCGCGCCCGAGGTCTGGGGGCACGCCGGGGACGTGCCGGGCTACAACACGTGGAGCATGAGCGACGAGACCGGCACCCGCCGGATCACGGTCGCGTCCAGCCCGGACTTGACGGCTTCCCCCGCCGCGGACTCCGGCCGGGTCCTGGTGATGGTGACGGAGTTCTGCACCCCGGACCTGCCGGGTGCACAGGCGAACGCAGCTCGGATCCAGGCGGCGGTCCGCTGACGGCTCGGCCCGCACGAACGGGAGGCTCGACAGCTAAGACCGGCTATGCCGCCGGCTCGAGCGACGGTGCCTCTTACCCGAAACCGTCGAGCAGCAGGCGGGCGGCCGTTTTCGCCCCGTCGGTGCGGATTTCGGCGCCCAGCGCCTTCGCCCGCGCCCGGGTTTCCGGGGCCAGTGCCGTTTCGAACGCCGCGGTCAGGGAATCGACCGTCGCCGTCGGGCCGTCGAGGGCCGCGCCGACCTTGCGGGCGGCCACCTGGCCCGCCCAGTACGGGTTGTCCGCCAAGCGGATGGGGACCACCACCTGCGGCACGCCCGCCCGGGCGGCCGTCTGCGTCGTGCCCGCGCCGCCGTGGTGGACCACCGCGGCCAGCCTTCCGAACAGGCGCTGGTGGTTGACGTCGCCGACGGCGAAGCAGTCGGCCACGGCCAGGTCGGCCCAGCCGCGGGAGACGAGCACGCGGTGACCCTGGGCGCGGCTCACTTCGACGGACCAGCGGGCGATGTCCGGTGCCGGGGTGATGCTGCCGAAGCCCACGTAGACCGGCGGCGGGCCCGCGTCCAGGAACGCCTCCAGCTCGGCCGGCAGCGGACGTTCGTCCACCTGGGTCCACGCACCTGTCTGGACCACTTCGAGGCCCGGGGTTTCCGGCCACGGCCCCAGAACCGGGTCGGCCGCCAGCCACGGCCGCTCGGAGTGGACGTGGTCGCGGACGTTGCCGACCGGGGGCAGGCCGAGTGCGGCCCGGTGGCCGTTGAGCGGCTCGCGGAACTGCGCGTTCACCCGGTCGGCGTCCAGCTCCCACCGCGTCGGGTTGGCCGCCCCTTCCGGCTCGGGCCAGCCCGGCCGCGGGGGCGGCGCGTGGTGCGGCGACGGCAGGTTGACCGCCGCATAGGTCACGTAGACGTAGGGGATGCCCGCGGCTTCGGCCACGGACCGCGCGGCGACCTGCGCCAGGCCGGCCGCCACCAGCACGTCGCATCCGTCGGCCGCGGAAGGGAAAACGTCGAACTGCGTCTCGAGCAGCTCGGTCCGGTACCGGGTCAGTTCCGCCGCCGTCGGCGGAGCCGTCGCGCGCATCAGCGTCCGCACCGGCGGCCCGACCGGCACCGAGCCGATCCCGAGACAGGCCAGCCGTTCCGTGAACTCCTCGTCCGGCGGGGTGCACATCCGCACTTCGGCGCCGAGTGCCCGTAGCTGCACCGCCAGTGCCACCAGCGGTTCGACGTCGCCACGCGTCCCGTATGTGGAAAGCAGCACCCGCATCGTGTGTCCTCTTCGCTTTCTCTTCGGCGACGTGGCCGCAGTCTACGATGCCCGGGTGAGCGCGCTTTCCCCTCGCGCGGAACCGCCTTCGTTGACTACTGTCGAGACGGACAACGGCTCCTGACCGTCAACAGAACTTGAGGGCCACTCGATGCCTGTTTCGTCCGTACCCGTCCCTGATGTTTCGATCATCTTGCCCTGCGCCGGATCGGGAACGCGCTTCGGCGCGCCGTACGCGAAGGAGCTGCATTGCCTGGCTCCCGGGGTCACCGTCCTGGACCGCAGCCTGGAAACCGTGGTCGAACTGGTGCGAAGTGGACTCACCGTGCGCGTGGTCGTCGTGTTCGGGACGCACAAGCTGGATACGGTGAAGTATCTGGCGCGTTACGCCGGGACTTTCCAGCTGGTCTTCGTCTACCAGGACGACTCGGCCGAGCCGGGGCTCGACGGAGCGATCCGGTCCGCCCTGCCGATGACGCGGGGACCGGTGGCTCTCGTATTGCCTGACATCGTTGTCAGCGACGTCGGCAGCCTGCACGCCGCCTTGCGGCACACGGAGGTCGCAGGGTGGGCGGTGGTCGCCACCGAGGAGCCGGATCCCGCGGTGCTGCGGCAGATGGGCGCGCTGACCGTCGTCGACGGGAGCGGTGACGTGCTGGTCAAAGCGGCCGCGGAGAAGCCGGCGGATCCCGCGGGGTTCGACGCGCTCTGGGGCATGGTGGCGGTCGCCGAGGAAGAGGCGCACCGGCTGCCCGACGTGGTGGTCAAGGACGCGGACAGCCCGCTGGCCGGCGCGGTCGCCGTCATGGTGGACCGGATCGTCAACTACAACACCGCCGAAGGCTGAAAAGGTCCTTTGTGGACTCAAGCGAGGAGAAGGATGCTCGACGATGTGATGGCGGCGCTCGGCACCGTCCTGCCCCGGCTGGCGGCCGTCACCGGCACGCCCGGGGTGGCCGTCGCGGTGGCGACGAGCGACGAGCTGCGGACGGCCGCGACCGGGTTCGCGGACCTGGCCGCGAGCACGCCGATGACCGCCGAGACTCCCGCACCGGCGGGCTCGCTCACCAAACCCGTGACGGGGCTGGCCTTCATGCAGCTGGTCGAGGCGGGCGTCGTCGGCCTGGAGACGCCGGTCGACCAGGTGCTGCCCGCGGGACTGCGTGGCCCGGACGCCGCGCCGGTCACCACGGCCATGCTGGCCGCCCACCAGGGCGGCTACTACAGCGACATCGTCACCGCGACGGCGCCCACGGCGCCGGCCGAGCCGATCCTCGGCTACGTCCGGCGCCGGCACGAGATCGGGCGCGCTGTGGAGTACGGCGGGAGGCTGCCGCTGGTGACGGCTCCGGGGCCGTACTCGTACTCGAGTTTCGGCGTCGGGGTGCTGGGCGGAGTCGTCGAGCACGTGGCGGGCGAACCGTACGGTGCCCGCGTCCACCGGGAGGTGTTCGCCGCCACCGGGATGGCGGACACGGGCATCGGCCCCGGCCGGACCGGCGGTGCCACCGGGTACATGGCGTTCGGCGACTGGTGCGTGCCGAGCCCGCCTCTGCGCACCGCGGCCTACCCCGGGGTCGGGATGTACACGAGCGCCGCGGATTTCGCGCGGCTGCTGCAATCCCTGCTGCGCACCGCCCGGGGCGACCGCGGTCTGGTCGGGCCGGACTCGCTCGCGGCGATGGTGACGCCGCGAGTCGCGCGTCCGAGCCCGCACGGCGTCCGCTCGTTTTCCGGGCTGACGCTCGAACTGGCCGACCCGGAGCTGGGTGAGGACTGGTGGTGGGGGCACACCGCGGCGTTCCCGTGGGGGTTCTGGTGGGAGGCGCGGGTCTGGCCGCACCGCGACCTGGCCGCGGTGGCGGTGGGCAACCGGTGGGACATGGCCCGGTTCCACAACCCCGCCACGCGCAGCGCGCCCGGCCTGGCGGTCGAGTGGGCCGGCCGCTGGGCGGTGTCCGGCGCCCCGGGGAAGCTGCCGGACATGGACGGACGGCCCCGCTGGACGGGACCCCGGCCCACCCCGGAAAGCTCGCGCTGGATGGGAGTGCTGACCGGCGAACGCACCCACGGCCTGCTGGACGTGGCGGAACCGCTGCCGGTGACTGCGCTGACCGCCGGCGCCCGCTCGCTGGGCGACGCGGACCCGGGCGGCTGGGACCCGGAGGCGTTCGCGCGCGGGGTGGAGCAGGCACGGGCGGTGGCACCGGACCCGGACGCGCTCGGGGTGCTGGGCCGGGAACTCGGCCCGGCGGCGGCGTTGTGGATGCTGGAGTGCGGAGCGTCGAGCGCGGACGTGACGATGCCGGTCGGCTTCTACGCCGGCAAGGCGAAGTGAATTCCATGAGGGGCACCCTCATGGACGTAAGCGCCATGCGGGTGCCCCTCATGGAATCAGCGCAGCCGTACCTCCAAGGCGACCCGGTGCCGGGCGCGCGGGAGCGGCACCCACGCCGGCTCGCCCACCGGCTCCACCGCCGGAAAGCGCTCGAACAAGCTCCGCAGCGCGACCTCGGCCTCCACCTTCGCCAACGCGACCCCGAGGCAGAAGTGCGGCCCCCAGCCGAATCCCACGCTGCCCTCCCGGCCGCCGTGCTCGGCCTGCCAGCGGACGTCCGCCGTGTGCGGGTGGGCGAACTGTGCCGGGTCGCGGTTGGCCGCGCCGAGTACCGCCTGGACCGCGTCGCCCGCGCTGATCCGGACGCCGCCCACCTCCAGGTCGGTCGCCGCGTAGCGCAGGCGGGCCAGCTGGACCGGGCCGTCCGTGCGGACCAGCTCGCGCACCGCGGCCGGCCACAGCTCGGGTTCCGTGCGCAGCAGCTCCCGCTGGGCGGGGTCGCGCATCAGCGCGAGCGCCGCGTTGGACAGCATGTGCGCCATCGTCTCGTGCCCGGCGAGCACCAGGAACACCACGAGTGCCACGGCGTCGACGTCGGTCAGGTCGTCCTGGGCGACGACCTCGCTGAGCAGGTCGTCCCGCGGTTCGGCCCGGCGGCGGTCCACCAAGGCGTGGCAGTAGGCGAACATCTCGCCGAGCGTCGGCGTGATCCGCGCCGGGTCGCCCTCGACCAGCACCTTGCCCCAGCGGTACCAGTCCGCCCAGTCCGTCTCCGGGACCCCGACCAGTTCGCAGACCACCGCCATGGCCAGCGGGTACGCGTACTCGTCGAGCAGGTTCACCGTCCCGCTCAGCCCGTCGAGCAGCTCGTCGACGATCTGCTGCACCCGCGGGCGCAGCGTGGCGACCCGGGTCGCGCCGAAGGCGTGGCTGATGCTGCGACGCAGTCGCGTGTGCTCGGCGCCGTCGAGGCTGAGCAGGCTCGCCCGCAGGTAAGGCAGGTGCTCCGGCGGCGTGCCCAGCGCGAGGAACGCCGCTTCCTGCGTCTGCGCGCCCGGTCCCGGCAGGCCGGTGGGATCGTTGCGCACGGCCAGATCCGACAGCACGGCGCGGACCTCGGCGCTGCCGGTGACCAGCCAGCCCTCCTCGCCGTTCGCCAGCCGGGCCCGGCAGACCGGTGACGCGGTGAGGATGCGGTCGTAGCCGCGCATCGGGTCGTCGAGGACGGCCGGATCGCGGACGTCCACCACGGGTTCGGACGACATCGTGCAGTGCTCCTCGGGAAAGACGGGGTCAGCCTTTGAGCGGGCCGCCGTTGATCGCGACGCGGTGGCCGAAGCGGGTGTGCGGGTAGTAGTCGTAGATCGCGTGGTGCTGGACGCAGCGGTTGTCCCAGAACACCAGCGTGTTCGGCGCCCACCGCACGCGGCACGCGAGCATCGGCCGGTTCGGCACGACCGAGAACAGCAGGTCGAGTACCGCCTGGCTTTCGTCGGCCGACAGCTGCGGGATGCGCGAGGTGTAGGCGGGGTTGACGAACAGCAGCGGCCGGTCGGTTTCCGGGTGCCGCACCACGACCGGGTGTTCGCTGACCGGCGGCTCGTAGCCTTCCGGGATCTTGTGGCCGCGGAAGGCGTGCGCGCCGTCGTGGATCGCGGTCAGCCCGGCCAGCAGCTCCTTCAGCTTCGGCGACAGCATGTCGTACGCGAGGTGCATGTTCGCGAAGAGCGTGTCGCCGCCGCTGCCCGGTTCGGGCATCCGCGTGATGTGGAGCATCGAGCCCAGTGACGGCTCGGCGTCGGCGGTGCCGTCGGCGTGCCAGCCGTTGCCGAACACGGTGGCCGACTCCGGCGCGGTCGCGACCTCGAGGATGTACGGGTCGCCGTGCTCGGGCGGCGGGTTCACCGGCCGCAGCTCGCCGAAGCTCGCGGCGAGGCGCTTGTGGTCCTCCACCGAGATGTCCTGGTCGCGGAACACCAGCACGTGGTGGTCCAGGAACGCCGTCTTCAGCTCGGTGAGCTGCTCCTCGGTCAGTTCCCGCGTCAGGTCGAGCCCGGTGACCTCGGCGCCGATGACCGGGGTCAGGCCTCGCACCGCCAGCGTCCGGTAGTCGCGCGGCGGCCGCGTCGTGATCTCCTTGACGGCGTCGAGTTCGTACTGCTCCATGGTTTCCTTTCCTCCTGTGGGTCTCACAGTCCGATGGCGGCGGCCACTTCGGTGACGTGCGGGGCGCGCACGATGCCGTAGTGGGTGGCGGGCAGTTCGTGCCAGTGGCTCGGCTCGGGCAGCAGGGCGTGCCAGCCGTCGCGGCCGGCCACCGGCAAGCCGGGCTCGGGTTCGGCGGCGAGCCAGACGTGGCTGGGCGTCGCGGCCAGGCGCGGCAGTTCGTGCCCGGCCATGCTGCGCAGGTTGGCCCGGCACGCGCGGGCGAGCCGCCGGGCGTGCTCACCCGCGGTGCCGCCGGAGGCGCCCAGCTCGCGCTCGAAGACCGTCTCCAGCTGGGCGTCGCTGTAGTCGGCGGCGCTCGCGCCGGGCGGCGGCGGGTCGATGAGGTGCAGCGCCCGCACCGGCCGGCCGGCCGCCTCGGCCTCGGCGGCCATGCCGGCCGCGACCCAGGCGCCGAACGACCACCCGGCCAGCTGCCAGGTGTGGCCGGGGAACTGCTTTTCCATCGCCGCGTAGTAGCGGCGAGCCCGATCCGTGAGGGACCATCCTGGCGGTTCCGGCCTGCTCAGCGCCGGGTCGGCGATCACGCAGACGCCGAGTCCGGGCGGCAGGGCCTCGACGAGCGGGCGGTAGGCGTGGACGTCCCCGCCGACGGGGTGCACGAGGCAGATGACTTCCTGCGTCGTCCCTTCGCGCCAGAGCTGCACGACGACTTCGCTTGTGTCGGCGGCTTGGGCGAGCTTCGCCAGCAACGCCGCCATCGTCACCTCCGGGCCGAGCCAGGCGAGGTCGAGGTCGACGCCGTAGAGCCGTTTCACCGAGTCGACCACGTCCAGCAGGGTCAGGGAGTCGGCGCCGAGGTCGTAGAGCGGCACGTCCGGGTCGAGTTCGGCGACGCCCAGGAGCGCGCGGACTTCCTCGGTCAGGTCCGCTTCGGCCGGTTTCGCCGTGGGGGTGGTGTCGCGTTCGCGTTCGTGGAAGCCGCGAGCGGCTTCGAGGCCGGTCGTCGCGACGAGCAGGTGCGGCAGCCCGGATCCCAGCGCGCGGGCGAAGGTGCGCCGGCCCTCGTCGTCGCTGAGGCCGACGGCGAGGTGGGCCTGGTGCCGGGCGTCGGTTTCCAGGGCGGTGACGGCCATGCCGCTGTCGCGCCAGACGTCCCAGCCGAGGGAGAGCCGGGCGGTCGGGCCGTCGCGGTGGGCGAGGGCGTCGAGGAACCCGTTGGCGGCGGCGTAGTCGAGCTGGCCGGTGCCGCCGAACTGCGCGGACAGCGACGAACAATAGACGGCATAGGCGGGCTGGTGGCGTTCGATGAGCCGTTCCATGAGGAGGGCGGCGGCGAGTTTGACGTCTTGCGTGCCTTCGCCGCGGGTGGCGATCAGGCCGCCGGTCGGTGCTCCGGCCGCGTGGACGATCCCGGTGAGGGGGGCGGGGATCTCGTCGGCGGTGACGGTGGTGAGGTCGGCGGCGAGCAGGTCGACGCGGTCCGCCCACGGTTTGAGGGCCTCGGGCAGGTGGGGGTGGCGCGCGAGCAGGACGACCCGGCCGGTGGTGCGGGTGAGCAGTTCTTCGGCGACGGCGGTCCCGATGCCGCCGGTGCCGCCGAGGACGAGGTGGGTCCCGTCGTGCTCGATGGACTCGCCGGCGGCGACCGGAGCGCTGTCTTGGACCCACCAGAACCCGTTTCGGAGGGCGACGCGCTCGGGTGGGGTCGGCCCGGTGAGCAGGTCGGCGGTTTGGTCCGGATCGGCGGTGGGGAGGTCGACCCAGTGGCCGGGGACGCCGGTTTCCTGCGGGCCGACGGCGGTGATCCCGGCGAGCAGCCCGGCTTCGGGCCGCGTGACGGCCGTGTTGGCGGGGACGGCGCCGGTGGAGATCCACCAAGTCCTCAGTGGACGGTCGCGGGCGGCCCGCAGCAAAGCGGCCGGGGTGTCCAGGCAAGCCCATTGCGCCCGGTTCAGTGACTTTTCGCCGACGGGTCCGGTGATGCCGAGGGGAAGGGTGTGGAGCCAGTCGATTTCCCTGTCCGGAAGTGAATCCAGGACTTGACGCAGGTGCGCTGTGTCGGCGGGGTCGGCTTCGAAGGTGTCAGGGCCTCGGCGGGCGAAGTGGTCCGCCGCGTGAACCCGGACGACACGGGCGTAAGCGGCGTCCAGGGCCGGCGCGGTGAGCGGGCCTTCGCCGGAGACGACGAGGATGCGGTCGGTTCTGGCTGCGGTCGTTGCCCGCCGCAGGCGTACCCAGGTGGGCTGGTGCAGCCATTCGGTTTCGGGCAGGCGCGTGACGGCGGCTTTCCGCGGGAAGTCGAAGTCCCGCGCGGCGAAGGCGGGCGGCGGGAAGTCCCACGGCGCGGGCACGGGGGAGTGGCCCCACTCAACCGAGGCCCCGGCCAGCCACGCGTCAGCCAGCTCCGCAGGAGGCCGCGATGTTGTGAACGACTCTTTCCTGTCGTCTGGTGACAGGAAAGAGTCGTTCACGGCATTGAAAGAGCCGACGCCACCTGGACTGACCTCCTGCGGCTCGGCCGTGCGCAGCCACTCGACCGCCGCGGCCGCGTCGTCGCAGGCCGCCGCCAGGCGCCACCGGTCCTCCGGCCTGCCCGACTGCAAGTGCCGGAGCACGTCCACATAGGACTGAGGATGGGCAGCCAGGTACGAAGCCACACGAGCCGCCTCGAGGCGCAAGGCGACGGGGCTGCGGGCCGAAAGCACCAAGCACCGCACCGGGTCCGGGCGTGACGGCGGCACCGGGCGGACCGACTCCAGCACCACGTGCGCGTTCGTCCCGCCGATGCCGAAGCTGCTCACCCCCGCCACCCGCGGGCCCGCGGGCCACGGTTCGGCGGAAGTCGGCACCCGGAACGGCCCCAGGTCCAAAGCCGGGTTCGGCGCGCGGAAGTCCACCGTCGGCGGCAGGACCCCGTGGTGCACCGCCAGTGTCGCGCGGATCAAGCCCACCACCCCGGCCGCCGCGCCCAGGTGGCCGAGCTGGCTCTTCACCGACGACAACGCGCAGCCCGCCGAATCGGGCATGGCCTCGCGCAGGGCCGCCACCTCGATCGGGTCGCCGAGGCGGGTCCCCGTTCCGTGCGTCTCCACGTAGCCGACGTCCGCACCCGCGCGCCCGGCCCGCCGGAGCGCGGCCCGGATCGCCGAGCGCTGCCCCGCCGGGGACGGCGCGCTGTAGCCCTGCTTCACCGCGCCGTCGTTGGTCAGAGCCGAGCCCGTGATCACCGCGTACACCGTGTCGCCGTCACGACGGGCCGCCGAAAGCGGTTTCAGCACCACCACGCCGACGCCGCTCGCGCCCACCGTGCCGTCCGCGTCGTCGCTGAACGGGCGGCAGTGGCCGTCCGGCGAAAAGATGTGCTGCGGGCGGTACCGGTAGCCCTCGGCCAGGGTGACGTCGACGAGCACCCCGCCCGCCAGCATCACTTCCGCCTCGCCGCCGCGCAGCATGCCCGCCGCCTGGTGGACCGCGACCAGCGAACTCGAACACGCCGACTGGGTCGTCAGCGCCGGGCCCGTCAGGTCGAGGTGGTACGCCACCTTCGTCGCCAGGAAGTCCTTCTCGTGGTGCAGGGCCAGCTGGAAGCCGTCCGGCAGTGCCGCCGGGCCGGCCTCGCGCAGCATCTGCTGGAAGTACGTGTTCTCGCCGCAGCCCGCGATCAGCCCGACGCCGGCACCCGAAGTGATCCCGGCGTGCGCCAACGCCTCCACGCACGCCATCAGCAGCTGCCGCTGCTGCGGGTCCATCAGCGCCGCGTCGCGGTGGCTGATCCCGAAGTGCTCCGGGTCGAACGCCAGGGGGTCGTCCAGGAGGCTGCGCGCGCCGACCAGGCCGGCCGCGGCCGGGAACTCCTCGATGCCGCGGCGGCCGGAAACGACCAGGTCCCAGAACGCCGCCAGGTCCCGCGCGCCGGGCAGCCGCACCGCCATGCCGACGACAGCCACGGGTTGGTCGGCAGCGGCCTGAGAAGACGAAGTAGCCGCGGCCGGGCCGCTTTCGAGGTGCCGCGTCAGGTCCCGGAGCGTGACGTGCTCGAAGAGGTCCGCCACGGTGAACCGGTACCCCGCTTCCGAGCAGCGCAGGTGGAACCGCATCAGCGACAGCGAGCCGGCGCCGGCGTCGAAGAACGTCTCGTCCGGGCCGATCGGCGCGCCGGTCACCTCCTCGAACAGCGCCGCCAGCTCGCTCGACGGCCGGACCGCCGTCCGATGCAGATCCGTTCCCGGCACCAGGGCGGCGGCGTCCCGGTCCAGCTTCCCGCTGGGTGTGCGTGGCAAGGCGTCGACGACGCGGAAGCGGTCCACCCGCGCGTGTGGCGGCAGCAGCGGCCGCGAGAAGTCCGCCAGCTCCGCCGCCGACGGCGTCCGGCGGCACTCCAGGAACGCGGTCAGCCGGCCGTCCTCGATCGCGACGACCGCGTTGACGACGTCCGGGTGCCGCAGCAGCGCGGCTTCGACCTGCCCGAGTTCGAGGCGGTGCCCGCTCAGCTTGACCTGCCGGTCGGCGCGGCCGTCGAAGTGCAGCAGCCCGGCGCGGTCGAAGTGCGCGAGGTCGCCGCTGCGGTAGTACAGCTCCGGCAGGTCGGCGAACTTCTCCGGAGCCGCTTCGCCGAGGTAGCAGCGGTTCGCCGCGAGACCACCGATGAGCAGCTCGCCGACCTGCCCCGGTGACAGGGGCGCGCCCGCGGGGTCGGCGACCCGCAGGACCGCGTTCGCCACCGGGCGGCCGATGGCCGGCCGGTCGGGCCACTCCCCGGGATCGCCGTCGAGGGTCAGCGCGCTGACGACGTGGGTTTCGGTCGGCCCGTAATGGTTGTGCAGGCGGGCGCCGGGCAGCCCGGCGAACCACCGCCGGATCGCCGGCGTGCACACCAGCTGCTCGCCGGCGGTGATCACGTCCCGCAGCCGCGACGGGTACCGCCCGAGCCGGACGCCGTGCTCGGCGAGCAGCTGCAGCGCCACGTACGGCAGGAAGATCCGTTCGATGCCGGCGGATTCCAGCCGGGTCAGCAGCGCCGGGACGTCGTGGCGCCATTCCGGGCGGATCAGGTGCAGCCGGCCGCCGCCGCAGAGGGTCGTGAAGATCTCCTGGAACGACACGTCGAACGACAGCATCGAGAACTGCTGCGTCGCCGCGGGCGGCGCGTCCTGCCACTGCAGCAGGTTCGCCAGGGTGCGGTCCGGGACGCGCACGCCCTTGGGCGCCCCGGTCGAGCCCGAGGTGAACAGCGTGTAGAGGGGACGTCCGGAGTGCCGGGCCGGGACGTCCGGTGCCGGCCCGCCGGTGAGCGTGACGAACCGCCGCTCCACGTCGGTGTCGAACGTTTCCCCCGGGGCGAGCAGGACGCAGCGCGGCCGGACGCGGTCGAGCATGGCGCGCAGCAGTTCCGGTGGGTACGCGGGGTCCAGCGGCACGGCGGTGATGTTCAGCCGCGCGAGCGCGAGCAGCGCGACGACGTGCTCGGCCGACGGCCGGAAGTACAGCGCGATGTCCGTGGCGTCCACGGGCAGGGTGGCGGCGAGCCGGGCCGCGTGCGCGTCCAGCTCGGCGTAGGTCAGCGTCGTGTCGCCGCTCAGCGCCGGGGCGTCGGGCGTCCGCGCGACCTGACGCGCGAAGCCTTCCGCCACGGTTTCCCACGTCAGTTCCGCCGTCGCGCCACGGCCGTGGTCACGGCGGTCCGGAGTCCGGGCATCGCCGTGCAAGGCGCGGTCGAAGACTTCGCCGAGGGCCGTCGCCTCGGCTTCGGTGAAGTGGCCTTCCCCGTACTCCCACAGGCAGTCGAGGCCGTCCGGCTGTTCCACGACCGACAGCGTGAGCGCACACTTGGCCTCGGCCGCTTGAATCCATTGTGGACTTGCCGAGCAGCCGGGCAGGCTCAGCGCGCCGAAGTCGGTGTTCTCCAGGACGAACAGGTAATCGAAGGCCGCGTAGCCGGGGTCGAGGTCGGCGAACGCGACGTCCTGGTGGTCCAGCGCCGCGCCCGAGGCCTCACCGAGCCGCCGCAGCTGGGTGTCGAGGTCCTCGTCCGGGTCCACGGCAAGCGGGACCCGCAAAGTGTTGGCGAACATCCCGACACTGTCTTCGAACGCCCGCACCGGCCGGTTCGCCACCGGGGCGGCGATCCGGGGCCGGGTCCGCCCGGTCACCGCGTAGAGACTCCAAGCGAACACGCCCAGCAGCAGCTGGAAGCGGGTCAGGCCCAGTTCGGCAGCCCACTCGTCGACGCGCTCGCGGTCGATCCGAGTCGTGTGCAGCCGACCGGCCAGGGATACTTCGCCGAGCGGCTCGGCGTCGTCGAAACGGTCGGTCAGCTGGGCGCGGTAGCCGGGGGAGGCGAACCAGCGGGACTGCCACGCGGCGAAGTCGAACGGCGTGTGGACGTCCGGCCGCGGCTCGGCGCCGGACAGTTCCCGGAACAGGATGTTCAGCGACCAGCCGTCGACCGCGATGTGGTGCAGGCACAGCAAAAAGGTGCCGTCGGGTCGCCAGGCCGCGCGCATCAGCCGGCCGGAGGCGAGGTCGAAGGGCGCGGTGAAGAAGTCGTCGCCCGGTTCGGTCCACGGGTCGTACGGCCCCTTCGCCACCTGCCGCAAGCCGTCGGGAGTGGCTTCGAACGCGGTGCGCAGCGCCGGGTGCCGCTCCACCAGGCCGCGTACGTCCCGGCGCAGCGCGTCGACGCCGGGGTCACCGGGGACCTGGAACGCGAGTGGCACGTGGTACGCCGTGGACGCCGGGTTCCGTTGCTGCAGCAGCCAAAGCCGCTGTTGTTCGCTGGTGGCCGGGGCCGACGTCGCGGTCGTCGGCGGCCCCGCTTCCGGGTACGCCGCCCGGCCCGCCGCGGAGGCGGCGGCGGCGAGATCGGCGAACGTCCCGCGTTGCACGACCGAAGGCGCCAGGTCCGCCCCCCAGCGTTCCCGGATCGCGAACCGCAGCCGCAACGCCTTCAGCGAGTCGCCCCCGGACCGCAGCCAGGTGTCCAGCGGCCGGAGGCCGGGAACACCGAGGACGTCCGAGACGACGTCCAGGACTTCGCGCTCCCACGCGGTCGCCTCGCCGCCGGTGTCCGGCCGCCACGGCGAGAACCCACCGGCCAGCAGCGCGGCTTCGTCGACCTTCCCGTTCGCGTTCCGCGGCAGCTCGTCGACGCGGAAGACGTGGTGCGGCCGCATGTAAGCCGGCATGGTCTCGCCCAGGTGCGCTTCGAACGCGTCGAAAGTCAGTTCACCGGCCACGACGAAAGCGAGCAGCTCGGCCGTGGCCGCGCGGCGCACGGCCACGTGGACCTGCCGGACCTCCGGGTGGGCCAGGAGCCGCTGCTCCAGCTCGCCCGGCTCGATCCGGAACCCGCGGACCTTCACCTGCCGGTCGGTGCGGCCGACGTAGGCGTACCGGCCGCCCGGCAGCACGCGGACCAGGTCGCCGGTGCGGTAGAACCGGGCCCGGCCCTCGTCCAGCCACGGCAGCCGCACGAACCGCCGCCCGGTCTCCGTGGGCAGGCCGCGGTAGCCGAGGGCGACGCCGGCCCCGGAGATGTACAGCTCGGCTACCTCGCCTTCGGCGGCGACGCGCTCGTGCGGCGGCTCGTCCATTGTCAAAACTGCGACCGCGCCGGTGCCCGGCAGCGGGCGGCCGATCGGCACGACGTCGCCGTCGAAGCCCCGCGGAATGGCGTAGCTGAGCGCGAAGGTCGTGGTTTCGGTCGGCCCGTAGCCGTTCTGCAGCCGCGTCGGCGAATCGGGATTGGCCTGGTACCAGCGGCGGATCAGCGGCGCGTTGAGCTGCTCGCCGCCGATGACCACCCGGCGCACGGTGGCGAAGCTGCCCGGCACGGTCTCGGCGACCGCGTTGAACAGCGTCGCGGTGACGAACATCGTGTCGACGCGCTCGCGGACCAGCGCGTCGGCGAACGCCTGCGGGTCGCGGACGGTGTCGTCGTCGAGGATGACGCACGTTCCGCCGGTCAGCAGCGGCACCCACACTTCGAAGCTGATCGCGTCGAAGGCGGGGTTGGCCAGGCAGGCGAACCGCGTGCCGATGTCGAGCCAGCCGGGTTCGGCGAGCCGCAGGACGCCGGCGTCGCGGACTTCGACGCCCTTGGGCCGCCCGGTCGTGCCGGAGGTGGAGAAGAGGAACGACGCCGGCGCGGGTTCGGCGGGCACGCCCATCTCGACGGGATCGGCCAGGAGTTCGGCCGGAGTGACGCCAGGCAGTTCGTCGCTGACAACGGCGGCCGCGCCGGCGTCGGCGAGGATGACGTCGCGGCGTGCGGGCGGGCTCTGGCGGTCCAGCGGCACGACCTGGCCGCCGAGGCGCAGGATGCCCAGCATGACTTGGACCAGCTCCGCCGAGCGCGGCAGGCCGACGGCGACCGCGTCACCCGGGCGGATCCCGCGGCGGGTCAGGGCTTCCGCGACGGCGGCGGCTCCCGCGTTCAGCTCGGCGTAGGTGAGGCGACGGGCGCCGTCGGACACGGCGAGGGCGTCGGGGTGCCGCTGGGCCCGGTCGTGGACGCGGCGGGCGATCGAGGTCATCGGGCCGCCAGTTCGGCGGTGATGAGTTCTTGGGTGATGAGCTTGGCGACCATCGGCAGCGCGTCGCTCTCCAGCATGTCCCAGTGCCCGCAGTCCGCGGGGACGACCTCGAATTCGCCGCGGGCGCGGCGGCGCCAGAACTCCGCGGTGCCGGGGATCGTGTCCTCGCCGACGGCCTGCACGAACACCACGCGCGCCGCTGTCTCGCCGGGGTCGTGCTCGCGCGCGGTCAGCCGGTTGTGGTTGTACGTGCGGTGGTAGCGCTCGATCTGCGCGTCCTCGATTCCGGGGTACATCCCGTTGAAGCGGACCAGTTTCTCGCGGAACTCGTCCGCCGAGACCGGCTCGATCGCGGCCCGCGCGGCCGGGTCGTCGGTGGCGGCGGTGTCGAGCAGGACGACGCTGACGCGCGCATGGCGCTCCGCGAGCCGGCGTCCCATCTCGTAGGCGACCAGACCGCCGTAGGACAGTCCACAAAGGACCAACGTTTCGGACGGCTGCGGGTCGACCAGCCGCAGGTACTCCTCGGCCATCGCCTCGACGCTCGGCAGCGGCTCTTCGCCGGCGTTGAGCCCGGGGGACTGGATGCCGACGACACCGGCGTCCTCGGGCAGGGCGGCGCTGAGCGGCAGGTAGCAGAACGCCGTGCCACCGGCCGGGTGCACGCAGACGACACGGGCGTGCCCGGCGCCGCGGCGGAACTCGATCAGGCTGCCGCCGCCCGGCGGGCTGTCCGCCCGCAGCAGCGCGGCCTGCGCCTCGATGGTCGGGTGCAGGATGACGTCCCGGATCGGCAGCTCGCGCCCGAACTCCGCGCCGATGGCGTGAGCCAGCTTTATCGCCGAGATCGAGGTGCCGCCGACGTCGAAGAAGTCGGCCGAGACGCCGATCTCGGGGTGCAGCAGCAGGTCTCGCCAGATCCGCAGCAGTGCCAGCTCGACGTGGTCGCGTGGGGCGGCGGTGTTGACCGCCACGGGCGCGCTCGTGCGGGCGTGGGCCAGCACGGCGTCGCGGTCGAGCTTGCCGCTGCGGCTCAAGGGCAGCCGGTCGAACTCGGCGAACACCGACGGGATCATGTAGTCCGGCAGCCGGTCGGCCAGCGCGGCCCGCCATTCGTGCGGGGTTCGCCCGCCACCCGCGACGCCGGCGACGAGCCGCGGCTCGCCCTCGCGGTCCACCAGCACGGCGGCCTCCCGGACGCCGGGCACGGCCAGCAGCGCGGCCGTCACCTCGCCGGGCTCGATGCGGAACCCGCGCAGCTTGATCTGGTCGTCGCGGCGGCCGGCGTACTCGGCTTCGCCGCCGGGGAGCCATCGGGCGAGGTCACCGGTGCGGTACATCCTCCCACCCGTCGCCCGACCACCACCCCCCACGGAAGCGCTGCGCGCTGCTGTGTCTTCGGGGACGAACGGGTCCGGCACGAACCGCTCGGCGGTCAGCGCGGGCCGGTTCAGGTATCCGCGGGCCAGGCAGTCGCCGGCCAGGAAGACCTCGCCCGCCACGCCCGGCGGCACCGGGCGCAGCCGCTCGTCCAGGAGGTACAGCCGCGAGCCGGGCAGCGGCCGCCCGATCGGCGCCGGGCGGTCCCGTGGTTCCGGGTCGACGTGCGCGGTGGCGTAGAGCGTCGCTTCGGTCGGCCCGTAGCCGAAGCAGATCCGCAGGCCCGGCAAGGCCGCGGCGAACCGGGCGAGCGCCGCTTCCGGCAGCGGTTCGACGCCGGTCAGCAGCTGTCGCAGCGCGAGCCCGTGCAGGCGCGTGGGGTCTTCGTCGATCCACCGGACGTAGGCGGGTGGCAGGAAGGCCTGGACCACTCGGTGATCTCGCAGCCACGCGATCAAGGCCGCGGGGTCGGGCCGGACGTCCTCGGGCACGACGTGCAGCACGGCGCCCGTGGTCAGGGGCAGCAGCAGTTCGTGCACCGAGGCGTCGAAGCCGATGCTCGACCACGCCGACGTCGCTTCGCCGGGAGTCGCGCCGAAGCGGTCCAGCCACTGGTCGAAGAGGGCGAGGACGCTGTGGTGGGTCACGGCGACCCCCTTCGGCCGCCCGGTCGACCCCGACGTGTAGATCACGTACGCCGTTTCCCGTGGATCGGTCGCGACCGGTCGCCGGGTCTCGTCGCCTTCGGCCTCGAGTGCGGCCACGTCGTCGTCCAGGACCAGCACCGGGCGCGCGTCCTCGACCATCGCCGCCCGCCGGGCGGCCGGCTGGGCCGGATCGAGCGGGAGGTAGGCGGCGCCGGTCTTCAGCACGCCCAGGACCGCGACCACCAGCTCGGCTGACCGTCCACTGTGGATTGCCACGACCCCGCCCGGCCGGGCTCCGCGCCGGCGCAGGGCGTTGGCCAGCTTCGTGCTGCGGCGGTCCAGCTCGCCGTAGGTGAGGGTCCGGTCGTCGCAGACGAGGGCGGGGGCGTCCGGGGTCGTGCCGGCGTGGGTGGTGAACCGCTCGACGAGCCCGCCCGGGCGCCGGTTCGGACGGGGACCGGTGCTCCACGCGGTGAGGATTTCGTGGCGTTCGGCGTCGTCGAGGAGCTCGTAGCTCGCGATGTCGGCGTCCGGTCGCGTGGCCAGCTGGTCCAGCAGCCGGACGAGGTACCGCGCGTACCGCTCGGCGGTGGCGTGGTCGAAGAGGGCGACGGCGTAGTCGAGGTGCCCGCGGACGTCGCCGTGCTCGTCGGCGAGACCGAGGGCGAGGTCGAACTTCGCGGGGGCGTGCTCGACGTCGAGGGATTCGACGGTCACCCCCGGCAGCTCCAGCAGGTCGTGCATGGTCGGCACCCAGGCGAACATCGTCTGGAACAGCGGGGTGTGCGCCGGGCTGCGCGGCGGGTTCACCAGCTCGACGACCCGTTCGAACGGCAGCTCGACGTGGTCGATCGCGCCTCGCAAGGCGGCGCGGACCTGCTTGAGCAGGACGGCGCCGGTCGGGCCGCCGTCGAGTTCGGCGCGCACGGCCAGGGTGTTGACGAAGAACCCGAGCGTGTCGGGGTACTCGCCACCGGCGCCACGGTTGGCGGCCGGCACGCCGACAACGATGTCAGTTTGCGCGGAAAGCCGGGAAAGCAGGATGAACCAGCAGGTCAGAATGGTGGAGTAGAGCGTGACGCCGTGCTCGCGCGCGACCGCCTTCAGCCGCGCGGTGAGGTCCGGCCCGAGGGTGACCGGCACCCGGGCGCCGCGGAAGTCCTGCCGGGCCGGCCGCGGCCGGTCGGCGGGCAGCTCCAGCACCGGCGGCACCCCGTCGAGCCGGTCCCGCCAGTACGCCTCGTGCGGCGCCGGACCGTCCCCGGCCAGCCAGTCCTGCTGCGCCCGGGCGTGCTCGCGGTAGGGCCGCGCGGGCGGCAGATCAGCCGGAACGCCGCTCAGCTGAGCGGCGTAGAGGACACCCAGCTCGCGCAGCAGCAGGGTGCGGGACCAGCCGTCGAAGACGGCGTGGTGGACAGTGATCAGCAGGACGTGGTCCTCGTCGCCGTCCCGGAACTGTCGGTGGTCCCCGGTAGCGTGGAGACCGGGGGGCGGCGCCCCGCCCAGCAACCGCGCCCGGGCCAGCGGCGCCCGCGTGAGGTCGAACGGCTCCCGCACCTCAGCGTGCCGCAGCTCGGCCGCTTCCCCCGGCCCGGCGACGTCGGTGACCACGCAGGGAAACCCGTGACCGGCGGGTTCCACGATCTGCACCGGCCGGCCGTCCTCGACGACGAACCGGGTCCGCAGGGCTTCGTGGCGGCCGGCGAGGGCGTCGAAGGCTCGTTGCAGCGCCTCGCGGTCCAGCGGTCCCCGCAGCGCGAAAGCCATGGTCTCGTTGTAGGCCGGTCCGGCCCCGTCCAGCTGGGAGACGGTCCAAAGGCGCTGCTGACCGGACGACAGCGGGGCGGACACTCGCATCGAGGACGGCCTTTCCGGGCGGGGCGGGCGAACCGGTACTGCTTTGTGCCGTCGCAACCGAGGTCGGGGAAACGCTCTCTGTCTGTCGGGACAGTTAACACCACACCATCGGGTGAGCACGAGGGCTGGCTGAAGTTTGCCCGGAAGTCCCTCGGCCCTTCCCGCCCGTGACCGCGTGACCGGCGTCAGGCCGTGAAGCCGGTGTCCGGCAACGGCAACACGAGCCGGAAGCAGGCGCCTTCCCCGGCCGCGGTCTCCAGTTCGACGTCGCCGCCGTGGGCGCGCGCCAGGGAGCGGGCGATGGCGAGCCCCAGGCCGGCGTCGGCACCGGGGGTCCGGGTCCGGGAACGGTCGGCCCGGTAGAAGCGGTTGAAGACGCGGCTCGCCTGCTCGGCCGCCATGCCCGGGCCCTCGTCGGCCACCTCGAGCACCGCTCGGCCGTCCACCGTGCCGACCCCGATGCGGACGCGGGTGCCCGCCGGGGTGTGGGCGGCGGCGTTGCCGACGAGGTTGGTGACGACCTGCCGCAGCCGGGCCTCGTCGGCGTCGACCGGCGCCGGCCCGGGCGGGCCGGCGCCACCCGGCCCGGTCAGGGAAACGGGGCGGCCCGGATCGAGGGCCCGCAGGTCCTGCCGGGCGTCGCCGGCGAGGGTGCGCAGGTCCATCGGAGCCCGGTCGAGCTGCTCTTCGGGTGCCTCGTCGAGCTGGGCGAGCAGCAGCAGGTCCTCGGTCAGCGCGGTGAGCCGGGTGGCTTCGCGGTCGATGCGGCGCATCGCTTCGTCCACATCGGACGGTCCCGCCAGTGCCCCCATCCGGTAGAGCTCCGTGGAACCCTTGATCCCGAACAGCGGCGTGCGCAGTTCGTGGCTGACGTCCGAGACGAAGGTCCGCATCCGCGCCTCGGACGCGGCCCGGTCGGCGAAGGCCCGTTCCAGGTGGCCGAGCATGGTGTTGAGCGACGTCGCGAGGTGCCCGATCTCCGTGCCGGGCGACGCGAGGACCGGGACGCGCCGGGTGAGGTCACCGCCGGCGATCGCCGCGGCCGTGTGCTCGATCCGGCGCAGCGGGCGCAGGCCCCGGCCGAGGGCGAACCAGCCGGCCGCGGTCAGCACGACCAGCAGCGCGGCGCCGGTGACCAGGCTGCTCGTCCGCAGCTGGGCGATCGTGGCGTCCGCTTCGGCGAGCGGCGCGGCCGAAACGACCGTCCCGGCCCAGCGGACGGCCGGCCGGGCGACGGCCCGCCAGCGCTGCGACCCGTCGGCGGCGTCCAGGTCGACGGCTGTCCCGTCGGCCGGGACCGTGCGCAGCGCGTCGAGCGGCGGCAGCGCCGCACCGGCCACCCGCGAGGAGTGGAGGCCGCCCGTCACCGCGCCGCTCGCGTCGAGGTACACGACGTACGGGGTGCCGAAGAGCTCCAGCGCGGGGTCGACGAGATCGGGTCGTACGGCCGGGTTCGCGGCCGGGGGCGGCCCCGCCGCCAGGGAGATGAGCTCGGTCATCGAGCGCAGCTGGCCGTCGAGCCGGTCGAGCTGGAAGCGCTCCAGCTGATCGGAAACCAGCGCGCCGATGAGGGTCAGGCCGGCCAGCAGCAGGCCCGCGGTGAGCAGCAGCAGCCGGGCGCGCAGGGAAAGCTGCCTCACCGCCGGGGCTCCCGCAGCACGTAGCCGACGCCGTGCACGGTGTGGACGAGCTTCGGCTCGTCGGTGTCGACTTTGCGCCGCAGGTAGGAGATGTAGGTGTCGACGATGCCGGCGTCGCCGCCGAAGTCGTCACGCCACACCCGGTCGAGGATCTGCGCCTTCGACACCACCCGCCCGGCGTTCTCCATCAGGTAGCGCAGCAACCGGAATTCGGTGGCGGACAGGCGGACGGGCTGCCCCGCGCGCGTCACCTGGTGGCCTTCGGCGTCGAGCGCGAGGGTGCCGACCGTGAGCACGGCCGCCGGGTGGCCCGCGGTCCGGCGGAGGATCGCGCGGATCCGCGCGATCAGCTCCGCCAGGTCGAAGGGCTTCGTGACGTAGTCGTCGGCGCCGAGGGAGAGGCCGGTGACCTTGTCGGACTGGCGGTCCCGCGCAGTCAGAAACAGGACGGGCACCGGTGCGCCGTGGTTCGAGGGCCGCTCGCGCAGCCTTCGGACCACTTCGAAGCCGTCCATGTCCGGCAGCATGACGTCCAGCAGCACCAGGTCGGGCGGCTCGGCGGTGGCCGAAGCGACGGCTTCCCCCGCGGTCGCCGCGGAGGTCACCTGGAAGCCGGCGAACCGCAGCGCGGCGGAGAGCAGCTCGCGGACGGTGGCCTCGTCGTCCACCACCAGCAGCCGGGACGTCATCGCTTCCATGCCCGCGAGGATACGGAGATCCCGTCGGCGAGCAGGGAGCCCGCGAAGCCCGCCACGGCGCCGCCCACGACCCCGGCCACCAGCGCGAGCAGCGGGTTCGCCGTCAACCGCGCGTCGAAGACGGGCAGCGACAAACCGAAGGCGCTGACGGTGATGTCGACGGAAGCCCGCGACAGCAGCGTCACGACGGCGATCACGGCACCCACCACGGGACCGAGCCGCACGGCACTCGCGACGGCCCGGCGCAGCGGGTCGCCGGGCCTGCGGCTGCGGGCGGCGACGCCGCAGGCGAGCAGGACCGCCGCCGCCACCCAGGACGCCGGACCGCCCGGCGAGAGATCCGGCGCACAGGAGAGCAGGCCTGTGGTTGTCCACGGCACGCCGAGCCCCAGCGTCACCGCTCCGCACACCAGCTGGGGGAGGGCGAGCAGGACGACCGCGGCCGCGGGGGCGCCGCCGAAGATCCAGGCAGCGGCCAGGCACAGCACAGCCAACCCGGCCGCCGGCCACCGCAACGCCCGCAGACTGCTCGTCACGACCGGAAACCGCGTGCCGAGCAGGCAGGTCCCGACGACCACGACGGTCCCGGCGACGGCTCCCGCGACCGCCGGGCCGGCCGCCACGGAAAACCCGGCGTCCAGGCCGCCGGAGCCGGGCAGGCGCGGCGAAACGCCGTTCCGCACGCAGCCGGCGGTCGTGACACTGCCCGGCAGCGCCAGCTTTCCTCGTGCCGCGAAAGCGAAAGCGCTCAACCCCATCGCCAGTCCCGCGGCCGCCGCGGCACCGCGGACCAGGAGCCCGTTCTCGCGGCGGCGCAGCAGCACCCCGGCCAGGACGGCCGCGCCGGCCAGGGAAACGCCGAGCGGCAGCAGGTGGAGATCGCCCCGCACGACGACCGGCAGCCCGCCCGCCGGGGCCGCGCCGACCTCCGCCGTGCCGCCCGCGGCCAGTGCGACGACCGCCGCGGTCAGCGCGCCGAACCCGCCGGTCCGGCCGGCCCCGAGGAGGGCCAGGCCCGCCGCGGCGACCATCACCATGGCGAGCAGCGCGGCGGCCGCCGCCGCCAGGCCCCGGCCCGCCTCCCGCATCACACGTCCCGGCGCTGGAAGACCACGAACGCGGCGGCCAGCACGGCGGCGACGCCGGCGCACATCCCGGCCAGGTTCAGCCACGGGTGCGGGAAGTCCGGGTCGGGGACCGTCTTGAAGACCGTGGCCGCGCCGAGCGTCGGCCAGTAGCGGAGCAGGCCGTACAGCCACGCCGGGAAGAGACCCGCGAAGCCCGGGACCAGGAAGACGATCCCGACCAGGGTGGCGAGCGCGCCCGCCGTGGCGCGCATGATCGTGCCCAGCCCGACCGCGAGCAGCGCGATCGCCGCGAGGTAGAGCCCGCCACCGGCCACGGCGGACAGCACGCCGGGATCGCCCAGCCGCGCGTGCGGCACGCCATGGCCGGCGAGGACGGCCTGGCCGAGGAAGAAGGCGGCGAACATCAGCACCTGCCCGGCCACCACGGCGACGGCGACGGCCACGACCACCTTGGCCGCCAGCAGCCGGTGCCGCCGCGGCGTGGCGATCAGCGACGTCCGGATCAGGCCGGTCGCGTGCTCGCCGGTGACGACCAGGATGCCCAGCACCGCGATGATCAGCTGCGCGACGATGTACGACGTCAGGCTGCGGCCGGTGGGATCCCAGGGGTCGTCGCCCGGGTACTGCTGTGCGGCGGCGTTCATGGCGAGCGCCGTGATGCCGAGCCCGACCGCCACCAGGCACGCCAGGGTGTACCAGGTGGAACGCAGGCTGCGGAGCTTGATCCACTCCGCGTGGACGGAGTGGGTGAAGGACACGCTCATGCGGTGGCTCCCTGGTAGTCGACGCTGTCCTTGGTCAGTTCCATGAAGGCGTCCTCCAGCGAGACGCGCTGCGGGACGAGTTCGGCGAGCGCGATGCCGTGGTAGGCGGCCAGCTTGCCGATCTCCGCACTCGTCATGCCGGAGACGACGAGCGAGGACTCGACGCCTTCCCGGACGGTGGCCCCGGCGGTGACCAGCAGGCGCGCGAAGCCGGGATCGGGCGTGCGGACGTGCACAGTGCCCTCACCGCGCACGAGTTCGCTGACGGCGGTGTCGGCGACGAGCTTTCCCCGGCCGATGACGACCAGGTGGTCGGCGGTCTGCGCCATCTCGCTCATCAGGTGGCTGGACACCAGCACCGCGCGGCCCTCGCGGGCGAGGGAGCGCATGAAGTCCCGGATCCAGCGGATCCCTTCGGGATCGAGGCCGTTCACGGGTTCGTCGAAGATCAGCACCCGCGGGTCGCCGAGCAGGGCCGCCGCCAGGCCGAGGCGCTGCCGCATGCCGAGGGAGAACCCACCGGCCCGCTTGCCGGCCACCCCCTCCAGCCCGGTCCGGGCGAGCACCTCGCCGACCCGGCGCCGGGGGAGCCCGTTGCTCACCGCGAGGGCCAGCAGGTGGTCGGCCGCCTTCCGGCCACTGTGGACGGCACCGGCGTCGAGCAGGGCGCCCACCTCGGTGAGCGGCACGGGAAGGTCCCGGTAACGGCGTCCGCCGACGGTGACCGAGCCCCGCGTCGGCGCGGCCAGGCCCACGATCATCTTCATGGTCGTGGACTTGCCGGCGCCGTTGGGCCCGAGGAACCCGGTCACCTGCCCGGGTTCGACGGTGAACGACAGGTCGTCCACCACGGTGTCGGGCCCGTACCGCTTGGTCAGGCCCCGGATTTCGATCGTCATGCGGCGAGCGTGGCCCGGTCGCCTGGCCGGTTCCTGGGAGGTGGTGGGAAAACCCTGAGAGTCCCGCGGTCAGGGCCGGTGCCGCCCGGAGGTTTCCCCGGAAATCGCAACCGGTCACCCGGCGCACGTCTGGTGACGCGGCGGCGAGTGCGGTAGAACCGGAAGCGTGGCCGAGCGCGTCCCGCGTCCTGACCCGCACGTTTCCGTGGAGCGTGACGTGCTGGTGCGGTACCTCGACGCGTGGACCGCGACGGTGCTGCGGTCGCAGCGCGGCGGCACGTACGTGGAGTGCGGCGACCTCGCGGCCGACGCGTTCCGGGTCTTCGGCGAGTTCGCCGACCGGCTGACCGGCCACCACCTGGAGGCGGTGCTCGTGGGCCGGGCCGCGCCGGCCGGGGCTCCGGCCGGGCTGGCCGTCCGGACGGTCGACGACCTCGGGGAGGTCGAGGTACCCGGGCCGATGCTGGCCCACCTGTCCGGCGCCTGGCCACCGTCCCTGGTGCGGGGCAAGGCGCACGAGGTCCTGCTCGCGACCGAGCCGGGCACGGACCACCGGGAGCGGCTGCGGACGGCGGGGCTCGGGTGCGCGGTGGCGGTGGACCTGGTGGCCGAGGACGGGAGCGCGCGGGCGCTGATCTTCGCGACGGCGGACGGGCGGCACCTCACGACGTTCAAGAACGAGCTGTGGGCGGTGGACGAGTTCGCGGGCATCCGGTACCGCGACCCGCGTGACGCCGAAGGCACGCTGGTCGACATCTCGCTCACCCCGCAGCTCCTGCCGCTGCGGCGGGCACTGCTGGCGGAACTGGCCCGGCGGGGTTCCCACACCGTCGCCGAGCTGCAGCGGTTCACGCTGCTCGAGACGATCTACCGCGCCGAGGACGCCGTCGGCGCGCTGACCGCGGCGGTGGCGGCCGGCCAGGTCACGCGGGAACCGGAGAAGGGCCGGCTGGCCCCCCGAACCGTGCTGTCGACCGCCCGGTGAGCCGTCGGCCGTCCAAGGTGTGGACTGCGGCGCTTGTCTCGATGGGCCGCGGAGCGCACAGGGTGGCGGCCGCTTGCCGTCAGCGTGCCAGCAGGTCCAGCACCAGGGCCAGCGGAGGCCACGCGGCGCGGCCCCGGCGGGTGCACGCGAAAGCTCGCTGCCGGATGGCCGGATCGGGCAGCGGCAGCAGGGCGACGCCCGGCGGGGTGGCGCGCCCCCGCGGGAGCAGGCCGACACTGCGGCCGCGGGCGGTGATGAGGTCCTCGACCAGGTCGAGGCTGTCCGCGCGGTGGGTGAACCGGGGCGTGAACCCCGCCATGGACGCGAGCGTGCGGACCACGTCCTCGTCGGCGGTGTTGCGGGAGTTGCCGATCCAGTCGTGGTCGCGGAAGGCGTCGAAGACGGCGAGGGTTCCTTCGCCGCGCACCCGGTGCGCGCCGGCCGCGGGGACGGCGAGGCTCCACCGTGTCGTCCACAGTGGACTGACGGCGAGCGCGGGGTCCGTGGTGGCGGGCGCGAGGTCGTAGTCGTACACGAGCGCCACGTCGAGGTCGTCCGCGAGCAGGGCGGCCAGCGCTTCGGCGGGCTCGTACTCGCTGACGACGACCCGCACACGAGGGTGGTTCCCGGCGAGGTCGGCCATGGCGGGCAGCACCGAGCGCCGGACCGCCGTGGCGAACCCGCCGACGCGGACGGTCCCCGCCGGTGCGGCGTGCGGGTCGAGGTCGGCCCGGGCGGCCTCGACGGCGGCCAGGATCGTCACGGCGTGGTCGGCCAGCCGCTGCCCGGCCGGGGTCAGCCGCACGCGGCGGCCGTCGGGTTCGAGCAGCGGCGCCCCGGCCTCCCGCGCCAGCGCGGCGATCTGCTGGGAGACCGTCGACGTCGTGGTGCCGAGCACATCCGCCACCGCCCGCATCGACCCGTGCCGCGACAGTTCGAGGAGATACCGCAGCCTGCGCGTGTCCACCCGCTGATTGTTCATGATTCCTGAACGGTATGTCCACTATCGGCAAGTGGACGCGAACGGTGTCCGCGGTATTTCCTGGAGCCGTGCCACCCTCACCCCGCTCCGGCGCGGCCCTCGCGGTCGCGGCCATGCTGTGCGTCCAGCTCGGTCTCGCCGTGTCCGTCGGCCTGTTCGACCGCGTCGGCCCCGAAGGCGCCGCGTGGCTGCGGCTCGCCTGGGCCGGGGTGCTGCTCGCCGTCGCGGTGAGACCGCGGCTGTCCTCGTTCGGGCGGAAGACCCTGGTCGCCTGCGTGGCGCTGGGCGTGGTCACGGCCGGGATGACCATGCTGTTCATGCAAGCGGTCGCCCGGCTGCCCCTGGGCACCGCGAGCGCGCTCGAGTTCCTCGGGCCGCTGACCGTGGCGGTCGTCCGCGGCCACGGGGGCCGGAAGCTGTGGCCGGTCCTCGCGGCGGCCGGCGTGGTCCTGCTGACCCAGCCGTGGCACGGCGGCGCGGACCTGCCGGGCGTGGGTTTCGCGCTGGCGGCGGCGGTGTGCTGGGCCTGCTACATCCTGCTGACGCAGTGGGTCGGCGACGAGGTTTCCGGCGTGCGCGGACTGGCCGTGTCGATGCCGGTGGCCGGGATCGTGGCCACGCTGGTGTCGGGGCCCGCGGTGTTCGTGCACCTGACGTGGCAGCTTCTGCTGGCCGGGCTCGGGCTCGCCGTCCTGCTTCCGGTGGTGCCGTTCAGCCTGGAGATGCTCGCGTTGCGGCGCCTCACCACGGCCGCGTTCGGGACGCTCATGAGCCTCGAGCCGGCCCTCGCGCTCGCGATCGGACTGGTTGTGCTGCACCAGGTTCCGGACGCGGGTGCGGTGGCCGGGATCGCGTTCGTCGTGGCGGCGGGCGTCGGTGCCGAGCGGACCGGAGCCCGGGAACCCTCGGCGCCGCCGGTGATCGGCACCGGCCCGTCCGATGTGGCAGTGTCGTGCCCGGACGACGAAACCGGCCCGCGGAGACGCTGATGGTACACAAAGGACACAACAGCTTGTTCGACGCGCTCACGACGAAAGGGACCGCGTACACCCGGGAGGAACGCGCCGAGCTGGGGCTGCTCGGCCTGCTGCCGTATGCGGTGAAGACGCTGGACGACCAGGTGGCGCACACCTACCAGGAGTTCTCCCGTCGTCGTGACGACCTGGACAGGCACATCTACCTGCGGGCGCTGCAGGACCGCAACGAGACGTTGTTCTACCGGCTCCTCGCGGGGCACATCGAGGAGATGCTGCCGATCGTCTACACACCCACGGTGGGGGAGGCGTGCGAGCGGTTCAGCGACATCTACCGGCGCCCGCGCGGCCTGTTCGTCGCCTACCCCGATCGCGGCCGGCTGCGCGAGGTGCTCCGGAACCGCCCGGACCGGGACGTGGACGTCATCGTCGTGACCGACGGGCAGCGCATCCTCGGTCTGGGAGACCAGGGGATCGGGGGCATGGGGATCCCGATCGGCAAGCTGTCGCTGTACACGCTCATCGGCGGCATCGACCCCGCGCGGACGTTGCCGGTCGTGCTGGACGTCGGCACGGACAACGTCGAGCGGCTGGAGGATCCGAACTACCTCGGCTGGCGCCACCGCCGGATCGGCGACGACGAGTACTACGCCTTCGTGGACGAGTTCGTGACGGCGGTGCGCGAGGAACTGCCGGAAGTTCTTCTGCAGTGGGAAGACTTCGCGACACCGCACGCCTTGCCGATCCTCGAGCGCTACCGCGACCGGATGCTCACGTTCAACGACGACATCCAGGGCACCGCGGCGGTCACGCTCGGCGCGTTGCAGGGCGCGGCGCGGGTCGCCGGGCGTCCGCTGGCCGAGCAGCAGGTCGTCATGCTGGGCGCGGGGTCGGCGGGGATCGGCGTGCTGGAGATGATCCGCCAGGAGATGGTGGCGCAGGGCCTGTCCGACGCCGAAGCCGCGGAGCGGATCTGGGTGGTGGACATCGACGGGCTGCTCACCGACGACCGGACGGGGCTTTCGGACGGGCAGCGCCGGTTCGCGCAGCCGGCGAAGCGCGTCGAAGACTGGGACGGCACGGGGCTGGCCGACGTGGTCCACCACGTCGACGCCGGGGTGGTGCTCGGCCTGTCCACGGCGGCCGGCGCGTTCACCGAGGAGATCGTCCGGGAGATGGCGGGCAAGACCGACCGGCCGATCATCTTCCCGCTGTCGAACCCGACCAGCCGGGCCGAAGCGCATCCGCGGGAGCTGGACGAGTGGACCGGCGGGCGGGCACTCGTCGCGACCGGCTCTCCGTTCGCGCCGGTCGAACGCGGCGGGAAGACGCGCCGGGTCGCCCAGTGCAACAACGTCTACATCTTCCCGGCGATGGGGCTGGCGGTGACGGCCGCCCGGGCGACCCGGGTCACCGACGAGATGATGCGGGTGGCGGCCAGGACATTGGGCGAAGCGTCGCCGGCGCTCGCCGACCCGGACGAGCCGCTGCTGCCGGCGTGGGAGGACGTCCCGGAGATCGCGACGCGCATCGCGACGGCGGTCGCGGTCCAGGCAGTCAAGGACGGCGTCGCCCCGGAGCTGAGCGAAGACGAGGTGGCGGACGCGGTCCGGCGGACGCGCTGGGCACCCGAGTACCGCTGAACCACGGCCCTGCCGCGTCTGAAAGCCGTGAATGGCACATTGAGGGACTTCAAGTCCCTCAATGTGCCATTCACGGCTTTCGCCTGGGTGGTGGCGATCACGCGGTGGGGCGCCTGGATTTGGCCACCGGGGCCGGCGGGGTATTTTTGCTGCATGTACACGGTTGCGGTGCTCGCGCTCGACGATGTGATCGCCTTCGATCTGGCCACGCCGATCGAGACGCTCGGGCGCGCCAGGCTGCCGGACGGCCGCGGCGGCTACCGGATCGTCGTCGCCGGTCCGGACCCGGTCGTCGGCGCCGGACCGGTGCGGCTCAACGTCGAGGCGCGGCTCGACGACGTGGAGCGCGCCGACCTCGTCGTCGTTCCCGGCCGGAACGATCCGGGCCGGCCGCTACCGGACGGCGTGGCCGAATTCCTGCGCGCGTCGGTGGCCCGCGGATCGCGGGTCGCTTCGATCTGCGTCGGCGCCTTCACCCTCGCCGAGGCCGGCCTGCTCGACGGGCAGCGGGCGACCACCCACTGGCTCGCCACCGACGAACTGGCCCGCCGGTACCCGGCCGTCCGCGTCGACCCGGACGCGCTCTACGTCGACAACGGGCAGATCCTGACGTCCGCGGGCGCGTCGGCGGGGCTGGACATGTGCCTGCACCTCGTCGAGCGCGACTACGGTGTCGCGGTCGCCGCCGACGCCGCGCGGCTCGCCGTCGCGCCCCTGCAACGCACCGGCGGGCAGGGCCGGTACATCCTCCGCAACCGCCCGACGTACCAGACCGCGACCCTGGAAAAGGCGCTCGCGTGGATCGAGGAGAACGCCCACCGCCCGCTCACGCTCGCCGACATCGCCGACGCGGCGGGGATGAGCGCCCGCACGCTGACCCGGCACTTCCACGCCGAGACCGGGCAGAGCCCGATCCAGTGGCTGACCGGGGTGCGCATCCGGCACGCCCAGGAGCTGCTGGAGCTCACCGACCACACGATCGACCGCATCGCGGGCCAGGTCGGCTTCCCGTCACCCAGCAACTTCCGCGTCCAGTTCGCGCAGACGGTGAAGGTCAGCCCGAGCGAGTACCGCAAGACGTTCCGGCTGTTGCCCGCCACTTCGTGACGCCGGCGCCGACGCCGTGGTCGAGGGCCCGGTGGACGATGCTCAGCCCTGGGCGTATCCGGCCGCGACGTCGATGATCCAGGTGACGCCGAAGCGGTCGGCCAGCATCCCGAACGCGGGCGCCCAGGGAGCCGGGCCGAACTCTTCGATGACGGTGGCGCCTTCGGCGAGGCCCTTCCACACCGGGGAAACCTCGTCGACGGTCGCGCCGCGGACGGAGAGGAAGAACGGCTCCTTCGTGATCGTGGTGCCGTTCTCGCGGCGGGTGGTGGGCGTGGCCGGGGTGGCCGGTCCGTCGGTGCCGGGGACGTCGTAGGCCATGACGCTGAAGCCGTTGTCCGCGGTGACCTGGCCGAACACCACCTTGCCCGCGTCGGGCAGTTCGGCGGGCAGGCCGAAGTCGCCGTAGGTGACGATGGTGGCCTGGCCGCCGAAGACCGACTGGTAGAACTCCAGGGCCGCGCGGGCCTGTCCGGTGAAGTTCAGGTGGGCGACAGCGTTGAGCGACATGGTGTTCCGGTCCTTCGCGAGGGGTAGCGGCCGGAGGTTTCCGGCGACGAGAGCCACGATGTCAGCGGTAGCGGTCAGGGAACGTCCGCTTCTCGTGGCAGCATGAAACTCATGCCGACCGCTTCCTCGACGGCGACCTCGGGCCGCCTGCTCTCGCTGCTGTCCCTGCTGCAGGTCCGCCGGGACTGGTCGGGCTCGCTGCTGGCCGACCGGCTGGGCGTGAGCGAACGGACCGTGCGCCGCGACGTCGACCGGCTGCGCGAGCTCGGCTATCCCGTCCAGGCGGTCAAGGGGCCGGAGGGTGGCTACCGGCTCGAGGCCGGCAGCCGGATGCCGCCGTTGCTGTTCGACGAAGAACAGGCGGTCGCGCTCGCGGTGGCGCTGCGGATCGCCGTCGGCACCGGCGCGGGCATCGAGGAAGCCGCCGCGCGGGCGCTGGCCACGGTGCGCCAGGTGATGCCCGCGCGCCTGCGGCAGCGCGTCGACCTGCTCGAGATCACCGCGGCCGGACGCGCCACCCAGGTCGACACGGACGTCCTGCTCGCGCTGAGCTCGGCGATCCGGGCCGCCGAGGAGGTCCGGTTCGGCTACGAGTCACCGTCCCGGCCGGCGGACCCGGGTCCGCCGCGCCGGGTGCAGCCGCACCACCTCGTCGCCCGGAGCGGACGGTGGTACCTGGTCGGCTGGGACGCCGGCCGGGAGGACTGGCGGACCTACCGTGCCGACCGGATGACGCTGCGCACGCCGAACGGGCCGCGGTTCGCCCCGCGGGAGGTGCCGGGCGGCGACGTCGGGGCGTTCCTCGCCGCGCGGTTCAAAGGCTCCACCACCGCCGACGTCTGGCCGTGCCGGGGAGAGGTGGTCCTCGGCCTGCCGATCGCGGAAGTGGCACCGTTCGCGGGCGACGGTGTTGTCGAGGAGGTCGCACCGGGGAGGACGAGGTTGGTCGGCGGATCCTGGTCGTGGGCGGCGCTCGCCGCCGGCCTGGCGCGCTTCGACGCGGAGATCGAAGTGGCCGGCCCGCCGGAGTTGCGGGCGGCCTTCGCCGTCCTGGCGGCCCGGGCCGGGCGCGCGTCCGCCACCGGCAAGCGCTGACACCGAAAGTTTCGGCGCGTCGACGATTTCGCTATTTCGAAGTCGGCAGTTCCCTTGTCGAATTCCATTCGACAAGGGAACTGCCGTTGACTCTGGCGGAAGAGCTGACTACATTTGCGGGAAACTCCGCGTTGATCAGCCCGAATCGAAGATTCCGGAGAAATTGATGCGAATGCATTCCACGACAAGAATGTTAGCGCTAACGCGCACACTGATCACCCTGCTCACGATCGTCCTCGCGGCGACCGCGGCGGTCGTGCTGAACACCGGTGCGGCGTCGGCGGCGACCGTCGACACGAGTGCCTGGTACGTGCTGGTCAACCGCAACAGCGGCAAGGCGATGGACGTCTCCGGTGTTTCCACCGCCGACGGAGCGGCGATCAATCAGTGGTCGCGCCACGACGGAGCCAACCAGCAGTGGCAGTTCGTGGACTCCGGCAACGGCTACTACCGGCTGAAGTCGAAGAACTCCGGCAAGGTCCTCGACATCGGCAACTGGTCGACCGCCGACGGCGCGAAAGTCCAGCAGTGGACGGATCTCAACGGAACCAACCAGCAATTCAGCCTCACCGACTCCGACGGCGGCTACCTCAGGCTGATCAACCGCAACAGCGGCAAAGCCGTGGAGGTGACGGGCGCGTCGACCGCGGACGGAGCGGCCGTCGTCCAATACGGCGACTGGAACGGGGCCAACCAGCAGTGGCAGCTGGTCCGGCTGGGCGACACCAGCTCGTGTTCCCTTCCGTCGACGTACCACTGGTCCTCGACGGGCTCGCTGGCGAACCCGAAGCCGGACTGGCTCGCGCTCAAGGACTTCAGCAGCGTCGTCTACAACGGCAAGCACCTCGTCTACGGGTCGACGACCAACTCGGCGGGGGCGTACGGCTCGATGGCCTTCACCCCGTTCACGAACTGGTCCGACATGGCCTCGGCCGGCCAGAACGGGATGAACATCGGCACCGTCGCCCCCACGCTGCTCTACTTCGCCCCGAAGAACATCTGGGTGCTCGCCTACCAGTGGGGCCCGACGACCTTCAGCTACCGGACGTCGAGCGACCCCGCCAACGCCAACGGCTGGTCGGCACCGCAGGAGCTGTTCACCGGCACCATCCCCGGTGGAGCTCCGCTCGACCAGACTCTCATCGGTGACGGCGCGAACATGTACCTGTTCTTCGCCGGCGACAACGGCAAGATCTACCGGGCGAGCATGCCGATCGGGAACTTCCCGGGCAGCTTCGGCTCGTCCTACACGACGATCATGAGCGACACGACGGCCAACCTCTTCGAAGCGGTCGAGGTCTACAAGGTCAAGGACCAGAACCAGTACCTCATGCTCGTCGAGGCGATGGGTGCGAACGGGCGTTACTTCCGCTCCTTCACCGCCACCAGCCTGGGCGGCACCTGGACCCCGCAGGCGGCCACCGAGAGCAACCCCTTCGCGGGCAAGGCCAACAGCGGCGCCACCTGGACCAACGACATCAGCCACGGCGACCTGGTCCGCACCAACCCCGATCAGACCAAGACCGTCGACCCCTGCAATCTGCAGCTCCTTTACCAGGGAAGGAGCCCCAGCTCCGACGGCACCGACTACAACCACCTGCCCTGGCGGCCGGGCGTGCTGACGTTGCAGCGGTAACCGCCTGACACAGGTCCGCCCCGGCCGGGGTCGGCGCTCTTGGCTCTGACTGGGCGAGGGCGCCGGCCCCGGCGCGGCACGCCGTTGGGACGCCTCGGTGTGCCGCAGGACTGCGCGAATCCGGAGCAACGGCGGTCTCGCGTAGTCAAGCCGCCGGGGTCAATCCTCGGGCAGGGGCAGGCTGGCGTACACGCGGAAGCCGCCGGCGGCCGTGGGGCCGGCGGCGAGGGTGCCGCCGAGCATGTGCGCCCGTTCGGTCATGCCGATCAGGCCGTGGCCGCTGCGGACGTGCCCGAAGCGGTCGAGCTGGACGTGCCGGCCGCCCCTTCCGTTGTCGACGACTTCGACGGTCACGACTCCGTGCCCGCGGTGCGCCGACACCGTCACCCGGCCCGCGCGGGCGTGCCGGACCGTGTTGGTCAGGGCTTCCTGCACGATGCGGTACACGGTCAGTTCCACCGCGGCGGACAGCGGCTCGGGACCGAGGGACAGCGAAGCAGAGACCTCCAGGCCGGCCGCCCGGGTCACGGAGATCAGCTGGTCGAGCTGGTCCAGGCCCGGCACCGGCACGGGGTCCGACGAGTGGTCGTTGCGCAGGAGGCCCAGCAGCGCCTTCAGCTCGGTCATGGCTTCGCGCGCGGCCGCGCGGATCTCGCCGGCGGCGCGCTTGGCGTCGGGGGCGTCGTCGCCGAGGCGTTCCTGGACGAAACCCGCCTGGATGGCGATCGCCGAGATGGTGTGGGCGACGATGTCGTGGACGTCCCGGGCGATGTGCAGCCGTTCGTCGCTGACCCGCCTGGCCGTTTCGCGTTCACGGTCGGTCTCCGCCTTCGCGATCCGTGCCTGCGCTTCGGCGAGCCGCTGCTGCCGGTTCAGGCTGACCTGGGCCAGGAGGATCACCACGACCAGCAGCGCCGTCTCGTCGACCGTGTCGTTGACGACCTGGAGGAACGGCTCGCGCAGGTGAAAGGTGAACATGAACGCCGACGACACGAGCGCCCACCCCGCGATCAGCCAGGACGACGCGAGCCGCCCGGACGCGGCCGTCGAGTAGACGGCGGCGGCGAGCGGGATCGCCGGCTGGATCCCGGGGTAGCCGAGGAAGTAGTAGGTGAACAGCAGGATGACGGTGGCGACGAGGATGCCGACCGGCCAGCGCCGCCTGCCGAGCATCACCACCCCGATGGCGAGGGCCAGCGAGTAGGCCAGGGCATCCGGCGGGCGCGCGCCCGGACCGTGCGCCACGCCGACCGCCACGGTCACCGCCGCGGCCACCACGACGGCGAGCACGACATCGGCCGTCAACCGGCTCGTCCGCGGAATCGGCCTCCGGAACCGCTCGGACCACGGTGCGCGCACACCGGTCACTTCACCCACCACGGTCCCCTGATCGTCGACGCCGGAATGGCATGCTTGTACGATCCCATTGTGGTGATCCGCGTGGCACTTGTCGATGATCAGGCACTGGTTCGGGAAGGACTTCGCGGACTGTTGCAAAACGGCGACGACATTCTCGTCGTCGCCGAGGCGAGTAACGGGCTCGACGCGGTGCGGATGGTGAAGTCGGTCAAACCGGACGTGGTGCTGATGGACGTCCGGATGCCGCAGATGGACGGCCTCGAGGCGACCGCGCAGATCAGCGCCGATCCCGAGCTCGCCGGCTGCCGGGTGGTCGTGCTGACGACGTTCGAAATGGACGAATACGTCTTCCGTTCCCTGCGCGCGGGAGCCAGTGGATTCCTCTCGAAGGACATCGACCCGGAAGAGCTCCGGCGCGCGGTGCGGGTGGTGGCCGCGGGTGACTCCCTGTTGTCGCCGTCGGTGACCCGCCGGCTCATCTCCCACTTCGTGGCGACCGGCTCACCAGGGCCGACCCGTCCGGAACGGCTGGCCGTGCTGACCGACCGTGAGCGCGAAGTGATGGCGCAGGTGGCCGGCGGCCTGAGCAACGCCGAGATCGGCAGGCGGCTGTCGATCAGCCCCGAAACGGCCAGGACCCACGTGCACCGGGCGATGACCAAACTGAACGCCCGCGATCGGGCCGAACTGGTCGTCGTGGCCTACGAAACGGGTCTCGTCCGCGTCGGGCACGTCTGAACCACGCGAAAACCGGGTATCTTTCGATACCTCCATTCATTCCCGTCTACGCCGACGAGCGTAGTGTTCCTGCGCGATATCCCGTATCCGGCAGCCGGTGCTGTGCGGATCAAATTCGGCGGCCGGCTGGCTACGCTCGTCATCGGAAGTGAATTCCGAGTCAGCGGGGGATCCACCGTTATGTACGTCGCATTGAACGACTTGTTTTCCATCGTGCCCGGGCTGGCGCTGCTGCTGTGGCTCATCGCGGGCTACCGGGCAGGCCGGCTCACCTACCGTCCGACGACGGGCAAGCTCCGGCGGGGTGCCCGCACGACCCAGGTGGTCATCGGGTTCGCCACCTTCATGCTGGTGGTGCTGGTGGTGGCCACCGTGATCATCTGGACGGAAGCCTGGGACCTGGTCGAGCCGAGGGTCACGGTGATGCTTCCGCTCATCGTCGCGCCGCTGGCCGGGGTGTTCGGCTGGACCGTTCCGCGGCTTCGGCGGCTGGCGCGGGCAGCGGTGGCGGCCGGTGATCCGGACCTCCCGACGCCGGCCGGCCTTCGCGCCGACGCCTCCGCGCCGTCGCTCGTCGTGCCCGTCCACGTGACCGCGGTGGCCGCCCTGATGGTGCTGATCTTCGATCTGCTGACCAGGCCGGACAACCTGACCCCGGTCGTGGCGCTGGTGTTCTGGGGGCCGGTCGTGCTGGCGGTGGTCCCGGCGTGGCTGCGGCAGGCGAGGCTCGTCCGGCTGCGCCGCGAGCCGGACGCCCGGCCGCTGACCCGGGGCCGGCGGCTCGTCCGGCTGGCCACGGCCGCGGTGGTCGTCACGGCACTGGGCGCCGGCACGGCCGCTTCCTGGGCGGCGGCCAGTGTCATCCCGGAAACGCTGAGCATGTCGTCCGCGGGTGCGGTCGACTACGGCGGCGGCCCCGTCCCCGCCATGGGTGACATGGCCGGGATGGCGGGCATGCCGGGGATGATCGACGCGACGACGCTGACCGGGGACATCACCGGCAAGCCGGACGTCACGTTCGTCCTGAAGGCGGCGCCGAAGAAGATCACGCTGAGCGACGGCAAAGTGGTCGACGGCATGGCCTTCAACGACCAGGTCCCGGGCCCCGAACTGCGTTTTCACCAGGGCGACCTGGTCCAGATCACCCTCGTGAACAACCTGCCCGCCCATCACCCGCTCGAGGCAAGGGACAGCCTTTCGCTGCACTGGCACGGCCTCGACGTGCCCAACGCGGAGGACGGCGTCCCCGGGGTCACCATGAACGCGGTCAAGCCCGGTGAGTCCTACACCTACCGGTTCCGCGCGCACCAGGTCGGCACCTTCTGGTACCACACGCACAACGACCCGTTCGAGCTCGTCCGCATCGGGTTGTTCGGCTCGCTGGTGGTGCTGCCGAAGGAGCTGACCCCTGGCACCGGGTCGGCCGCTCCGGCCGCGGCGGAGCCCGGCGTCGAGTTCACCGAACAGGTGCACACGTGGCAGCCCTGGAACCTCACCGGGTTCGGGACGTCCACGACGCTGCAGCGGCACGTGGTCAAGCCCGGCACCCAGGTGAAGATCCGGCTGATCAACACCGACAACAACCCGGTGGGCGGGTCCGGCAGGGCCGAAGCGCGGAACCTCGCGCTGGCCGGCACGGCGTACCGGGTGACCGCGATCGACGGGACCGATCTCAACGGGCCCACGGACATCCGGGACGAACGCCTGCTGCTGGCCTCGGGCGGACGCTACGACCTCTCCTTCACGATGCCGGACCACCCGGTGCGGCTGATGGCGCTCGCGAGCCCGCAGGACGGTGAGCTGTTCAGCCCGGACGGCCAGGGCGACGTCCCGCCGGTGGCCGCGAACGCGCCGGCGTTCGACCCCATGTCGTACGGCACGCCCGGACCGGCCCCGTTCGGCCCGTCGAGCCGGTTCGACCGGACGTTCGACCTCATCCTCGACGACCGGCTGGGCTTCTACGACGGTATCTGGGCCCAGACCCCGACCATCAACGGCGCGAGCTTCCCGGACACCCCGATGCTCGTGGTGCACGAGGGCGACCTCGTCCGGGAAACGATCGTGAACCGCAGCCACAACAACCATCCGATGCACCTGCACGGCCACCACGCGCTCGTGCTGTCCCGCAACGGCCAGGCGACGACCGGAGCTCCGTATTGGACGGACACATTGGACATAGCGCCGGGGGAGACCTACACGTTCGCCTTCCTGGCCGACAACCCCGGTGTGTGGATGGACCACTGCCACAACCTGGACCACTCGAAGGCCGGCATGATGATGATGCTGACCTACGACAACGTGTACTCCCCGATCCTGACCGGAAAGGGAAGCGGTAACACGCCGGACTGACGCGCCGTCCGGCGGATCCGAGCAGGGGCCTGCCGCTCCTACCGTGGGGGAGCCCCCATCCCCGCGAGCGGCAGGCCCCTCCGGCATGCCCGGATTTTCCTTTCAGGACAACGGTTTTCTGTATCGAACGGTGCGCGTGGGTATCGTCCGACACCGATCGATACCTTTCGGCCGACGCCGGTGGCGCCGCAGAATTGCGGCATGACCACCGTGACGAGCCTGGGCTACGCGGATCTGCCCGGCCTGATGGCGCGGATGACCGGCGACGAAAAGCATGCCGGTGCCTCAGCGTCCACAATGGATATTCTCTGGGTCTTGTACGACGAAGTGCTCGACGTCGCGCCGGACCGGGTCGACGACCCGGCCCGGGACAGATTCCTTCTCTCCAAAGGACATGGTCCTTCCTCCTACTACGCCGTGCTTGCGGCCAAGGGGTTTCTCGAACCGGAAACGCTGAGCTCGTGGGGTACCGCGGGCTCCCTGCTCGGCTTCCACCCCGATCACCGGCTCGTCCCCGGCGTGGAGATCGGCGCGGGGTCCCTCGGCCACGGCCTGCCGATCGGTGTCGGTGTCGCACTGGGGCTGCGTACCCAGCACCTGCCGGCCAGGGTGGTCGTCCTCATCGGTGACGGCGAACTCGACGAGGGCAGCAACCACGAGGCGATTTCCGCGGCCGCCCGGTTCGGGCTCGACCGGCTCACCGTGATCGTCGTCGACAACGGCACGGCCAGTCTCGGCTGGCCCGGCGGAATCGCCCGCCGGTTCGTCGTGGAGGGCTGGTCGGCGCACACCGTCGACGCCCACGACCACGAAGCCCTGCGCGCCGCGCTGACCCGGCCGGCCGAGCCGGGGGCGCCCACCGTGGTCGTCGCCCAGAGCCCGTACAAGGACAAGGAGCCGTGATGACCAGTTCCGTGTTCACCACGACCAACGGCAGCCGGCCCGCTCAGTGGGGCGCGAAGGCCGGGCAGGCCGACGGTCCGCAGCCGGTCATGATGACGCCCGCGATGCGGACGGCCTTCGCCACCACCCTGGCCGACGCGATGGACGAGGATGCCCGCCTGGCGCTGGTGCTGGCCGACATCTCCGTGCCCATGCTGCACGCCGCGGCCGAGCGCCACCCCACCCGGGTCTTCAACGTCGGGATCCGCGAGCAGCTCATGATCGGGGTCGCCGGCGGCCTCGGCCTGGCCGGGATGCGCGCGGTCGTGCACACGTTCCCGCCGTTCCTCGTCGAGCGGCCGTTCGAGCAGATCAAGATCGACCTCGGGCACCAGGACGTCGGAGCCGTGCTGGTGAGCTTCGGCGGTTCGTACGACATGTACGCGGTCGGCCGCAGTCACCAGTCGCCCAGCGACGTCGCGCTGCTGGACAGCCTGCACGGCTGGACCGTGCACGTCCCGGGGCACCCGGACGAGGCGGCGGCACTGCTGCGGTCCGCCTACGCCGCGCAAGGGCGCGTGTATGTGCGGTTGTCGATCCAGAGCAACACCGAACCGCAGCCGGTGGATCCGTCCGGGCGCCTGCGCATCGTCCGGGAAGGCCGCCGGGGAGTGGTGCTCGCGGTCGGGCCGATGCTCGGCCGCGTGCTGGCCGCGACCGCGAACCTGGACGTCACCGTGGCGTACGCGGCCACGGTCCGCCCGCTCGACCGGACCGGGCTGCGGGCTGCCGTCCTGCTCGCCGACCAGCAGGACCTCGTGCTCGTCGAACCGTATCTCGCGGGCACGTCGGCGCACCTCGCCGGCGAGGCACTGGAGGACGTTCCCCACCGGATCCGCGCTCTCGGGGTCGGCCGCGACCAGGAACTGCGGCAGTACGGATCCGCCTTCGCGCTCAACGCCGCGCACGGCCTCGACGTCCCCGGCATCGCCGCGTCGGTCGCCGCCTTCCTCGACCAGGGGAGATGACCATGACCCGGCAGTTCACGCTCCCCGGGATCGAACCGGACCGCGCCGGCCCGGCCGAGCACCGGGACCCGCGCCGCTGGCTGATCTTGTTCTTCCTGGTCACGGCGTTCATGCTGACCATCCTCAACACCACGATCGTCAACGTCGGCATCCGCGTGCTGACCGATCCCCGCCGCGGGCTCGGCGCCACGCAGACCGAGATCGTCTGGGCGGTCAACGCCTTCACGCTGTTGCTGGGCACGCTGCTCGTGACGTGGAGCACCCTGGGGGACCGGTACGGGCACCGCCGGATGCTGCTGGCGGGGCTCGGCGTCTTCGGGCTCGGGGCCCTCGGGGCGGCTTTCTCGGCGTCCCCCGGGATGCTGATCGGGTGGCAGGCCGTGATGGGCGTCGGCGGTGCCGCCATCCCGGCTTCCACGCTGGCGATCATCACCCACGTCTTCGGTCCCGAAGAGCGGCCCAAGGCGATCGGCGTATGGGCGGCCTCGGCCGGTCCCGCGATGGCACTGGGGCCGATCGTGGGCGGCGCGCTGCTCGACAACTTCCCGTGGGGCGCCATCTTCCTGGTGAACGTGCCGATCGTGCTGGTGGTACTGGCCGGGGTGACGCGGTACGCGCCGCTCGCGCGATCGGACCGGCGCGACCGGCTGGACCCGGTGGGCGTGCTGTTGTCGATCGCCGGGATCTTCCTGGTGATCTTCGGCATCATGGAGGGCGGCAGCCTCGGTTCCTGGGCGAGGTGGCCGGTGCTCGTCCCGATCGTCGCCGGCTTCGCCGTCCTCGGCGGCTTCGTGTGGCACGCGCGGCGCCGCGACCGGCCCGCGCTCGACGTCCGGCTGTTCCGTGATCCGCGGTTCTCGGCCGCGGCCTCGGTCGTGGCGCTGGCGTTCGTCGGCATCTTCGGCGTCACGTTGTTCGTGATGCTCTACTTCCAGAGCGTCCGGCAGTTCTCCGCGCTGCGCACCGGGTTGTCGGTGCTGCCGCTCGCGGTCGGGCTCGCCGTGTTCTCCCCGGGCGCCCCGGCACTGGCCAGGAAATTCGGGCCCAAGGTCGTGGTCTCCGCCGGAATGGCGACCGCCACCGCGTGTTTCTTCTCCTACACCTTCCTCACGGCGGATTCGCCGCTTTGGCTGCCCATGGTGATCTTCTTCCTGCAGGGTGCCGGAATGGCGCACGTGATTTCGCCCGCCACCGGAATCATCATGGCCAGGGTGCCGAGGGAGAACGCCGGAATGGGCTCGGCGGTCGCCAACCTGGCCCGTGACGTCGGGGGCGCACTGGGCCTGGCCGCCCTCGGTTCCGTCCTCGCCGTCAGCTACCGGCACCACGTGGACGGCGTTCTCGCGGCCCTGCCCGGGCCGGTCCGGGCGGCGGCAGGCGATTCGATCGCCGCGACGCACGCGATCGCCGGCCGGCTGGGGCCCGCCGCTCAGCGGCTGCTCCCGGCGGCGGACACGGCTTTCCTCTCGGCCATGCACACCACCGCCGTCGTCTGCGGAGTACTGGGCTTCGCGGGAGTCTGCATCGCGATTTCCGGGTTGCCGGGCCGTCCGGCGAAAACGAAATGATCACTGGGGTTCACCGGCAAATGAGATGGATGGAAATATCATGACGGTTGCGCGCAGAGTCGTGATCACCGGAATCGGGGTGACGACCGCGGGGGGAATCGGCACGAAATCGTTCTGGGAACTGATCACGGCGGGGCGTACCGCGACGCGCCGGATCACGTTCTTCGACCCTTCGCCGTTCCGCTCGCAGGTGGCCGCCGAGATCGACTTCGATCCGGTGGCGGCGGGGCTGGGTCCCCAGGAGATCCGCCGGATGGACCGGGCGGCGCAGCTCGCGGTGGTGTGCACCCGCGAGTGCCTCGCCGACAGCGGTCTCGAACGCGACGAGCTCGATCCGTTCCGCCTCGGCGTGAGCGTCGGCACGGCCGTCGGCGCCACGATGAGCCTCGAACGGGAGTACGTCGTCGTCAGCGACGGGGGACGGCAGCACCTGACCGACCACAAGTACGCGGTTCCGCACCTCTACGACTACCTGGTGCCGAGCTCGTTCGCCCGGGAGGTCGCCTGGGAGACCGGGGCGGAGGGACCGGCCACGGTCGTGTCGACCGGGTGCACGTCCGGCCTGGATTCGGTCGGGCACGCCCACCAGCTCATCGGCGAGGGCGCGGCCGACGTGATGCTGGCCGGCGCGACCGACGCCCCCATCTCGCCGATCACCATGGCCTGCTTCGACGCGATCAAGGCCACCACCCCGCGCAACGACGACGCCGAACACGCCTCGCGTCCCTTCGACCTCAGCCGCAACGGGTTCGTGCTCGGCGAGGGCGCGACGATGTTCGTCCTCGAGGAATACGAGCACGCGCGGCGCCGCGGTGCGCACATCTACGCCGAGATCGCCGGGTTCGCGTCGCGGTCGAACGCCTTCCACATGACCGGGCTGCGGCCGGACGGCCGGGAGATGGCCGAGGCGATCACCGCGGCGATGGCGCAGGCCGGGGTCGCTCCCGAAGCGATCGACTACGTCAACGCGCACGGCTCCGGCACGAAGCAGAACGACCGGCACGAGACCGCGGCCTTCAAGCGGGCACTCGGCGAGCACGCCCGCCGCGTGCCGGTCAGCTCGATCAAGTCGATGATCGGCCACTCGCTCGGCGCGATCGGCTCGATCGAGATCGCCGCTTCCGCGCTGGCGATCGAGCACGGCATGATCCCGCCGACGGCCAACCTGCACGAACCGGACCCCGAGTGCGACCTGGACTACGTCCCGCTCGTCGCCCGCGAACAGCGGACCGACACCGTGCTGACGGTGGGCAGCGGCTTCGGCGGGTTCCAGAGCGCGATGGTGCTCACCCGGCCGGAAAGCAGGACGGCGTGACGGCCGCGGTCGTGGTGACCGGCATCGGCGTGGCGGCACCGAACGGGCTGGGGGTCGAGGAGTACTGGGCGGCGACGCTGCGCGGTGAGCCGGGCATCGGGCGGATCACGCGGTTCGACCCGGCGCAGTACCCGGCCCGGCTGGCGGGGGAGATCACCGGCTTCGAGGCGAGCGAGCACATCTCCGGCCGGCTCCTGCCGCAGACCGACCACATGACCCGGCTCGCGCTGGCGGCGTCGGACTGGGCGCTCGCCGACGCTCGCGTCGACCCGAAGACGGTCCCGGAGTACGCCATGGGAGTGGTGACCGCCAGCGCGTCCGGCGGGTTCGACTTCGGGCACCGCGAACTCGAAAAACTGTGGGGCAGCGGTCCGGAGTACGTGAGTGCCTACCAGTCGTTCGCCTGGTTCTACGCGGTCAACAGCGGGCAGCTGTCGATCCGCCACGGGATGCGTGGCCCGAGCGGGGTGCTCGTGGCCGACCAGGCCGGCGGCCTCGACGCCGTGGCGCAGGCCCGGCGGCAGGTGCGCAAGGGCGTCCCGCTGGTGCTGTCGGGCGGGATGGACTCGGTGCTGTGCCCGTGGGGCTGGGTCGCCCAGCTGGCCAGCGGCCTGCTGAGCACGGCCGACGATCCGGGCCGGGCGTACCTGCCGTTCGACGTGGCGGCCCGCGGGCACGTCGCCGGGGAGGGCGGCGCCATCCTGGTGCTGGAAGCGCTCGACGAGTCCGGTGCCGAGCCGGCCCGGGGCTACGGGGTGATCGCCGGGTACGCCGCCACCTTCGACCCGAAGCCGGGCACGGGCCGGGAACCGGGGCTGCGCCGGGCGATCGAGCTCGCGCTGGCCGACGCCGGGGTCACGGCGGCCGAAGTGGACGTCGTGTTCGCCGACGCGGCGGGAACGCCCGAGCTGGACCAGGCCGAGGCGGCGGCGATCACCGCGGTGTTCGGCAGGCGCGTCCCGGTCACGGCGCCGAAGACGATGACCGGACGGCTGTACTCCGGCGGCGCACCGCTCGATGTCGCCGCCGCCCTGCTGTCCATCCGGGACGGTGTCATCCCGCCGACCACGAACGTCACCGACGTCGACCCCGGCTACGGCCTCGACGTCGTGACCGGTGCGGCCCGGACCGCCCCGGTCGAGGTGGCCCTCGTGCTGGCCCGCGGGTACGGCGGCTTCAACTCGGCCATGGTCGTCCACGGCGTCCGGTCCGGATCCGCGGCCACCGAGGACAGAAAGGGGCGGGCGAATGACTCAGCTGCCTGACATCCGGACCGGCGAGGACGCCGATGTGCTGCGGGAGCGGCAGAACGCCGTACTCGGCAGCGGCGGACACGTCTGGCACGTGATCTCGGTGCTGGCCGAACTCGGCATCGCGGATCTCCTCGCCGACGGTCCGGTCCCGATCACCGAGCTGGCCGCCGCGACCGAGACCGACGCGTCCGCGCTGCGCCGGGTGCTGCGGTGCGCGGCGGCCGTGGGCATCTTCACCGAGCTCGAGGACTCCCGCTTCGCGCTCTCCCCGCTCGCCGAGGGACTGGTGAGCACCCGCGTCGGCGGGCTGCGGCCGATGGTGCGCTTCCACAACATGGACTTCGTCCGCAAGTCCTATGCCCGCATCCTCCACAGTGTCCGCACCGGTGAGCCGGCGTTCGACCAGGTCTTCGGCATGCCCTTCCACGAATACCTGGAGCACGACGAAGAGCTGGCGAGGTTCTACGCCGGGTTCCTCACGCACTTCAGCAAGCGGCTCGCCGACCGGTTCGTCGGCCGGCTCGGCCTCGACCGGTTCGACCGGATCGCCGACCTCGGCGCCGGGACGGGCCACTTCCTCGCGCGCATGCTCGTGGACCGGCCGCCCGCCCGCGGCTGGCTGTTCGACCAGCCGAACGCCCTCGACACCGCGGTCAAAGTCCTGGCGGAGCACGGGGTGGCCGAGCGGGTCACGGTCGTCGCCGGCGACCTGTTCACCGGCGAACTGCCGGCCGGGTGCGATCTCTACACCCTCAAGTCCGTGCTGCACCGGCTTTCCGACGAGCGGGCCGGCACGGTGCTCAGGCGGATCCGGGAGGCGATGGGCGGTCCCGGCGGGACCGTGATCGTGATCGACCAGATCGTGCCGCCGCTGGACGAGTGGGACCACGCCAAGGCCATCGACATCGACACGCTGGTGCTCTACGGCGGGAAGGAACGCACGCTCGCCGAGTGGACCGAGCTGTTCGACGAGGCGGGGTTCGTGCTGCAGGGGAAACCGGAAGCGCGCGGGTGGGCGCATCTCGAAATCAAGCCGGCGTGGTGAGCCGGTGCCAACTGCGGAAACCAGGGAACGAGGAGGAAGGTCCATGTCGGTCATCGAGGTCGGTCAGCAGGTCGTGACCATGGTCAACGTGTTCACGGTCGCGCCGGAGAACCAGCGGCGGCTGGTCGAGCTGATCGTCGAAGCCACCGAAACGGTGATGCGCGACGTCGACGGGTTCATCTCGGCGAACATCCACTCGAGCCTGGACGGGACCCGCGTCGTCAACTACGCGCAGTGGCGGAGCGTGGAGCACTTCGAAGCGATGCACCGCAACCCGCTGGTGCACCCGCACTTCACCGACATCCGCGCGATCGCGTCGCCGGAGATGCACCTCTACCGGGTCGACTACGTCGAGGAAGTCGCGGCAGTCCGATGACCAGCCCCCATTCCGCAGAAAGGCGGCCCGCGATGCGGGAAGAACACACCGAGGTCCTGATCGCCGGAGCGGGCCCGGTCGGCCTGTCCGCGGCACTGTTCCTGGCCCGGCAGGGGATCCGGCCGATCGTCATCGAGAAACGATCGACGATCTCGCAGATCCCCCGGGCCACCGGCGTGCACTCGCGCACGCTCGAACTCTTCCGGACGGTCGGCCTCGAATCGGCGTTCCGCGCCGTGGGGCTGAAGTTCGTCAACGTCGGCGACATGGACGTGGCCGAGGTCCGGGCGGGGCGGGCGACACCGCTGGCGATGTACGGCACGCCGTCCATCGCCGCGCTGAACGAGCACTCGCCGCTGCTCGAGCAGCACGACGTCCAGTACTACGACTTCACCCCGTGCTGGCCGCTGTGGTGCGGTCAGGACCACTACGAGCCGATCCTGCTGGGCGACGCCCGGGAGCACGGGGCCGACATCCGGTTCGGCACCGAGGTCGTCTCCGTCACGCAGGACGAAGACGGCGTCACCGCGGTGGTGGCGGACCGGGAGACCGGGGAGACCTCCTCGATCCGTGCCGGGTACCTGATCGGCGCCGACGGCGCCCGCAGCACGATCAGGGCCGCCACCGGAATCGGCGAGCGCAGCAACGGGATCGCCGACTACTTCGTCAGCATCATCTTCCGCGCGGACATCGACGTCAGCGACAAGCCGCCCTTCACCTTCCTTTCGCTGTTCAACCAGGAGGTGCCCGGGCTGGTCCTGTTCATCGAACCGGGCCGCTGGATGATCGGGGCCATCTACTACCCGGACCGCGGGCAGAGCCCGGCGGACTTCACGCCCGAACGCGCGGTCGAGGTCGTGCGGACCGTGGCCGGCGATCCGGACCTCGAGGTCGAGATCGAATCGATCAACCCGTGGGAAGCCCGGCACATGGTCGCCGACCGGTACCGGTCGGGCCGGATCTTCCTGGCCGGCGACGCCGCGCACTGCCACCCGCCGGCCGGCGGGTTCGGGGTCAACGCCGGAGTCCAGGACGTGCACAACCTCGCCTGGAAGCTGGCCGCGGTGCTGAAAGGCTGGGCGGGGGCGAAGCTGCTCGACAGCTACGAGGCGGAACGCCGTCCGGTCGGCGTGGTCACGGCGGACCAGGCCTGGCTGCTCTTCAACACCCGGGCGCGCCGCCTGACCGACGAGGAACGCCGGCAGCTCAGCGACTTCATCGTGGTCGCCACGGGGTACCGCTACCCGTCCGGTGCCGTGCACGGCGGCGATCCGGCGGCGAGCGTCCTGCCCGAGGCGCTGGCGTTCGACGGTTCTCCCGGGAGCATGGTGCCGCACGGCTGGTTCGACCACGAGGGAACCGAAATCGCGACGCTCGACCTGCTCGGCGGCGGGTTCGTCTTCATCGCCGGAAGTGACGCGTCCGGCTGGTTCGACGCGGCTGTCCGGGTGGCCAAGGAATCCGGCGTTCCGCTGCGGGTGCACCGCCTCGGGCCCGCCGGCGACCTCGTGCCGCGCGCCGGTGACGGTGACCGGTGGGCGGAGCAGACGGGCATCTCCCGGGACGGCGCCGTCCTCGTGCGCCCGGACGGCTTCGTCGCCTGGCGTGAAGCGGGGCCGGCGATCGGGGACGCCGACGCGGCCCTGTCCGCGGTGGTCCGCTCGCTCGTCGGGCAGCCCTGACCACTCCGATCACGACAGGAGAAGGAGAAATGACGTCCAGGACACTGTTCGTGCTGAAGCTGAAGCCGGGACACGCCGACCGGGTCGCGGAGCTGTTCGCCGAGCACGACCGCGGTGACATGCCGCACGAAGTCGGCCTCACGCGGCGCACGCTGTTCCGGTTCCACGACCTGTACTTCCACCTCGTCGAGGGGCCGGACGACCTGCTGGAACGCCTCGGCAAAGCTCGTGAGAGGCCCGATTTCCGCACCATCAACACCGAGCTGGACGCACACCTCGAGCGCTACGACCCGGCGACCTGGCGGGATCTGCGGGACTCGATGGCCATGCCGTTCTACACCTGGTCCACCGGTCCGGAAACCCCGGCCTGAAAAGGAGAAACGGATGCACAAGCAGAAAGTGACCAAGGTGGCGGGCGGGGACGTCGAGCCCATCCGCCGGATCGGCGGGCAGGTGCGGATCATGCTCAGCCCGCGCAACGTGGACGCGACGGCGGGCTTCCTGGCCACGCTGACGCTCCAGCCGGAGGAGTTCGTCGCCGAGCAGTACAACCCGTACTCGGACAAGTTCCTCTACGTCGTCCGGGGCGATGTGGTGATCAAAGTGGACGGTGAGCCGGTCGCGCTGGCCGCCGACGAAGCGCTGATGGTGCGGCGCGGTCAGCGGCACCGGATCGAGAACCACGGGGAGACCGAGGCGTTCCTGGTCTTCCAGCTCGCCCCGCTCGCCCCGCGCCCCGAGCTCGGCCACGTGGACGTGGAGGAGCTGCCCTTCCCGGACGCGCCCGGACCCCGGGTCGGAGGCTGACGTGACCCACGGCTTGGATCGAGAACCCCCTGGAGGAAGCATGACCGAGTTCACCGTGCTGGATCTCAAGCGCATGCTCGAAACCTCGGCCGGAGACGCCGGCGTGGACTGGACGGACGTCACGACACTCGGCACGTCGTTCGAAGAGATCGGTTACGACTCGATCGCCCTGCTGGAGCTGAGCGCACTGGTGCAGCGCGAGTACGGCATCCGCATCCCGGACGACACCCTCGCCGAACTGCCGACTCCGGGCACCGTGATCGAGTACCTCAACCGCCGGGCCGCGGAGGTATAGGGGCATGGCCGCACACACGGACAATTCCGTCCTGATCGACGCGCCGCTCGATCTGGTCTGGGCGATGACGAACGACGTGCCGCGGTGGCCGCGGCTGTTCAGCGAGTACGCCGGGGCGGAGGTGCTCGGGGAACACGACAACGTCGTCCGGTTCCGGCTGAGAACACATCCGGACCCGCAGGGCCGCGTGTGGAGCTGGGTTTCCGAACGGGAGCTCGACCGGGCCGCGCTGCTCGTCCGGGCCCGCCGGATCGAGACCGGGGTGTTCAAGTACATGAACCTGGTCTGGGAATACCTGCCCGAGCCGGGCGGGATCCGGCTGCGCTGGGTGCAGGACTTCGAAATGAAGGCCGGAGCGCACACCGACGACGCGGGGATGGCCGACTACCTGAACCGCGCGTCGCAGGCGCAGCAGCAGCACATCAAGCAGTGCGTCGAGGCGGCGGTCGCTTCCGCGGCGGTCGGCGTCGACTGATCGAAGGATCGGCGACGAGAAGGGAAACGGTGGCCGGCCGGCAGTGCCGGCCGGCCACCTGTTTCACCGGCCGGCAGTCCGGAGAAACAGGACTCCGGTCAGGGCAGCGAAGGCACCAGCCGGGCCGCGACGGCCTTGTTCACGGCATCCAGCCGGGAAACGGCACCCAGCTTGGCGAAGACGTTGCGCAGGTGCTTCTTCACCACGGCTTCGGAAAGTTCCAGCCGGACGGCGATCTGGCCGTTCGTCATCGCCTTGGCGGCCAGCCGGAGAATGCTGATCTCGATCGGTGAAAGCGACTTGGTGGCCGGACTCGCCTGATTGATGCTGGACCGCGAAACGAGCAGCACCGCGGACTCGTTTCCGTGCTGGACGTTGTAGATAGCGGCAATCAGCGCCCATTGACTCGAATTCTTCAGAAGATAACCGCGGACCCCCAGGTCCAGCAGTTCGCGCACGGTTTCTGATTCATCGCAGTCGGCAAGGGTGATTATTTCGGACAAAGGGGAGGCTTTCCGGATCATCCGGATCGTCTCGGCGATGCTTTTCCCCGGTGTGTCGACGTCCAGCAGGACCACGTCCGGACGTTTCTCCCCGGCCAGGGAAGCGGCCGCGCTGCTGTCCGCGGCCTCGCCGACGATGTGAAACTCCGGCCGGGTGGTCAAAATCGCGCGCAGACCTTCCCGGACCAATGTTTGATGATCGACGACCAAAATACTCGTGGTCGCCTTTTCCGCTTGCGGTGCATGAACGATGGACATTGAGCTTCCCCCTGGCGTTTGACCTGCCCGAGCACGCTCGGTGCATCACTCATACGGTACCAAAGCGTACGCCTGTATGGGTACGTTCCAGGAGGGCTATCACCCTGGTTGCGTACGGGCTGTCACCTGGCCTGCGCTTCTGGGCGTAGTTGCCTCCTGGTGATGGGCTAAATGTCCGAGTCGTGGGCTTGAATGTGTCGAAAAATTTGGTGGGGCCGATCGAGTGATGTGTGCGGCGTGTTCAGGCGAAGTTAATAGACCGTAAACGCTTCGAATCGGCAATCAATCCGCATGGTCCAGATGCCGATCCCTGTTCCAGGAAAGCAGATTCCGCCCGGCTTCGCAGTGGTCATCGGATGCCGTGAACGACTCGTTCATGACGTCCGGCGACAGGAAAGAGTCGTTCACGACGTCGCGGACCCCTCCGGAGCCAGACTTGGCCCGGAGTCGAAGAGGATGTGCCGCAGCACGCGGGCCAGGTGCGCGGTGAGCGCGGGCGCGGGCAGCTCGGCGAGCGGTCCGGTGCGGGCGATGTACCGGTTGACCGTGACGCCGATGAGCTGCGCGCCGAGCATCGCGACGCGCGCGGCGACGTCCGGGCCGTCGATGACTTCGCGGTACGCCCGGATGCTGCCGGCCTCCATCGCGCTGTACAGCTTCGCCGCCGCCTGCTGGTCCGAGGCGATGCTGCGCAGCAGGACCACGAGGGGGTCGACGGCGGCGTTGGCCTCCATCCGCTCCACGTAGGCGTGCGCGACGCGGTCCGGGAGTGTTTCCGGGTCTCCGGCGATCACCTGGTCCAGCTCCCGGTGCCCGGGCACCGCGGCGAGGAACAGCTGCTCCTTCGACCCGAACTGCCGCAGCACCAGGCCGTGGGTGACTCCGGCGCGCGCCGCGATCTCGCGCACCGTCGCCCGCGCGAAGCCTCGTTCGCCGAAGCACGTGCGGGCCGCGTCCAGGACGGCCTGACGGTGGCCTTCCGGATCGCGCCGATGCGGGCGTCTGGTCATGACGCCTAATTTACCCATCGGTCAGCACCTCGCTATGCTCGTTAATGACCAAGTGGTCAACAAGGATCGAGGGGAACACCATGAGCACTGCGATGATCATCGGCGGGACCGACGGGCTCGGCCGGTTCATGGCCCAGCGGCACGCGGACCGGGGCGGCACCGTGGTGATCGCCGGGCGCGACGCGGGGCGCGCCGAGGCGGTCGCGAAGGAGATCGGGCCCGCGGCGACCGGCATCGGCCTGGACCTCGCCCGGCCGGAGACGATCGCCGCCTCGGCCGACGGCGTGCCGTCCCTCGATCACCTGGTGATCACGGCCAGTCACCAGCGCCCGAACACGTTGCGGAACTTCGACATCGCCGAGGCCGTCACCGCTGTGACCACCAAGCTGGTCGGCTACACCGAGGCCGTCCGAGTGCTGCGGGAACGCTTCACCCCGGAAGCGTCGGTCGTCCTCTTCGGCGGCCTGGCCAAGGAACGGCCCTATCCGGGCTCGACCGTCATCACCACGTTCAACAGCGCGGTCACCGGCCTGGTGAAGACACTCGCCGTCGAGATCGCGCCGCACCGGGTCAACGCGCTGCACCCGGGGCTGGTGGGCGACAGTCCCCGATGGCGCGACGCCGACCCCGGGCAGGTCGCCGAGCGCACCCCGATCGGGCGGCTGGTCACCATGGCGGAGATCGCGGACGCCACCGACTTCCTGCTCCGCAACGGCGGGATCAACGGCCACGACCTCTTCGTCGACGGCGGATTCCTCACGCGATAACGGTTCTGGCGTCCGCTCAGCCGCCCAGCTCAGCCGCCCAGCTCGACCGCGCGGCGTACGTCGTCGGCGTAGGCCTCGGGCTGTTCCCAAGCCGCGAAGTGACCGCCGGCGGCGTGCTCCACGTAGTCGTGGACGTTCAGGAACGCTTCGGCGTAGCTTCGCGGCTCCGGTTTGGTGTCGCGGGGGAACACCGACAGCACGGTCGGCGTGTCGATCCGGCGGGGGAGAGTGACCGGTTCGGCGTAGGTGGCGAACGAGGTGCCGATCGTGCCGGTGACCCAGTAGGCGGTGACCCAGGTGAGCAACTCGTCGGGGGTGAAGGCGGCCTCGTCGGACCAGGCCTCCAGTTTTTCGACGATCCAGGCGGCGAGGCCGGCGGGGGAGTCGCCGAGGGCCACGGCGAGGGTGTTCGGCCGCGTCGACTGCTCGGCGATGTACCCGCCCTCGGCCCGGAACCACTGGGCCGCCCGGCCGAGGTAGGCCGCCGCGTCCGGCGCGAGCTTCGCCGGGTCCGCCGCGAAAGCGTGCTGCGGGGCGACGTTCGTGAGGTGCAGGGCGGTCACCCGGTCCGGGTGCCCGGCCGCGAGGACTTCGGCGACGGTGCCACCCACGTCGCCGCCGGAGAGCGTGTAGCGCGGGTAGCCGAGTTCGTCGAGGGCGTCCGCGACGATCCCGGCGATCCGGTCGACCGACATGCCCGGCGCGGTGAGCGGCGCCGCGAACGGGAAGCCCGGCAGCGCGGGAACCACTACGTGCACGTCCGTGAGCAGCGGCAGGACGCGCTCGAACCGCAGCACCGAGTCCGGCCAGCCGTGCAGCAGCACGACGACCGGCGCGCCGGGATCCGCGGACCGCTGGTGGATCATCCGCAGTTCGGTGCCGCCCGCCCGGGCCGTCGTCCACGGAAGTTCGCCGATGCGGCGCTCGTGCGGACCCCAGTCGTAGCCGCCGGCCCAGTATTCGAGCAGTTCGTCGAGCTTGGTGGCGCTGATGCCCCGCGTCTCGTCGTCCCGCCACGGGGTCGTGACACGGCGCGTGCGCTGCAGTCTCACGCGGATCTCTTCGGTCATGTGTACGAGCATACACATTTGTGTATGCTCGTACACATGACTTCGCGCAACGCCCCCGCGACGAAACAGCGGATCCTGGACCAGGCGAAACGCCAATTCGCCCAGCACGCGTACGCGGCGGTCACGGTCAAGGGCGTGGCCGACGCGGCCGGTGTGTCGCCGAACCTGATCACGCGCTACTTCGGCGGCAAGGACGGCCTTTTCCTGGCCGCGACCCGGGTGGAGATCCCGGTCGCGGACTCGTTCGGCGGCGACCGTTCCGAGCTCGGGTCGCGGCTCGCGGCGAGCATCGTCCGGCGCTGGTCCGGCGCACCGGGGGAGGACCCGCTGCTGGTGCTGCAACGCGCGTCCGGCGAACGCCCGGAGGCGGCGGAGGCGCTGGCCGCCTTCCTCGACACGAACTCGTTCGAGCCGCTGCGGCGCTACCTGCGCGACAGCGGGCTGGACGACGCCGACGCCCACGCGCGCGCCGCGGCGATCGACGCGTTCGTGCTCGGCGTTTCGACTCGCCGCCGGGTGCTGCGTTCCGAACTCGGCGACCCGGCGGAACTCGAGGCCTGGCTGGGCGCGACCATCCAGCGTCTCGCCGACGGATGACGCACGACGGCCACCGAAGCGGGGTTCAGGCTCCCGGCCGGTTCCCGGTGGGGATCGTGATGGGCGTGCTCGTCGGGGAGGTGCCCTTGTTCAGGAAGAGCATCGCGAGCGCGCGCAGGAACTGGTCGAACACGAAGAACCCGGCCGGCGCGATGGGCAGCAGGCCTTCGCGGAACGCGATGTAGGCCGGCCAGCCGGTGCGGACGAGGACGGCCGCGGCGTAGTCGCGCCGCAGGCCGAGCCAGTCGCCCACCGCGTCACTGAGCACGTAGCGCACGAACTCGTTCAGGAAGCCGCGGGTGACGCCCAGGTCGATCTGCGCGGTCAGCCCGAGCAGGTCCTCGGCCAGTTCCTTGCCCTCGGTCGTCGGGGCCAGGAGCGGGGTGAGCACCCGCGCCGACTGTGCGTCCGCTTCGGCCCACGTCTGGGGGATGAACTCGTCCCGCACGCCGAGCAGGTGGATGGCGACCTGCCACTGGTGCAGGAACGCCTCCTCGTCCGCCGCCGACATCGGGACGCGCCATTCGAGCAGCTTCCGGTGCACGAAGGTGCCGAGGCTGTGGAAGGTCACCAGGATGTCGCCGTTGCTGATCGGCACCTGCTCGTCGGCGGCCGCCCGCCAGTGCGCCGACCGCGGCAGCAGGTGGCGCACCGCGGCGTGCACCAGGCGCGTCTTGCTGGCCGTGACGACGAACTGGCCCGAGGGCTCGAACGCGTTCTGCTCGCTCAGGTCGTAGCCGAAGGTGAACGTCTTCGCCGCGCGGTCCTGCATGGCGGCCCCGCCCGCGGACCAGTACACCGACCTGGCTTCCCGCGGGATCACCGTGCTCATGATGCCGCTGCCGAGGCCGTAGAGCACGAACAGGTAGGTGTCCTTGCGGCGGTTGAAGTCGGCGGCGCGGCGCAGCTTGGCGCGGTCGGCCCAGGACGGCAGCCGGTTGGCCTGCTGAAGGTGGGCGGCGAGGCCGGCCGGCAGTCCGGCGGGCAGCGGGTCGCCGTTGTTCAGCCACGGCCGCAGCGCGGTGTTGACCGCGGGGACCTGGCCGCTGTCGACGAGCCCCGCCACCAGGTTGTCTGCTTCGTCGTCCCAGACCCACCACGGGTCGGTGCCCGCGGCCGACGCCCAGGCGGGAACGGCGCTCGCCACGCTCGCCAGACCCAGCGCGACGCCGAGGGAAAGAGCGTTCCTCCTGCTGAGATTGCTCATTTACTTACCTAGCTTCCTTGGTAGGCGAGTGCAGGCACTGGCGGCGGCAATCCGGCGTGATCCCCGCGACGTCGAGGGGAGATTCTCCATTAACATAGCGAGGCGGCCCCGACGTCGGCAAGGCATGCCCCGTCTGAATCGGTCCGCGGCTCGGGACCCGCGTCACTTCGTGGTTCACTGGCACCCATGGCCCCGTTCCCGTGCCCTCCGCCCCGGCTGCCGCGGTGACCGCCGAGCCGGCCGCGGCCGTCCGGCCGCGCAACCGCAAGCAGCTCATCGTCGAGGCGGGCGCCACGGTGTTCAGCGAGCGCGGCTACCACGCGGCGTCCATGGAAGAGATCGCGGCCGGCGTGGGCATCACCGCGGCCGCGCTGTACCGGCACTTCCCGAACAAGTACGCGCTGTTCGCCGAGTGCGCGAACGTCACGGTGGACCGGCTCGTCGCCGCGCTCGGCGACGTCCCCCCGGACGCGGCTTTGGCGGACGTCTTCGCCGCCGTCGCCCGGGTGACCGTCGCCCACCGCGGGGCCGGTGGCGTCTACCGGTGGGAGGCCCGCTACCTCAACGCCGAAGACCGCCGGGTGCTCCGGGGCAAGTTCGCGCACGTCGTCGGCCGGGTGGCGGACGCGGTGCGGCGCGAGTACCCGTGGCCCGGCGAGCACCTGCGGGCCGTGGCGGCCCTGGGCGCGATCGGGTCCATCACGATGCACCACAACTCGATCGGCCGGCGCCGGGTCGAAGACCTGCTGCGGGCCTCCGCCCTGCGCGTGGCGGCGACCGACCCCGCCGTGGACGCGCGCCTGGTGGACCTGCCCGCCCGGCCCGTGCCCCGCACCCGGCGTTCGGAAATCCTCGAGGCGGCCGTCCCCCTGTTCGAGCGGGACGGCTTCGCCGCCGTCACCAACGGCATGATCGCCGAGGCCGTGGGGCTGGTGCCGTCCGCGCTCTACCGGTACTTCCCGGGCAAGGCCGACATCCTGGCGGCCGCGTGCCTGCAGGCCGCGGGGCTGCTGGCCCAGGCGGTCGAACAGAACCTCCGCCGGACGGCCGGTCCGCACGACGCCCTGATCGCCCTGACGGCGACGTACGTGGCGTACAGCTTCGAGCACAACGCCCTCAACAGCGTGGCGAACGCCGAAATCGTCGGCTTGCCGGCCGCCCTGCGCCGTCCTCTGGTCGCGGCGCAGCGCGAGCACATCGCCGTCTGGGAACAGCACTTGCGGCAGGCTCGTCCGGAGCTCGACGCGCGCCAGGCGCGGGTGCTGGTGCACGCGGGCTTCGGTGTGGTGGTCGAGGCCGGGCGCCGGCTGCGGTGGCAGGACAGCGCCGAGCACCGGGCCGCCGTCGCCGCTTTGGTGATGAGTGCGCTGGATCTATGACGTGAGTGCGGCCGGGGTGCGGGTTCAGCGGGTGGCGGTGCCCGCGGCCTGGCGGGCGCGGTAGGCGCGCATCTTGTGCCGGGCGCCGCAGACCGACGTCTCGCACCAGCGGCTCGCCGCGTTGGGGGAGCGGTCGTAGAACGCCCATTGGCAGTCCTCCGCGCCGCACGTCTTCAGGCGGGACAGGGAACCGTCGAGGCGGGCGGTGACCACGGCGGCGAGCACCCGGGTGATCGCCGCGTCCAAGGACGTAGTGCAGTCGCCGGTGAATTCCGCTCCGGGCGGGCCGGCCTGCAGGAGGGGACGGGTGCCGGTCCGCGCCAGTTCGCCGTTCAGGACGCTCACCGCGCCCGGTAGGCCGGCGCCGCCGCCCAGCAGCTGCCGCAGCGCTTCGCGGAGCCTGCGTACGCGGGTCAGGTCCGCCTCCGCCGGCCGGGCCAGGCCGGGCAGTCCCTCGGCTTCCGCCCACGCCGCCAGGCCGGCCGGGGTGCTCAGGTCGTCCCGGTCTTCGAGCAGTTCGCGGGTGTTGACCAGGCTTTGGACCAGGGTGAGCGGGGGCGGTGCGGCGGGGCGTGGAACCATTCCTGGAGGTTACCACCAGTCCCCGATTTGGGTTACGTCTCAGCGGAAAATACCAGGTGATTCGAGGTTTATTCAAAGAAATGCTGGGTACGACCACGCTCTCGGGTTACCACCAGACGGCTTTGCTAGTAACGTCGAGGTGTGCCGACTCCGAGGAGATGAGCTTCGTGACCGAAACGACCACCGAACCCCGTTCGCCGGCCCAGGTCGTGCGCCCGGTGCTGCCGGTGGCCGCGGCCGACCTGGCGGACGGCATGGCGTTCGGCGCGCTCGCGGCTTCCGTCGGCATGGGTGTGCTGGCCCCGGTGGCCATGTCGCTGCTGGTGTTCTCCGGCAGCGCCCAGTACGGCGCGGTGGCCGTCATCGCGCAGCACGGCTCGGTCTGGGCCGCGGTCGGCGCGGCGGCCGCGCTCAACGCGCGTTACCTGCTGATGGGCACCACGATCGCCCCGGCGCTGACCGGCTCCGCCTGGTCGCGGGCGGGGACGGCGCTGCTGATCACCGACGGCTCGTGGGCGATCGCCCAGCGCGGGGAAGGGCGTTACGACCTGCGGACCCTGCGCGTGGCCGGGTTGCTGTGCCTGTGCGGCTGGACCATCGGGACCGGGCTGGGCGCCGTCCTCGGCGACGCCATCGGCGATCCGGGACGGCTCGGGCTGGACGCCGCCTACCCGGTGTTCTTCCTCGGCCTGCTGCGCCAGCACCTGAAGAACGTGCGCGCGTGGGGCCTGGCGGTGCTCGGCGTCGTCACCGCGGCCGCGCTGGTCTTCTGGGCGCCGCCGGGTATCCCGGTGCTGGTGGCCGGGGCCGCGGGCGCCGTGGCGGGGGCGATCCTGGGGGTGCGGCGATGACGTACCACTGGACGATCGTGCTGGCGCTCGGCGTCACCGCGTTCACGTTGCGGGTGGTGGTGCCGCTGGCCGCGGGCGGCCGGGAGCTGCCCACCTGGCTTCGCAACGCGCTGACCTGCGCGACTCCGGCCCTGATCGCCGGCTTGGTGGTCACCCTGCTGTGGCCGTCCTCGGGTGACGTGTCCTCGATGCGGACGCTCACCGCGCTCGCGGGGGTCGGCGCCGGGGTCGTCCTGCTGGCGGCCAAGCGGTCCATCCTGACCGCGATGATCGGCGCCGCGGTGGTGACCGCCCTGCTGCGGCTGGCGTTCGGCTGATTCCTTTGTCTCGCGCGGAAGCGCTATCGGAAATCGCAGAAGGAAATGCCGGAGATCGAGAAATGAGTGTTTTCCGCAGGTATGGTGATTGAGGTGGCGAGTGCGTCACTGGTCTCTTGGAGTGAAGAACCCGCTGAACCGGCCACGTTCGGTGAGTAGTGTCCCCTTGTTTGCTGCCCGATAGAGCCAGTTTGTCGGTCATTGCCCGGTGGTATTCACAGTGAGTGGCGCGCAATGACTTCGGCGCCACTCGAAGGGGCGTCGATCGGGGGAACATCGCAGTGAAAGGTGTCGTGCCGACAGTGTGGATCCGGCAACCGGGAGGGCTCGTGTCCGGGACCGAGTTGTTCTACGACAGTGGGATTTCGACTGGGATTTCGACTGGGAGAACGGCCCTACCGGCCGATCGGGGTGCCCACCGGCAGAACGCCGCGGACCCGCGAAAACTCCCTCCGCCCCGCGCGGGAGACACCGGCGAGGACGCGGGGATCGCCCCCCGTGCCGCCCACCTGGGCCGGTGGTGATCCGCAGCTGTGGACACCGCATCGCTTGACACGTTCCTCACCGTGGCGGAGCAGTCGAGTTTCACCAAGGCCGCCAGCGACCTGAACCTCGCCCAGCCGACGGTCACCGCCCGGATCAAGAAACTGGAGCGCGACCTCGCCTGCGACCTGTTCAACCGCAGGGGTGCGCTCATCCGGCTCACCACGGCCGGCCAGCGGTTCCGGCGCTACGCGCACAAGATCGTGAAGCTGAGCCGGATGGCGGAAGAGACCGTGCTCGAGGCGGGGAGCGCCCCCGGTGACGCGCTGACGGTCGCCGCGGACAGCGGCCTCACCACCTACCGGCTGGTGCCGATCGTCGAGTACCTGTACCGGCGGTATCCCGACCTGGCACTGGAGATCCGGCCGCTGGAAGCCAGTCCGTGGACCCGGCTCGGCGACTCCGACGTCGACTGCGCGTTCTTCATCGACGTCTGCGCGTCCTCGCCGAGGGCCGATTCGACCCTGCTGTGCCCGGAGCCGCTCGTGGTGGTCGCCGACCGGGACGGGCCGCTGGCCCAGGAGCCGGTGACGACCCCGCAGCTGGCGAAGCAGCCCCTGCTGTGCGCACACCGGGGAAGTGGCTATCAGCGCATGTTCGAGCGGACGCTGGGCGCCGCCGGCGACACCGGGGTCCGGGCGTTGTCCTTCGGCTCGGTCGACGCGGTGAAACGCGCGTTGACCGCGGGGCTGGGCGTCTCGCTGCTGCCCCGGCTCAGCGTCGCCGCGGAACTGGCGGAGGGCCGGCTGACCGAGGTGCCGTGGACGGCGCCCTTCCAGGTCTTCACCCAGGTCGCCTGGCACCGCGAGATCCGCAATGACCCCCGGTTCTCGGTCCTGCTCGACGCGGCGGCCCGCGCGACCGCCGAACAGGTCGCGGACGCGGGAACGCGCCCGGCCCGCCGGTCCACCTCCTAGCGGCAACGCCGTGAAGGCCACCTTGAGGAACTTGAAGTTCCTCAAGGTGGCCTTCACGGCGTTTGCCACGGACCGTCAGGCGCCGAGCGGGTACTGCTCTCGTCCGTAGAGCACCGTCGGCGCCGCGTTCGTGTCCCGCAGCCAGACCACCTTGCCGACGACCACGGTGTGGTCCAGCAGGGTCGCGGTGTCACCCACCTCGCAGACCAGCGCCATGCCCGCGGCGGACAGCACCGGAGTCCGGCGCTCGGCCCGCCACGGCACCCCGGCGAACCGTTCGGCCGGGGTGCCGGTGGCGAACTTGCGGGTCAGCGCCCGCTGCGACCAGGACAGGGTGTTGACGGCGAATCGCCCGGCGTCGAGGATGGCCGCGAGGGTCCGGCTGTGGCTGCCCAGCGACACCAGCACGCTCGGGGTGTCGGCCGACAGTGACATCACCGCGTTGGCCGTGCACCCCACGGGAGCGTCGTCGGTGACGGTGGTCAGCACCGTGACTCCGGTCGGCAGCTTCGCGATCGCCCGGCAGAACCCTTCCGTGGGCACCAGTCCCGGGTCCGGTGGGCCCTGCGCCGAAGCCTCCCCGACCGGATTTCCTTGCGCCGCCTGGCTTTCCGCGGGCAAGCACGCGGTGCGGAGTGGCGGCTGGGTGACGTGTGCGGTTCCCATGCTCTTCCCTTCCGGGGGTGTGGTGGTCATCCGCGCTGCCCGATCGCTTCCGCGGTGAGGGCCGAGCGGTCGATCTTGCCGTTGACGTTGAGCGGCAGCGTGTCCAGCACGCTGAGCCGGCGGGGCACCATGTACCCGGGCAGCCGGCCGGCGACGGCGGCGAGCAACTCGTCGGGGTCGAGGCCCTGGCCCGTGCACACCGCTTCGAGCTCGGTGGTGCCGCCGCTGCCGGGCAGGGCGAGCACGATCGCGTCCCGCACCGCCTCCTGGTCCCGCAGCACGGCCTCGATCTCGCCGAGCTCCACGCGGTAGCCCTGGACCTTCACCTGCTGGTCCGACCGTCCCATGTGGACGAGTGAACCGTCCTGCCAGGACACTCGGTCCCCGGTGCGGTACCAGGCGTCGTCGTCGAGTTCGTCGTCCGGGCCGTGCGGCCGCGCTGTCTCGTCGCCCGGGCCGAAGTGGTAGAAGCGGCCTTCGTTGGCGGCCGGGTCGAGGTAGCCGGGGAACCGCTGGGGCCCGCGCGCGCAGAGTTCTCCTTCGACGGCGGGCCGCCCCTGCTCGTTGAGCACGATGTGGTTGACACTGGGGTAGAGCCGGCCGATCGGCACGGTCCCGTTCGCGGTGACCGGCCAGTCCGCCGGATCGGCAGGCAGCCGGAACTCCGCGCAGCTGATGGTCAGTTCCGTGGGGCCGTAGAGGTTCTCCACGACACCGCCGGGGGCGGCGCGCTGCCAGGCCTCGGCCTGCTGCGTCGTCAGCGGTTCACCGCAGAACAGGCTCCAGCGCAGCGAAGGCATGCTGCCGGGCCGCAGGCTGCGCAGGCGCTGGGCGTACGACACCATCGACGGCACGGCGAACCAGTGGGTGAGCTGCTTCTCCGCGACGAACCGCACCGGCGCGAGCAGGTCCTCACGGCTGGGGACGACGAGCGTCGCGCCACCGGCCCAGGCGGTGAACATGTCGAACACCGACAGGTCGAAGGTCAGGTCGAAGGTCTGGGAGACGCGGCTGCCCGGCGCCATGCCGTACCGCGGCACGACGTGGCCGAGGTAGGCGCAGACGTTGCGGTGCCGGATCGGCACGCCCTTGGGCTGCCCGGTCGAGCCCGACGTGAACAGGATGTAGGCCAGGTCCCCGGTCCGGGACTCCGGCGGTGTGCGCGGGGAGCCGTCCCCGGGTTCGGCCATCACCAGTTCGGGCACGCCGAGGCCGGCGCGGGCGTCTTCGGTGAGGAGCAGGTCCAGGCCGGCGGCCTCGGCGATCATGCGGTTGCGCTCGGTGGGGAAGGCGGGGTTGAGCGGCACGACGGTGCTGCCGAGCCGTTGCGCGGCGAGGTAGCCGGCGTAGGTGAGGACGCTGCGTTCGGCCAGCACGCCGATCCGGGCGGGCACGGCCCCCAGCGCGTCGACGGCCTCGGCCGCGATGTGCCCGGCGAGATCCCGCAGTTCGGCGTAGGTCAGGGTGCGCGCGCCGACTTCGAGCGCCGGGGCGTCGGCGTGCTCCGCGGCCGACGCGGCGAACCACTGGTACAGGGTTTTCATCGTGCTCAAGCCTCCTCGGTGGTCGTCTTTTCGCTGGCGTGCAGCAGGTCGTCGAAGGTCCGTTTCAGCAGTCCGGCCCGTGGCCTGCCGCGGGCGGCGGACTCGGCGGCGAACCGGACGACCTTGGGCAGCTCGCCCCAGCAGACGGCGGCCGCGGCGGCGTCCTCCGCGCAGATCTCGCCGTTCGCGGCGAGCACGCCGAGGCGGTAGGTGTAGTGCCTGCTCGCCGCCCACAGGTCGTCGCCGTAGCGGGCCGCGGCGGTCTCGTCCTCGGCCAGCACGTCGCTGACGCGTCCGAGCACCTCGGGCAGGCCGCAGATCCAGTCGCCCGGGGTGGCCGGGACTTCGCCGGTGGTGCGCGCCAGCCAGCGGAACTCCTCCGCGTGCACCGGCTCCACGGCGGCGCCCAGCGCGTGGCGGTCGCGGTTGGCGATCTCCGCCGGCCACGGGGCGTGCGGGGTCAGCGCGCGCTCCAGCGCGGCCTCGTTCAGCCAGCCGAGGAAGGGTTCCTGCGCGCCGAGCGGGGTCAGCGCGCTGAAGTGGTCGGCTACCAGCCACTGTTCGTCGCGCCGGTCGAGCAGCAGCAGCCAGTGCGGCGAGTGCGCGGTCTCGTGCGCGGGGGACCAGGGCAGGTGGAAGGTGTCGGCGACGGTCAGCACCCGCCCCGAGCGGGCGAGTTCGGCGTCGAGACCGGCGGCGGCCGTCGTCCAGTTCGCCGCGCCGCGGTAGCCGAGCGGGTCGTGCGCGGTCCCGCCGTCGATGCGGGTGTGCTGGGAGAAGACCAGGTCCGCGGAGCCGCCGTCGAGGACTGCGAGGCGCACGGCGTGCGCGAAGCGGGTCTTCGCGCCGGGTTCGTCGGTTTCGAGGTAGGCCACCAGGTTGGTGGTGTAGCAGCTGAGTTCCGGGACTACGTCCGGGGCGTTGATGAGGTGCATGTCGGCCTCCGTGGGGATCATCGGTGGGGGAAGGCGCAGCTGAGCGGCACGGGTGACCGGGTTCGCAGGCTCAGCCACGCGAACCGGCCCCAGCGCCCGGACACCGCGCCGGGCGGGACGTCGATCGACCAGGGCCGCCCGGCCAGGCCCGTGCCGGCGGCCTTGACGCACGCCTCCTGCACGGACCACACCCAGGCGAACTCCCAAGCCCGCCGGGCACGCGGCAGCGCGGCGACCTCCGGAGCATGCTCACCGAGGCACCGGCGCACGGCCGCGTCGGTCAGTTGTTCAGGCGGCAGCTGGACGTCGACGCCCACGTCCCCGTGCGCGCACACCGCCACGGCGATCCGGTCCCCGTCGTGGGAGATCGTGATGCCGGGCAGCGCGAGGTCCGGCGTGCCGCCGGGGTCCAGCCGCGGTTTCCCGGCCGGGTCGGTCCGGACGGGCAGCGCGGCCAGGCTGGGACGCACCCGCCGCAGCAGGCGCCGGAGAAGGTACCGGCCGGCGAGGAACTCCGGTCGGCGCCAGCCCGGCCGGGTGCGGGCGTCGGCGAGATCGTCGGCGAGGGCGGGTGGATCGCCGAAGTCGGCGCGAGTGGCCGACGCGACCCAGACGCCGGGGGCGACTTCGGTGCCGTCGACGGTCATCTCCGGGAGACCGCCCCCCGCGCCACTTTCCCGTGAAAGTGGCGCTTTCGGGACGGAGCTCGGGGGGTTCATGCGCGCAGTTCCTTCAGCACCGTCTCGGCGCCGTCGGCGACCGCGCCGAGCATCAGCTCCGTCACGCCGCCGCCGATGCCGAACACCGCCGCCTCCGCGCGTTCCAGCTGCAGGCCGTCGTCGGCGAAACCGTTCGCGCCCTGCCACTTCGCGCAGCGGGACAGCACCTCGTCCGCCGTGAGGCCGACCGCGGCCTTCAACATCGCCGCGCTCGTCAGGTCGTGTTCCTCCACGACCCGTTCGCCCAGTGCTTCGTACAGCGCTCGCAGTTCGCGTACCCGCACCAGGCAGCCCGCGAACTCCTGGCGGACCGAATCGTGGTCCCACAGCGCGCGCCCGTCGATCTCGCGCCGGGTCAGCTCTGTTCTCGTCCGCTCCAGCACCCGGCTCGTGAGCGCCGTCGCCCACTGGGCGCCGGCGAGCCGTTCGGTGCCCATGTGCCGGGCGAACAGGGCCAGCCCGCGGCCCGGCCGGCCGACGACGGCCGAGGCGGGCAGCCGGACCCCGGAGAACTCGACGTGCCCGATGCCCGCTCCCGCGAGCAACGTGGTCGTCGCGGGTGAGACCCGGACCCCCGCCGCGTCCGCCGGGACCAGGACCCACGTGAACGCCGTGAAGTGCCGTCCCGGCCGGTGGCGGGCCAGCACCAGGAAGTACGCCGCGCGGGTCGCCGTCGTCACCCACCGCTTCGCGCCCTCGAGCCGGACGGAGTCCTCGTCGATCTCGACCTCCGTGCCCAGCCCGGTGAGGTCCGACCCGGCCGCCGCGGCGTCCGTCGCGGCCAGCGCGACCTCGCACTCGCCGGCGACGACCCGGTCGAACGCCGGCCCCGTCGCGGTGGCCAGGATCGGCAGCGCGCTCGCCGACTGCACCAGCACGCTCAGCGTGATCCCGTTGTCCGCCCGGGCGTCGACCGCGCGCAGCGTGGCGCCCAGCCGGTCCGGGTCGGCGATCAGCCCCGCGGGCGTGCGCCGCCGGTACTGCTCCCGTAGCACGCCGGCCGAGCCGAGCTGTTGCCACACCCGGCCGCCGCCCGCGGAAGAATCCACAGTGGACAGGACCGCTGACTCAGGCAAAACGCACCTCCCGGTCGAGCAGGGCCAACCGGCCGTCGGCGAGGTGCAGCCGGTCGTTGCTGTAGTTCAGCACCGCCGAGCGCAGGTCCCGCAGCGCCTGCTCGAGCCGCGTGGGCGAGTCGCGCAGGTAGCCGTGGCGCATCCCGACGGCGTCGACCAGCTCGTCGACGGCGCGGTAGCACTCCTCGGCCGCGGTGATCTTCACGGCGTTGATCAGCAGCTGCACCTTGGGCGCGCTGAGGTCCGCGGTGGTCTCGACCACCTGGCGGGCGTGCCCGATCAGCGCGTGCACGGTGTCCAGCCGCTGGCGCGACCGCGACAGCCGCGTCAGCAGCAGCTCCGAGTTCAGGTCCGTCTTGCCGCGGCTGCCGCGCAAGGAGGTGATCACCCGGGACAGCGCGCCGGCCGCCGTGCCCAGCCAGCAGGACGCCCAGCCGAGGTGGGCCAGCGGGCCGAACACGGTCGTGACGATCGTGTGGAAGTCACCGTGGCGCCCGACGACCTGGTGCGCGGGCAGCCGCCCGCGCAGCTTCAAGGCCCCGCTGTCGCTGGCCCGCATGCCCAGCGGGTTCCAGCCGCCGGCCGGCTCGATCTCCAGCTGCCCGCGGGCGGCGTAGACCAGCGACACCTGGTTGTCCGCTTCCGCGTCCGGGGCGCGCATCGTGATGAGGAACCCGTCCGCGTGCCGGCCCCCGGTGACGATCGGGGCGAAGCGGTCGACGAGCAGTTCGCCTTCGCTCCAGGCCGCGGCGGACTCGGCGGTCAGCAGGTGCCCGCCCTTGCCCGCCTCGGTGGTGACCGAGCCGAGGTAGAGCCGGCCCGCGGCGATCTCGGGCAGCAGTTCCGCGCGCAACCTGCCTTCGGCGTGCGCGAGCACGGCCGCGACCTGCTGGCAGTGCATGGCGAAGATCATCGCCAGGGACATGTCGACCCGGCCCAGCTCGGTGCTGGTCTCGAGGACGTCGGCCAGCGAGCCGCCGAGCCCGCCGTCCTCGGCGGGGACGAGCAGCCCGAGCAGGCCGGTGGCACGCAGCTCGTCGAGCGCCTGCACCGGGAACGCGGCGTCGTCGTCGGCCTGGCGGACGTGCTCCTCGGCGACCTTGGTCACGCGCCCGACGAGTTCGGCGAGCGGGGCGGTGGTCATGACGAGACCTCCTGGCGCTCCAGCTGGGCGTGCACCGCGTTCCACAGGGTGGCGCCGGTGGCGAAGGTGGCGTCGGTGATGTCCTCGTCCGGCAGGGAGACGCCGAAGACGTCCTCGATCTCGAACAGGACGTTGATCGACTGCATCGAGTCCAGCCCGCGCTCGCGCAGCGAGTCGTCCGGGCCGAGCTCTCGGCCGTTGAGGAACTTGAGGTAGGGGGTGAGCAGTTCGGCCATGCGGGGGTCCATTTTTTCGCTCCTCATACTCGGTCCGCCGAAGCGGGGTCAGTGGTCCTGACCAGTTCCACGCGCGAGGTCCGCGCGGGGGCGCCGGGGCGGTCGCCGTCGACGACGACCTCCGCCGGCAGGGGGTGGCCCAGGAAGGCGACGAGGCTGGCGCAGAGCCCGTAGGCGCCGACGTTCGGCACCGCGACCAGGTCGCCGGGGTTCAGCTCGGGCAGCCGGGCGCCGCGGGTCCAGGTGTCCAGCGGCGTGCACAGCGGACCGGCGACGAGCGCGTCGAGCACGTCCGGGCCGGCCGGGCCGAGCAGGCGGGGCGCGAGCGGGGGCAGCCGCCGCATCCCCGACATGCCGCCGAGGTGGTTGATGCCGGACTCCAGCACCACGATGTCCTTGTCGTGCGAGCGTTTGACGTCCAGCACCGCCGTGACGAGGGTGCCCGCCGTGCCGACCAGGTACCGGCCGGACTCGAACACCACCTCCGGGCCCTGCTCGCGCCAGCCCGGCAGTTCCTCGCCGAGCAGCGCTTCGAGCCCTTCACACAGGCCGGGCAGTTCGATCGCGGTGCCGTCCTTCGCGAACGGGGCGCCGAAACCGCCGCCGAGGTCGAGGGTCCGGAAGCGGACCCCGTGCGGTGCCAGGGCTTCCCGCAGCCGCGCGGCGGTGCCCAGCGCGCGGCGGAACTGCCCGAGCAGGTCGTCGACGGCGGTGAGGTTGGTGCCCATGTACAGGTGCAGCCCGGACGCCTCGGCGTGCTCGCCCCCGGCGAAGCGGGCGGGCTCGGCGAGGATCCAGCCGGTGTCGGCGCCGAACTGCGAGGGCACCCCGGTCATCGCCAGGCCCTGGCCCGGCACCGGCTGGTCGTCGTTGACGCGCAGCAGGTAGCGAGCGCGGACCCCGGCCTCGCCGGCGAGCCGGTCGAGCTGGGCGACGGCGTGCGGGGAGTCCACGGAGAACTCCCGCACCCCGGCCCGCAGCGCGCACTCGATTTCGGCGTCCCGCTTCGCCGGTCCGGTGTAGAGCACCTGCGCGCCCGTCCAGCCGGCTTCGAGCGCGGCCCGCAGCTCGCCGGAGGAGCAGACCTCCGGGCGGGCACCGGCTGCGCGCAGCGTGCTCAGCACGTCCGGGTGCGGGTTGGCCTTCAGCGAGTACAGCAGCCCGGTGCCGTCGGGCAGGGCACTGTCGAGACGCCGGTGGTTGCGGCGGACCTCGGCCAGGTCGTAGACGTAGGCGGGGGTGGGCATCCCGGCGAGTTCGCCGGGCAGTTCCGCGAGCGCCGGGTGACGCTCATCGAGCAGCTCCACTGGACACCTCCTCGGCCATCGACGCCAGTGCCTTGCGGTCGACCTTTCCGTTTCCGGTCAAGGGAAGCGCCTCCACCCGCAGGCAGCTCGCCGGGATCTTGAACTCTTCGATCCGGGTACGCATCCCGTCGAGCACGCCCTCTGCGGCCAGCTCGCCGGTGACGAACAGCCACGCCGGGCGGGTGTCCTTCGGGACCAGCACCGCGGCTTCGCGGACACCGGGCACGCCGCGCGCGGCGGTCTCGACCTCGGTCGCGCTGACGCGGAACCCGCGCTCCTTGTAGATGTCGTCGCGGCGGCCGTCGAAGTAGAGGTAGCCCTCCTCGTCGAGCCGGCCGTAGTCGCCGGTGCGCAGTTCCGGGAACAGGCCGTCCACGCGCGGGAACTTCTGCGCGGTGAGCTCCGGGCGGCGCCAGTACCCGGCCATGACGTTCGGGCCGCGCACCACGATCTCGCCGATCTCCCCGGCCGGCAGCCGCTCACCGGACTCGCCGATGACGAAGACCTCCGTGCCGGGCAGCGCCTTGCCGCTGGAACCGGGCCGCTCGAGATCGCCGTCCACCGGCATGATGGTGGCGCGCTTGCACTCGGTCAGCCCGAACATCAGCTGCACGCGCAGGCCGGGAATGGCTTCGCGCAAGGACTCCAGCGTGCCCGTCGGCATCGCCGCGCCGGTGTTGGTGAGCAGCCGCAAGGCCGGCGCGGGCTTCGGGCGGCGCCGCAGCAGCGCGCTGAGCGCCTCGGCGACGGCCGGGACGGCGGGCAGCACGGTCGCGTTCGCGCGCACCAGGTTGCCGACCAGCGACGGGCCCACCTCGGTGGGAGCGCCCATGACCAGGTTCGACCCCGCCGCGACGGCCAGGAACACCTGGTACAGCCCGTAGTCGAAGGACAGCGGCAGCGGGCTGTAGACGACGTCGTCGGTGCGGTACTCCAGCACCGAGGAGATCGCCCCGGCGGCGAACAGCAGCTGCTGGTGGGTGCTGACCACGGCCTTGGGCAACGACGTGGTGCCGGAGGTGTAGATCAGGCACACCGGGTCGACCGGCAGCGGGGGAGCGGGCAGTTCGACGTCGTGGTCCGCGCCGGCGGCCAGGTCCTCGACCGAGGCCGCGGGGACGCCGGCCGCTTCGGCCGAGCGCCGCACGTCCTCGTCGCCGGTCACCATCAGCACCGGTTCGGAGTCCGCGAGCACGTGGTCGAGGCTGTTGCCGCGAACCTGTTCGTGCAGCAGGGAAAACGCGACGCCGGCCCGGGCGGCGCCGAAGACCACGGCGGGCAGCAGCGTGCTCGCCGGGGCGTTGATCAGCAGCCGGTCCCCGCGGCGGGCGCCCCGGGCGGCGAGCGCGGCGGCCACGCGGTTCGCGGCGGCGGCGAGTTCGCGGTAGGTCACCGAGGTGTCCCGGCAGGTCAGCGCGGTCCGGTTCGGCCACTGCCGGGCAGCGTGGCCGAGCAGTTCGTGGAGCACGCGTGGTGAGTAGGTCATCGTGTTCCTCCGGCGTCCAGGACGGCGCGGCAGAGGCCGTCGACGTGGGTGAGTTTTTCCGGGACCAGGTCCTCGGCGGCGAATTCGACGCCGAGGTCGCTTTCGATCCGCTCGACGATCTCCATCATCCGGAAGGAGCTGAAGCCGGGGATGTCGCCGAGCGCGTGATCGCCTTCGGCGGGCCCGGTGCCGAGCACGGTCCGGATCACCGCGGCGACGGACTCGCGGACCTCCGGCGGGACCCCGATGGTGTCCACTGTGGACTCCGTGGTGGTTCCGGCGGTGCCTTCGAACGCGGTGTGGTCCGCGGCGAGGCAGTCGGCGAGGCGGCCGAACACCGAACGTGGTTCGTCCCGGCCCGCGGTGACCCGGCGGCTCGCCAGGTAGACCTGCTTGGCGAGCGCGTCCCACTCGGCCAGGTGCGCGTGGACCGCCTCGGTGTCCAGTCCCATCGCGGCGGCGTGCAGGCGGCGGCTGCGGGTGAGCAGCCAGGTCTGCAAGGTCAGCCCCTGCAACGCCCGCACCCGGTCCGGGTGGTCGGCGTAGGTCGCGACGTACGCATGGGCGTCGGCCAGTTCCACCAGCGGCGCGCGTCCGGCCGGGCGGTCCCCGGCGACGATGGCGAACGTCAGCGCGCCTCCGGGAAGTGCTTCGGCGAGTTCCGCGTGGTCCAGCGTCCACCGGCCCGGCCGGGCCGCACCCCACTGGGTGTCGTTGTGGTAGCCGTCCACGACGGTGACGCCGTCTCCGGCCGGCTCGACCAGGAAGCTGTGCTCCAGGTGCTGCTTGCGGTGGTAGGGGACCCAGGGCAGGTGGTAGGCGTCCGCCACCACGTAGCAGCCGGGGCCGGGTTCGAGCTCGTCCGCGGAGGCGATCCGCGCACGCCGGGTGACGCGCAATCCCAGCAGGCCGGCGGATTCGGCCACCTGCGAGTCGACCAGCGGCTCGACGGTGGGTATCCCGTCCGCGCCCGGCCGGGGCCAGAAGCGCAGCACCCGGCCGAGCGCGAGGTGCGTGCCTTCGCCGTGCAGGCGGTCGGCGAGCTCGGCGAGGTTCACCTGGACGCAGTCGAAGAGGCGGTGGTCCAGCGGTTCAGGCACCATGACCACTCCCCGCGATCGCGAGCCCGGGAACGGGCTGCAGCCGGTCCATCGCCGCGTCCAGTGCCTGCTCCGCCGGGGGCTCGTTGCTGAGTTCGCCGTCGGCCAGCTGCTGGTAGGCGGAGAGGTCGAGATAGCCGTGCCCGCTCACGCAGGCGACGACGCCGCGGGAAGACCCGCCGTCCGAGGCCAGCTGGGCGGCGACGGCGAGCGCGTGCCCGGATTCCGGCGCGGGGAGCACCATCTCCGAGCGGGTGAAGACCTGCCCGGCCTCCAGTGCTTCGACCTGCCCGACGGCGCGGGCAGTGACCTGGTCCCGGTGCCGCATGGCGGAGATGACCTTCGCCGCGCCGTGGAAGCGCAGGCCGGCCGAGTGCGAGTCCGGAATCGGGTAGGTACTGCCGATCGTGTACATCGCTTCCATCGGGCTGACGCCGGTGGCGTCGGTCTTGTCGTAGGCGTAGACACCGCGGCTGAGCTTCGGGGTGGTGCTGGACTCCGCGGCCACCAGCCGCGGGCACGCCGTCCCGGTCGCGGCGGCCTCGGCGAAGAACGGCAGGGCGAGCCCGCCGAAGTTCGAGCCGGCGCCGACGCAGCCGACGACACTGTCCACTTCGGCCTCCAGCCCGGCGAGCTGCTCGATGGCCTCCAGTCCGATGACGGACTGGTGCAGGATGCTGTAGGTCTCGCCGCTGCCGATGCAGAACGCGGCCCCTTCGGTGCGTCCGGCGTATTCGACCGCTTCGCCGATGGCCAGGGCGAGGCTGTTCACCCCGCCGCCGGTGCGGGCGGCGACGTCGGTCAGGTCGCTCGGGCTGGCGTGCACGGTGGCGCCCAGAGTCCGCATCAGCGTGCCCCGGTAGGGCTTGCGCTGCAGGCTCGTGCCCACCATGAACACGCGGCAGCGCAGCCCGAACATCGCGCAGGCGGCGGCGAGCGCGGTGCCCCACTGTCCCGCCCCGGTGCCGGTGACCAGTTCCCGGACACCGGCCTTGGCGTAGTAGTAGGCCTGCGCGATGGCGGTGTTCAGCTTGTGGCTGCCGGAGATGTTGCCGCCTTCGTACTTGACGTAGATCGGCACCCGCGCGCCGACGGCTTCCTCGAACCGCCGCGCCCGCCACAGCGGGGTGGGCCGGAAGCTGCGGTAGGCGTCGAGCACCTCGGCGGGGATGTCCCAGAACTCCCGGTTCTGGGTGGACTGGCGCACCAGCGTGAACGGCAGGTTCACCGAAACCCCGGTGTCCGAGCCGCCCGCGGTGGCTTCCGGGCTGCGGTCGGGCGGCAGCGGCTCGTCCAGGTGCGGCAGCACGCTGCGCCAGCTGGTGGGCAGGGATGCGGGGGTCATCACGGCTCCTCCGTCGTCTCGCGGGCGCCTTCGGCGACGACTTCGACGAGGTCGTCGACCGTCTTGAACGTGCGGCCGACGAACAGGTCGTCGGGCAGGGTCACGTCGAGTGCGTCCTCCAGGTGCACGAGCATGCCGACGAAACCCAGCGAGTTGATGCGCAGCAGGTCGCCGTTGAGCGGCTCGTTGTCGGGGATCTCCTCCGGCGCGAGGGAAAGCCGGGATTCGGCGATCACCACGCGCTTGACGGATTCGGAGACCGCCGTGTGGTCTGGTCCGGTCGTCATCGTTGCCCTCCAAGGCATTTCGTGGATCGGTTTCGGTTTCCGGTCAGGAACTCGTCGAGGTGGGCCAGCACGGCCGGAAGCGCTTTCCGGCCGAACACGTCGAAGTGGCCGCAGTCCAGTTCGCGGACCCGCAGCCGCCCGGACAGCCGGGTCCAGTTCTCGACCTGGGTGCGGCGGTGCGGGCTCGCGCAGGCCATCAGCAGCGCGGGGCCCGGGTGGGTGCTGGTCACCTGATGCCGGCCCGACGCGGTGACGTGGGCGTGGGCGGTGGCCTCGGCCCAGCGCTGGTCGCGGGGGGCGACCCTGGCGTGCACCGACCGCATGATCCGCTCGATGACCGCGTCCCGCCGCGCCGTGGTGCCGAACTCGTCCCGGCGGGTGAAGCTGTCGATCATCACCACGGCCGGGGCCGGGCCGGTCGCGGCGAGCCGCGCGCCGAGCTCCCAGGCGAGCACTCCGCCCATCGACCAGCCGACCAGCAGTTCCGGACGGCGGGGCAGCGTGTCCAGCAGCGGCAGGTACCGCTCGGCCATCACCTCGACGTCGTCGTCGGGCCGCTCACCGGCGAACAGGCCGCCGGCGCGGATCCCGCTCACGCCGTGCCGCCGGCCCAGCCGCACGGCCAGCGGGGTGTACGGGCTCAGGCCGCCCCCGCCGGGGTGCACCAGCACCGCTTGCGGGGCCTGCGGCCGCCGGCTGAGCGGGAGCAGCAGCGGCGGCCGCGTCGCCGGAGCCGTCGCCGGGGCCGCCATCAGCTCGCCTCGCGCAGCCGGCCGTTGGCCTCGATCACCCAGCAGTAGTTCACCAGCGCGGCCAGGGTGATCGGCCCGCGGGCGTGCAGCCTGCTGGTGCTGATCGCGATCTCCGAGCCCAGCTCCAGCGTGGGCCCGTCGTTGAGCCGCAGGGAACCGTTGATCACGATGGTGGCCGCGTCCACCCGGTCGGTGAACTCGCCGGTGACCACCGGGTCGGTGGCGGCGATCGCCTCGCTGTGCCCGGAGCCGTGCCGCTGGATGAACTCCACGGCTTCGTCCGGGGAGTCCACGGCCACCACGCCGACGGTGCTGTCGAGGAACTCCCGGCCCAGGTCGTGCTCGGCCAGTGCCTCCACCCGCCACTGCCCGGTGGTTTCCGGCTGCCGGAGCCCCTCGCCGACCCGGATGGTCAGCGGCCTGCCGTCTTGGCGGGCACCGTCGAGCAGTGCCGCCACGAACTCGTCGGCCACCGGCCGGTCGACCAGCGCGATCTCCAGCGAGGTGCACCCGGCCGGGGCGGGCAGCTTGCTGTCCAGCGCGATCGCGACCGCCTGGGCGAGCTCGGCACTGCGGTGCACGTAGAGGTGGTTGACCCCGCCGCCGCTGGCCAGCACCGGGATGGTGCTCGCGCGGTGGCAGTAGTCGATCAGGGACGGGCTCCCGCGGGGGATGAGCACGTCGATCGCGTCGGGACGGCGAAGCAGGTCCCGCAGCAGCGAGCGGCTGGGGTCGTCCAGCACGGTGACCAGGCCCGCGGGCAGCCCCGCGTCCGCCAGTGCGGCGGTGACGGCGGCGCCGAGCGCGGCGTTCGTCCGCGCGATCTCCTTGCCACCACGCAGGATCACCGCGTTCCCGGCCGCCGCGTTGAGCAGCGCGCCTTCGACGGTGACGGTCGGGCGGGCCTCGAAGATCATCAGCACCACGCCCAGCGGCCGCGGCACGCGGTGGCGCACCCCCCAGTCGCCGATCGGGGTGCCCGGCGGGCGGCGGGTCAGCTCCCGCATCTCCCCGGCGACCGTCGACGTAAGGGTCACCAGATCGGCTAGGTGGTCGTCGGTCAGCCGGAGCCGGTCGACGAGCACGGCGGGCAGTCCCGCCTCCCTTGCCCGGCCGACGTCGACGTCGTTCGCCGCGCAGATCCGCGGCCACTCCGTCGTCAGCCGGCGGGCCAGCCCGGTGCAGAAACGCTCGTATGCCTCGTTGCCCAGCGGCGGTGCCGCCACGGTCGCCGCACGGGCGGCGCCGATCATCTTGTCGACCATTGTTCTCCCGACCTCGAACCGGATTCCAGCCGCGGCGACTCCGCGGCGATTCCGGTGATTCCCCCGACAGATGCCCCACGCTGCCATCGGGAAATCGCCGGGGCAAGGCGGAGAACAGCCCGGCTGATGGCCTCATAAAGATTTTCTATGACCGCATCGGCGGCACCTTGTTCCCCGGTTCTAAACGTTGACTGTGCCGGAAATTCCTTGGAGTGTCGTAAGGCATGGAACATCGTCGACTGGGCCGCAGCGGCCTCTCAGTGAGCAAGATTTCCTACGGCAACTGGATCACCCACGGGTCCCAGGTGGCCGAGGAACAAGCCAGGAAATGCGTGGAAGCGGCACTCGACGCCGGGATCACCACGTTCGACACCGCCGACATGTACGCCAACACCCGGGCCGAGGAGGTGCTGGGGCGCGCGCTGTCGGGTCACCGCCGGGAGAGCCTGGAGATCTGCACCAAGGTGTACTGGCCGACCGGCCCCGGCGGCCCCAACGACCAGGGCCTCGGCCGCAAGCACATCATGGAGTCCGCGCACGGCTCCCTGCGCCGGCTCGGGACCGACTACCTCGACCTCTACCAGGCCCACCAGTTCGACCCCACGGTCGAGCTGGAGGAGACCATGCTGGCCTTCGCCGACCTGGTGCGGCAGGGCAAGATCCTCTACGTCGGCGTCTCGGAGTGGACCGCCGAGCAGATCACCCGCGCCGCCGCACTGGCCCGCGAGCTGCGCGTCCCGCTGATCGCCAGCCAGACGCAGTACTCGATGCTGTGGCGGGTCATCGAGGCCCAGGTCGTGCCGGCCTGCGAGCGCGAGGGCATGGGCCAGCTCGTCTGGTCGCCGGTGGCCCAGGGCGTGCTCACCGGCAAGTACCTGCCCGGCGAGCAGCCCCCGGCCGGCTCCCGCGCCACCGACGGCGAGGGCAGCGGCTACATGGTCCGCTGGCTGCAGGACGACGTGCTGCGCAAGGTGCAGGAGCTGCGCCCGATCGCCGGCCAGCTCGGCCTGACCATGGCGCAGCTGGCCATCGCCTGGGTGCTGCAGAACCCCAACGTCGCCACCGCGATCACCGGCGCTTCGCGCCCCGAGCAGGTCTCCGACAACGTCAAGGCCGCCGACGTCGTGCTCGACTCCGCCGTCATGACCAAGATCGACGAGCTGCTCGACGGCGTCAGCCGCTTCGACCCGACGTTCATCGGCGTGCCGCTGACCGCCCTCGTCTGACCTCGACCCAGGGAGAACCGTGTCGGACACCGAGTGGGCCTACGACGGGAAGCGCTACCGGACGCACCGCTTCCCCACGGAAGTGCGGGCCCGGATGAAACGCCTCAACCGCAGCGACAACTGGCACGCCGGGCTCGCGTGGCTGGAGGACGTCGCCTGGATCGCGGCCTGCGTGTGGTTGTGCGTCGCCGTTTCGTGGTGGTGCTACCCGCTCGCGGTGCTGGTCATCGGCGCCCGGCAGCGGGGGCTGTCCACGATCCTGCACGACTGCGCCCACGGCGTCGGCGCGGCCGACCACCGGGTGCGGATGCTGCTCGGCACCGTGCTCACGGCGTACCCGATCTTCCAGCAGCACTACGCGTACAAGATCTCGCACGTGTTCACCCACCACCCGCGGCTGGGCGACCCGGACCGCGACCCGGACCTGCGGTTCTTCATCGAACAGGGTGCCTACCGGGCCGCCTCGCCGCGGGCGTACGTCCGCCGGGTGGTGCTGATGCCGCTGTTCGGCACCCAGACCTGGGCCTACCTGAAGTACCTGGTGCGCAACCGGTACCGGGTGCTGCGCGAAGGCCGCAGCCAGGAGGCACCCGCGGTCCACGGCCCCAGGCGGGCGTTCGACCGCGCGGGGTTCTGGGTGTTCTGGGCCGCCGTCGCCGGCGTGTGCTGGTCGCAGGGGTGGACGGCCGAACTGCTGCTGTTCTGGTTCGTGCCCTACCTGACGAGCTTCCAGATCCTGGGCTGGTACATCGAGCTGTCCGAGCACACCCCGCTCGTCCGGGACGCCCGGGTGGACCTGCACATGACGCGCAACCGCAAGAGCCGCGGCTGGGAGAAGTTCCTCACCGGCATCCACAACGACAACTACCACCTGGAACACCACCTGGACCCGCGCACACCGTTCTGGAACCTCGGCAAGGCGAGGCGGGTGCGGCTGGCCGATCCGGACTACGCCGCGGTCGACGCCGTGCTGGGCGGGCTGTTCACCCGGGGGCCGCAGGGCCAGCCCAGCGCGGTCGGCGCGATCGTCACCTCCATGTCCGAACCGAAGGAGCACGCCCATGCCGGTCGGTGACAGGCCCGCCAGCGAGCCGAAGAAATACCGGCGGCCGGAGTCGGCGGTGATGCACGCGGGGGCCGAGCTGCGCACCGGCCCGACCGCTCCGGTGGTCACCCCGATCTACCAGACCGCGGCCTACGAGCTGCCGGACACCGGCGCCGCCGCGGGGATCTTCGACCTCAGCGAGGACGGGCACGCCTACACCCGCCTCAACAACCCCACCTGCGACGTCCTGGAAGCGCGGATCGCCGCGGTCGACGGCGCGCCCGCGGCGCTGGCCGTCTCCTCCGGCCAGGCCGCGACCACCGTGGCACTGCTCAACCTGTGCCAGGCCGGGGACAACATCGTCAGCTCCGACGAGCTCTACGGCGGCACGTGGAACCTGCTGGCCAACACTTTCGCCCGGTTCGGGATCGAGACGCGGTTCGTCAGCCCGGAGAAACCGGCGAACTTCGCCGCCGCCACCGACGACCGCACCCGCTGCTACTTCGGCGAAACCCTGCCCAACCCCAAGCTGCGCATCTTCCCCATCGAAGACGTCGCCGGGCTCGCGCGGGAGGCCGGAGTGCCGCTGGTGCTGGACAACACGCTGCTCCCGATGGTCTGCCGCCCCCTGGAGTTCGGCGCGGACATCCTGGTGTACTCGGCGACGAAGTACATCGGCGGGCACGGCAGCGCTCTGGGCGGGCTCATCGTGGACGCGGGCACCTTCGACTGGACCCGCCACGCCGCGCGGCACCCGCTGCTCACCGAACCCGACCCCGCGCACGGCGGCGTCGTGTGGACCGAGGCCGGCGGCGGGCTCGACAGCGCGCTGGGGCGCAGCCCTTACCTGCTCAAGGCGCGGGAAACGCTCGTGCGCGACCTCGGGACGTGCCTGAGCCCGTTCAACGCCTTCCTGCTCATCCAGGGCATCGAGACGCTGCCGCTGCGGATGCGCGCGCACGGGGAGAACGCGGCCGCGGTCGCGCGGTTCCTCGCCGCGCACCCGTCGGTGGCGTCGGTCAGCCACCCGAGCCTGGCCGACGGCGAGCAGGAGGAGCTGCTGCGGCGCTACCTCGGCGGCAACGGCGGCCCGCTGGTGCAGTTCGAGCTCACCGGCGGGCAGGAGGCGGGCAGCCGGTTCATCGAAGCCCTCCGCCTGTTCTCGCACGTCACCAACATCGGCGACGTCCGGTCGCTGGCCACGCACCCGGCGTCCACCACGCACGCCCAGCTGCCGGTCGCCGACCAGCTCGCGGCGGGCGTGACCCCGGGCTCGGTCCGGCTGTCGCTGGGCCTGGAACACCCGGACGACCTGCTCGAAGACCTCGCCCAAGCGCTGGAGCGTGCCCGGTGACCCGGCCGCTGGTCGCACTGGCCGCGTCGGCCGAACCGGTCGACGAGGTGTCGCACGTCGCGGTGCGCGAGGTCTACGTCCGGGCCCTGGAACGGGTTTCCGGCTGCGCGGTGGCCGTCGTCGGCGGCCCCGCGCCGTACCTGGCGGAACTGCTCGGCCGGTTCGACGGCATCGTGTTCGGCGGTCACCAGACCGACGTGCAGCCCGCCCGCTACGGCGGTCCGCCCCGGCTCGCGCCGGCGGACCCGGCCCGCGACGAACTCGCGCTGCGGGTGCTGCCCGCCGCGGTGCGGGCGAGGCTGCCGGTGCTGGGCATCTGCCGGGGGCTGCAGGAGCTCAACGTCGCCTTCGGCGGCACCCTGCGCGACCTGCCCCACGGCAACCACCGCGAGGACCTTTCGCAGCCCAGGGACCGGCAGTACCTGCCCGCCCACGAGGTCCGCCTCCGCGACGGCGGGGTGCTGCGGCGGCTGCTGGGCACCTCGGTCGTCTCGGTCAACTCGCTGCACCACCAGGCCATCGACCGCCTCGCGCCGGACCTGCGCGTGGAAGCGGTGTCCGCCGACGGCGTCGTCGAGGCCGCGTCGGCGAGGGCGGACTCGTTCTGCCTTGCCGTGCAATGGCATCCGGAGTGGTACGCGGGCGCGGACCCGGTCTCCACCGCGCTGTTCCGCGAGTTCGGTGCCGCGGCTCGTCTCGCTGCCGGTCGTCACCTGGCGGCAGCCGGCTGAGCCGCCCTCACTTTTCCCGGTGGCGTTCCATGTCGAGCAGCGGCATGAAGAGGTGGGCCAGTGGCCCGATCGCGCAGGCGTACAGCGCGGTCCCGATGCCCAGGGTGGCGCCGAGCAGGAAGCCCATCACCAGCACCGCGATCTCGATGCCCCAGCGCACCGCCCAGATCGGGTGGCCGCGCTCGGCGAGCCCGGTCATCAGCCCGTCCCGCGGTCCCGCGCCGGCCCGGGCGCCGAGGTAGCAGCCGGTGGCGAACCCGTTGAGCACGATGCCCGCGACCAGCACGGCCCAGCGCAGCCACAGCTGCCCGAACGGCGGCAGCAGCGCCAGGGTGACGTCCATCGCGGTGCCGACGAGCAGGACGTTGCACAGCGTGCCCACGCCCGGCTTCTGCCGCAGCGGGATCCACAGCAGCAGCACCGCGGCGCCGATCAGGTTGGTCCAGAGACCGATGCTAAGCCCGGCCGTGCGGGTCAGCCCCTGGGCGAGCGCGTCCCACGGCTCCACGCCCAGCCCGGCCGCCACCACCATCGCGTCGCTGATCCCGTAGAGCACCAGCCCGGAAAGCAGCTGCGCCACCCGCCGGACCGGCCGGCTTCGCAGGCCGGTAGCCGTGTTCACGAAGACACCACCGTCCGGGCTCCCCTTTCCCGCCGGGTGATCCGCCGGCCGACACACTTCGGGTACCCCGTCGTCGCCCCGGCGACACAGGCACCGGCGAGCGTCCGGCTCAGCGGTCCTCCGGTTCGGCCGGCAGGCGGCTCGCTATCCCGCCGCGCCGCGATACGCCGAGCTTGGTCAGGAGCCGCCCGACGTGGACGGCGACCGTTTTCGGGCTGACGTAAAGGGCTTCGCCGATCTGGCTGTTCGTCAGCCCCTGCGCGACCAGCTCCGCGACTTGCCTCTCGCGGGCGGTGAGCGTGTCGTCTGCCCCGGACTCGGTGCGGCGACGCGGCTGCCGGGCGTTCACCCGCCGCTGCGTGCGCAGGGCCTGTTCCGCCTGCCGGGGCGCTCCGCATGCTTCGAACAGGGCACACGCCTCGCCGAAGTGCTCGCGAGCGCGGTTCACGTCCGCGACCGCCCCGAACGCGGTCCCGGCGACGACGTGTGCCCGGCCCGCCCGCACGCGGTCACCCGCCCCGCGCAACAACTCGACGGCTCGCACCGCGGCGTCCGCCGCGCCGTGGGGATCGGTCAGCGCGTGAGCTCGGGCGAGGTGGGCCAGGCCGGTGCGGCGAGGCAACCCGGCGGCCTGGGCGAAAGCCCGGCCGGCCCACTCTTCGGCTTCCTTCGCGTGGCCCAGCGACGCTTCGGCGGCCGCGAGGGTTTCGTACCAGTTGCCCCGCTCGAGCGGGTAGACCTGCCACAGGTCCGGCCCGCCACCCCCGCTCACCATCAGCTCCACGCACGTGGCCGCGTCACCGGCGAGGAAACAGGCGGCGCCGAGCGTGCCCGAGACCAGGCCGATCTCGGGAAGCTTCGCCTCCTCGGCGAGCGCGAGCGCTTCCTTGCCCAGGCGGACCGCCGCCTCCGCGTCGCCGAGGGTCATCGCCAGCATGCACTGGCTCCGCAACGCGAAGCTGCGCAGCGCGGGGCTGCCGGTCAGATGCGCCGAATCGCGTTCGTCGGTGAGGTGGCCGGCGGCACGGTCCAGGTTGCCCAGGACGAGATCGACCCCGCCGAGCATCGAGTACAGGTGCGTCACCACGTGGCTCTGCCCGGCCGCCCGCACGATCCGCAGTGCCCTCGTCAGGTGCCGGACGGCGTCGTCGAGCCGTTCGTGACACAGCTCGGCCGAGCCGAGCAGGGCGATCGTTTCGACCGCCGGAGCCAGGTCGGCGTCCCGCGCGGCATCGACGAGCATCGCCGACTCGTCCAGCCAGGCCACGGTCCGCTCGTCCACCTGGCCCAGCACATGGCTGTGCAAGGCGCACATGGCGAGCGCACTGGCCACCGGAGGACGGCCGGGATGCCGCCTCGCCGTCTCCAGCGCCTCGGCCGGCCAGTCGCGGCGGTGCTCCCGGTCGGCCCTGAGCACGACGCCGTTCGCCAAGCCGAGCTTGAGGTCCAGCGCGGCCTGGCCGTGCTGGTCGGCCAGCGTCGCCAGCTCGGCCAGCAGCTGCGCGCGGGCCTCGACGTGCCGGCCCATCAGCCGTTCGATCAACGCGCCGAAGGCGGCGATCTGTGCGTGCTGTTCGGTCAGCTCGGCCGGGAGCAGCCGCCGGAGTTCGTGGAGCGTGGCCCGGCTTTCCTGGAACTGCCCGGTCAGCCCGTAGGCCTGAGCCCGCATCACCAGCAGCTCGAGCCGGCCCGGATCCAGCCGCAGCGCGGCCTGCAGCCAGTGCACGGCGGCCGCGGGCGCCCGGTGCAGGGCGGCCGCGGCCGCCTCCCGCAGCACTTCGACGGCCGCCGCGTCGCCCGGCGCGGCCGACCGCTCGACGTGGTGCGCCAGTTCCGTGGCCGGCCAGCCGCCTTCGCGCAGCATGGCCGCCGCCCGGGCGTGGGCGGCCACCCGCCAGCCGGCGCCCGCGGCGTCGTAGGTGACCCGGCGGACCAGCGGGTGCCGGAACTGGAACCGGCCACCCGGCGCGGTCACGCGGAGGAGGTCCCGCCGGACGAGATCGTCCAGCACGGGAAGCACTTCGGGGAGCTCCGCACCGGCGGTCTTCGCGATCAGGCCGGCGGCGACGTCGTCACCCGCGACGGCGGCGGCCCGGACCACCACCAGCTGCTCGGGTGACAGGGCGTGCAGCTCGGCGAGAAGCGCCGCTTGCACGGGTTCCGGGATCTCGGCCGGCGCCGCGCCTTCGACGTCTCCCACGTCAGCACTGGCGTAGGGACCTGCCAAAGCCTGGACGTAGAACGGATTTCCTCCGCTGGCCGCGTACAGCGCCTGCTTGCGCGCCGCGTCGCCATGTACCGGCAGGAGTTCGTCCACCTCGGCCGGTGTCAGCGGTGCCAGCTCGATCCGGAGGACGTCGCCGTGCTGCGCCAGCGCGCGGCGCAGGAGGCTCGGGGCCTGCCGGGGCCGATGTGCCACGGCCAGCAGCACCCGGCCCTCCGGCGGCCGTCGGAGCAGGTGGTCCACGACCTCGGCGGTGCCTTCGTCGGCCCAGTGCAGGTCGTCGAGGATCACCACGAGCCCGGTGGGCGCCGCCAGCGTTTCCAGCAGCCCTCGCACCGCGCGGTGCACGCGATACCGTTCGGCGGGCGAGGTTTCCAGCGGTTCGGCTTCGGTGGACAACGCCGGGAACGTGGTCCGCAGCAGGCCGGCCTCACCGGGACCCAGCGCCGCGAGCCGGCCCGGGCCGACCTCCTCCAGCGCGGCGCCGAGGACGGAGAACGGCACATGCCGCTCGGCTTCGGCCGCCCGGCCGGACAGCACGAGCCACCCGGCTCGCCGTGCGCGGACCGCCAGCTCGGCCAGCAGCCGGGTCTTTCCCATCCCGGGCTCACCGACGACCTCGGCCGTCCCGGCGACGCCGGTGGCCACGTCGGCCAGCAGCTGCTCGAGCTGACCGAGTTCCCGGTGCCGGCCCACGAACGGCGGCGGTGCCGGAAAGCCGTTGCCGCCCATCGTTCAGGACACCGCCCGTCGCGGGCGCCGTACGCACATCTGCGGATGCTATCGATTCCGGATTCCGCCACGGTGGCCGGGAGCGGACCGGGGAGTCCGCGCAGGGGGGAAACTGTGCACACTGAAGGCCTTGTGAGCCGTGAGCTCGACGACGCGGTGGTCCGCCTCGGCGAGCGTGGTCCGGGTCGCCTCGCCGCCGCCGTCATCCAGGGGGAGACCGGGACCGGGAAGACCACGCTGTGGCGGGAAGCCGTGGCGCGCGCCCGCGAGCGCGGCTACCGGGTGCTGGCCTGCCGGCCGGCCGAGCCGGAGCGCACGCTGCCCTTCGCTGGTCTCACCGACCTCTTCGACGGGATCACCGACGCGGAGTTCGGCCGGTTGCCCGGGCCGCAACGCCACGCGCTGGACGTCGCCCTGCTGCGGACGACTCCGGATGGCGCGCCGCCGGACCCGCGGGCGGTGAACGTGGCCGCGCTCGGCCTGGTTCGGTCGCTGGCCGAACGCCGTCCGGTCGTCCTGGCCGTGGACGACACGCAGTGGCTGGACCCGGCCAGCGCCGGCGTGCTCGATTACGTCGCGCGCCGCTCACTCGAGCACGCGGTCGGGCTCCTGGTCGCCGTTCGCGGCGACGGTTCCCGCGGCGCACCGATTCCGTTCGGTCTCGACCCGGACCGGTTCGCGCGGGGCACCGTGATCGAACTGGAGAAGGAGAAGCGGCGCCTGACCGGTCGTGAACACGCGGTGCTCACCCTGCTCGTCGGCGGCCTGACCGCGACCGCGATCGCCCACCGCCTCGGCACCTCGCCCCGCACCGTGCACAAGCACCTCGAGAACCTCTACCGGAAGCTGGGTGCTTCGGACCGGCTCACCGCCGTGCTGCGCGCGCAACGGCTCGGGCTCCTGCCCGGTGCCGGCGAAACCGGCACCGGGCAGCCGAACCGGCCGATCAGCCGTTGACGAGGTAGAACTCCTGGTTCGCCGAACCGGGGAAGCAGGTCCACTGCCGGAGGGTCACCCGATCGGCCGAGGAGAAGTCCGGCACGTCGACGCACCTGCCGCTGCTGCGGTTCTTGATCATGACGCTGCCGTCCGTCCCGGGCAGCAGCTGCCACTGCTGCGTGCCGGTGGCCTCGCAGAACCACTGCTGCAGGCCGACGCCGTTGTCCAGCCGGCCGTTCTGGGGCTGGATGCACTTGTGGCTGTTCTGGCCCACGATCTCGAAGTAGCCGTTGCCCAGATCGGTGAAGAGGAACTTCGCCGCGGGCGTGTTGTCGCAGTGGTACTGCTGGATCCACGCGCCCGCGCTGTCCGAGCCACCCCGGACGTTGACGCACTTGCCGCTGTTGCGGTTGTGGGCCTCGTCCCAGAAGGAAGCGAGAACACTCGTCGGTTTCTGCGCGGCCGCCGTGGTCGCCGCGGTCGCTGTGGTCGCGGCGCTCGCGGCCGAAGCCGCGCCCAGCAACGCCGGCACGGTCGCAGCCGTGAGAAGGGCGGCCATCCGCAGGCGTCTGTTCATGGTGTTCTCCCCTGAAAGCCGGAATTCGACGACGCGTTTTCGCGCCGGGGACAGCTTGTCGGCCCGTCCTGCGGCGGAGACATACGCAGAAGTACGTACGTGACGCTGGGGACCGGCGTCCTTCGGCGCCCCGCGTTCAGCTCACGGCTCCGTCCGCGTCATCCGCAGTTAAGGCAGCGCTGATTGACTTCGGCGTCACCAACTTTCTTGCGACGAGTTTCTTGCGACGAGGACGAATTGACACAGTCAGTGCCTCCCGGCGGCGATCCCGGCGATCCGTTGGCCGCGTTCACCGCCGAGCTCGAGGAAATCCAGGCCAAGGCAGCGGCGGCACAGGAACGGCTCCGGTCCGCGGTCGCGACCGTGCAGGCGCCGGACGGGGCGGTCACGGTGACCGTCGGCCCGAGCGGGGTCCTGCAGGACCTCCGGTTCGGCCCCCGCGCGTACTCGCGTCCCCCGCAAGCCCTGTCCGGCCTCGTGATGCAGCTGATCGGCCGTGCGCAGCAGAAGGTCTCGGCCGAGGTCACCGCCGCGTTCAGCGGCATGGTGGGTGAGAACTCGGCCGCCCGCGAGATGCTCGAGGAGTTCTTGCCGGCGCCCGAGCCGGACGAGGCAACGCCCGCGGAGAAAAGCGAGACGTTCATGCCGGAGCAGGAGGCCGAGGACCGCCCGCCGCGGCCGCCCTCGCCGCCGCCCCTGCGGCCGCCGGACCCCCAGCGCCCGCAGCGTGATCAGCCGCGTCGTCGTCCCCGGCCCGAGCCGGAAGAGGACGACGGCGAAAGCAACCCCTGGTAAGCGGGAGGAGAACCGGTGGTTTCCGGAGCAGGTTTCTCGGTCGACCCGGCCGAGCTGCAGAAGTTCGGCCAGTTCCTGTCGGGCACCACGCAACCGGCGGTGCAGGACGCCGCGAACCGGATGCAGGCCGCCAACGGGTTCGACAACGCCGCGTTCGGCATCCTGCTCGCGCAGGTCCTCGCCGTGCCCTCGCGGATCACCATGGGCGTGATCACGGGGGAGATCAACAAACTTGTCGGCGACATCGGCAAGTCCGCCGACGACCTGAAGAAGGCCGCCGAAACGTACGAGACCCACGACTCGAACACGGCACAGGGTTTGAGCACCTTCGAGACGGAGCTGGGCAAGTGACCGTCCCCATCACGGCATCGAACTCCACGACCGGGGCCGGCGTCTTCGACAGCTGGAAGCTGGTCGGCGACTCGATCGGCAAGGTCCAGACCGAACACGGCGGCGACCTCGCGGCCGTCAGCGTGGAGCTGGGCATCAACCTCATCAGCGCCACGCTCGACACCGTCGCGTTCGTCATGGACCCCCTCTCGAAGCTGATCGCCGCGGGGCTGGGCTGGCTGATCGAGCACGTCTCGTTCCTGAAGTGGCCGCTGGACCAGGTCGCGGGCAACCCGGCCGAGGTCACGAAGATCGCCAACGAGCTGCACAAGATCGGCGAGGGGCTGCGCAACACCGGCACCGACCTGGACAACACGCTCAAGTCGACGATCACCCAGTGGCAGGGCAAGGGCCACGACAGCTTCGTCAAGTCGATCAACGACCGGAAGGGCTGGATCGACGCGAACGCGAAGGCGTCGGACGTCGCCGGCTACATGGTCGAGACCACCGGGGCACTGATCGCCGCGGTCCGCGCGCTGCTGCGCGACATCATCACGACGATCCTCGGCGACATCATCTCCACGATGCTGATCGCCCTCGCGATGGCCGCGTTCACCTTCGGCGCGTCGATCGCCATCGGCGTCAGCAAGATCGTCGTGCAGGTCTCGATCCAGGTGGCGGCGATGGCGGCCAAGCTCGCCAAGGTCGTCGCCTACGCCGGGCGCACGCTGGCCCGGCTCACCAAGCTGTCGAAGCTGGTCAAGCCGAAGCCGGGCGGCGCGAACCCGGGCCACGAGCTGACGCACCTGCCGCCTCCGGGCGGGAACACCGTGCCCAACTTCTCGCGGCCGCTGCCGAAGCCGCCGCCGGGCACCGCGGTCACCCACGACCTGCCGGGGGGCGGCGGCGCCACGCCGAGCACGAGGCCCCCGGGTGACGGCACCACGCCGAACTTCTCCCGGCCATTGCCGAAGCCGGCCGACCCGCCGCCCCCGCCGAAGCAGCCGTCCCCGCAGTCGCACCTGAGCGAGCACGACTTCCCGATGATCAAGAAGCACGAGGACTGGCTGAAGAACAAGTTCGGGGACAGCTACAAGAAGATGAAGTTCGTCGACGACTGGCTGAAGGCCAAGCACCCGGACTACTACCCGATGCTGAAGGCCCTTTCCGACGCCAAGAGCTCGAAGAACTTCGTCGGCTGGGGCGGCAAGAGCATCGTGCAGGTCGACCGCGGTCTCACCGACATCCAGATGCAGGCGGAAGCCGCGTGGGCCGAAGAGGACAAGCAGCAGCAGCAACAGAAGCAACAGCCGCAGTAGGACCGCGCGCCCGAGGTTCGTCGAGTGCGACCCGGTGATGGTCGGCGGCTGCCCGCACCGGTCCCTGCCACAGGCTCGCTGAGAGGACGCTGAGTGCGCCTTGCGTGGGGGAGTCACGCGTGGCGGACCGGCGGGCTCTAAGGTGCCCACTGTGGACGGCGTCTCGCGCGCCGGAGGGACCGGGAGCTTTGATGCGCACGTCGTTGACCAGACGCCACTTCTTCGGCCTCGCCGCCGGAGCGTCGGCGCTGGCCGCCTGCTCGGCGCCCGGCCAGGAACCGGCGCCCGCCGTGACGTCCCCGGCGCCCGCGCGGACGAGCCCGCCGCCGTCGTCGTCGACGGCTGCGTCGACCTCCGCCGCGCCGTCGGGACCGGCCACCGAGGTGGCCCACGCCACCTCCGGGCGCCCGGAGATCGCGCTGACCTTCCACGGCGCGGGCGACCCCCGGATCACCCGGCAGGTGCTGGACCTGATCCGGCAGCACGACGCGCACATCACGGTGCTGGCCGTCGGGACCTGGCTGGCCGAGCACCCGGACGCCGCGCGGATGGTGCGCGACGGCGGGCACGAGCTGGGCAACCACACCTGGAGCCATCCCGCGCTGGCCGGGTACAAGCCGGAGCCGATGCTGGCGGAGATCCAGCGGTGCCGGGACAAGCTCGCCGAGGTGACCGGGACGCCGGGCACGTTCTTCCGCCAGTCGCAGGGGCAGCACGCGACGCCCCAGGAGCTGGTCGAGGCGGGCCGGGCCGGTTACGCGCGGGTGCTGTCCTACGACGTCGACTCGCTCGACTGGAAGGACCCGGGGCCGGCCGCGATCCGGTCCGCGGTGGCGCAGGCCCGCGCCGGCAGCGTGGTCAGCATGCACCTCGGGCACGCCGGCACGGTCGCCGCGTTGCCAGGGATCCTCACCGACCTGCGCGAACGGGGACTGACCCCGGTGACGGCCACGGAGCTGCTGAAGTGACCCGTTGGACATGGCTAGCCGTCGTCCTGCTGCTCGCCGGCTGCTCGTCGCCGCCCGCGTCCGAGCACACCGGCATGCCGGACATGCCGGGAATGCCGACGAGCGGGCTGCCGCACGAGGCCACCCCGCCCGCGCCGGCGGGCAACCCGCTGCCCGGCATGCCGCCGGTCACCGACGCCCGCAACGTCGACGCCGCCGCTGGGGCGGGGCAGCTGTTACCGGCGGTGGCCGCGGACAAGCCGCTGGTGTACGTGCCGCACAGCGGCTCCGGCGACGTCTGGGTGATCGACCCGGCCACCTTCCAGGTGGTCGCGAAGTACCCGGCGGGCAAGGAACTCCAGCACGTGGTGCCGTCCTGGGACCTGCGCACGCTCTACGCCACCGACGACCAGGCCAACCAGATCATGCCGTTCGACCCCAGGACCGGCCTGCCGGGCAAGAAGATCCCGGTCGTCGACCCGTACAACATGTACTTCTCCCCGGACGGCAAGTACGCCATCTCGGTCGCCGAGGCACGCCGCAAGCTGGTCTGGTACGACCCGCACACCTGGCAGGCGCACGACGAAACCGCCACGCCCGACTGCGGCGGCATCGACCACGCCGACTTCTCGCCCGACGGCCGGACCGCGGTGTTCACCTGCGAGTTCGCCGGCCGGGTCGCCGTCGTGGACGTCGTCTCGCACAAGCTGCTGCGCATGATCGACATGCCGCACCGCAACACCCACATGGGCCCGCAGGACATCAAGCTCGCCCCGGACGGTTCGGTGTACTACATCGCCGATTCGGACGCGAACGGCGTCTGGGTCCTCGACGGCGCGGCGACGCACGTGCTCCGCTTCATCCCGACCGGAAAAGGCGCGCACGGCCTTTACCTGTCCCGGGACGCGAAGCAGCTGTACGTGACCAATCGCCACGAAGGCAGTGTCAGCGTGCTGGACGCCTACACCGGCGCCCCGGTGACCGTCTGGCACATCCTCGGTGGCGGCAGCCCCGACATGGGCAACGTCACTGCCGACGGCACGCAGCTCTGGCTGTCCGGCCGCTACAACGGCGTCGTCTACGTGCTGTCCACCAAGGACGGCGCGCTGCTCCGGACCATCCCGGTCGGCCGCGAACCGCACGGCCTGTGCGTGTGGCCCCAGCCGGGCCGGTATTCCCTCGGCCACACCGGCATCACGCGCTGACTGAAACTTTCCCGCTTAACTCTGGACTTAACGGCATGGCTGCGCTACGCATTTGTTAGCGCTCACATGGGTCGAGGGTTGCGGGAAGGACTTTCATGGCACGCCGTCGAACGTGGATCATGGGGCTCGTCGTGGCCACCGCCGTCGCGCTCGCGGGTGGTGGTCCCGCCCAGAGCGTGTCCGCGCGGGCCGCGGCCACCTACAGCAATCCGGTGGTGTGGCAGGACTTCGCGGACGGCGACATCATCCGCGTCGGCGACACCTACTACTACTCGGCCTCCACGATGCACTATTCGCCGGGTGCGCCGGTCCTGCGCTCCTACGACCTGGTGAACTGGGAGTACGCCGGGCATTCGGTGCCCCGGCTGGACTTCGGGGCGAAGTACGACCTCAACGGCGGCCGCGGGTACGTGCGCGGGATCTGGGCGTCGTTCCTCAACTACCGGAAGAGCAACAGCACGTTCTACTGGGGCGGCTGCGTCGACTTCGCCAACACGCACATCTACACCGCCGCCGATGTCGGGGGCCAGTGGCAGAAACTGACGACGATCAACAAGTGCTACTACGACGCCGGCATGCTGGTCGACGACAACGACACGATGTACGTTTCCTACGGAAACACCACCATCAGCGTCGCGCAGCTGTCGCCGGACGGGAAGACCGAGGTCCGGTCGCAGCAGGTGTTCAGCACCCCGTCGAACGTCGGCACGCTCGAAGGCTCCCGGTTCTACAAGCGCAACGGCTTCTACTACATCTTCCTGACCCGCCCCGCGAACGGGCAGTACATCCTCAAGGCGAGCAACCCGTTCGGCCCGTACACGATGCAGCAGGTGCTGCTGAACATGCCGAGCCCGATCCCCGGCGGGGGAGTGCCGCACCAGGGCGGGCTCGTGCAGACCCAGAACGGCGACTGGTACTACATGGCCTTCGTCGACGCCTACCCGGGCGGGCGGGTCCCGGTGCTCGCGCCGATCACGTGGACCGCCGACGGCTGGCCCCGCGTGACGACGGTCAACGGCGGCTGGGGCGCGAGCTACCCGTTCCCGAACCTGCCCGCCCACCCGGTGACACCGATGACCGGCGTGGACACCTTCACCGGCCCCGCGCTCGGGCCGCAGTGGGAGTGGAACCACAACCCCGACACCAGCAAGTACACCGTCGGCAACGGGCTGCGCCTGCAGACCGCCACCGTCACGAACGACCTCTACTCGGCCCGCAACACCCTCACCCACCGCATCCAGGGACCCAGTTCGACGGCGACGGTCACGCTCGACCTGTCCGCCATGCGGGACGGCGACCGCACCGGCCTCGCCATGCTGCGGGACTCCTCAGCCTGGATCGGCATCAAGCGCGACGGCGGCCGCAACCGGGTCGTCCTGCAGAACAACATCACGATGGACGGCAACTGGAACACGAGCAACACCGGAGGTGAGGCCGCTTCGGCCGCGTTCGGCGGCACGAAGATCTGGCTGCGGGCCAACGCGGACATCCGCCCCGGCAGCGGCCGGCAGGCCACCTTCTCCTACAGCACCGACGGCGTCACCTTCACCCGGTTCGGCCCGGCGTTCACGTTGAACAACGCCTGGCAGTTCTTCATGGGCTACCGGTTCGGCGTCTTCAACTACGCCGGCCAGGCTCTGGGCGGCGCGGTCACCCTCCAGCGGTTCGATCTCTCCACCCCGTGAGGAGTCGCATGATGGCAAGGAAAATCCTGGCGGTGATCGCGGCCACCGCGCTGCTCACCCTGGGCGCCGCCGTCCCGGCCGCCGCCGCGGGTGCCGGCACCGCCGCGGCGAGCACGGGCTGCGGCAAGGCTCCGGCGTTGACGAGCGGCACGCACACGATCCAGGCCAACGGGAAGAACCGCGAATACATCCTGAGGATTCCGGACGGCTACGACGGCAGCCACCCGTACCGGCTGATCTTCGGGTTCCACTGGCTGGGCGGCAACGACGTCGACGTCGACACCGGGCGGACCGTGCAGACGGGGACCTGGGCCTACTACGGTCTCCAGCGGCTGGCGAACAACACAGCCATTTTCGTTGCGCCCCAAGGGCTCAACAACGGCTGGGCGAACTCCGGCGGTGAGGACGTGACCCTGGTCGACAACATCCTCAACCAGATCGAAAGCGGCCTCTGCGTCGACACGACACAGCGGTTCGCACTGGGCTTCAGCTACGGCGCCGCGATGAGCTACTCGCTCGCCTGTTCAAGGGCGAACGTGTTCCGCGCGGTCGCGGTCCAATCCGGCGGGGTGCTCAGCGGGTGCAGCGGCGGCACCCAGCCGATCGCGTACCTCGGCGTGCACGGTATCCGTGACAACGTCCTCAATATCTCGGGCGGCCGGTCGTTGCGGGACACGTTCGTGCGGAACAACGGCTGTACGGCCCAGAATCCGCCGGAGCCGGCGCAGGGCAGCCTGACGCACCGCGTCACCGACTACTCGGGCTGCCGGACCGGATATCCGGTCGAGTGGGCCGCGTTCGACGAAGGGCACATCGCCGCGCCGCAGGACGGGGCGACCGGGGACAGCGGTTCCCGGACCTGGGTACCGGCCCTGGTGTGGAAGTTCTTCTCGCAATTCGGCTCCGACACCCCGCCGCCGCCCCCACCGCCTCCGCCGCCCGGCGGTTGCCAGGTGCACGACGCGGTCAACGCCTGGAACACCGGCCTGACGTCGGAAATCACCATCACCAACACGAGCACCGCCGCGATCGGCGGGTGGTCGCTGGTCTTCACGCTGCCCGGCGGCCAGACCATCACGTCCGGGTGGAGCGCGAGCTACTCGCCGTCCGCCGGGCAGGTCACGGCCACGAACGTCACGTACAACGCGGCGATCCCCGCCGGCGCCTCGATCGGCATCGGCTTCCAGGCCACCCACACCGGCAACCCGGCCGCACCCACCTCGTTCAGCCTCAACGGCGCGGCCTGCACGCTCGCCTGACCGGCACCGGGGGCCCGGGGACGCAGAGGGTCCCCGGGCCCCGTTTTGCGTATCGACAAGTCGTCATGTTAGCGCTAACGTTCCACCGCGCCTTCAGCCAGTGTTGACCGAGGGAAGGAAAATCCGGTGTCCACAAGTTTCACCCGGAGACGGATGTTGCAAGCCGTCGGAGTCACCGCCATCGCTTCCGTCGCCGGACCGGCCATCGGGTGGGAGCACGCCGTGGCGGCCACCGGCCCGGTGCGCCCGGACGCCGGGGTGTCCGCCTTCGCGTTCGACCTCGGCCAGGTGCGGCTGACCGCGAGCCGGTGGCTGGACAACCAGAACCGGACACAGAGCTACCTGCGGTTCGTCGACGTCGACCGGCTGCTGTACAACTTCCGGGCCAACCACCGCCTGTCCACGAACGGCGCGGCCACGAACGGGGGCTGGGACGCGCCGGACTTCCCGTTCCGGAGCCACGTGCAGGGCCATTTCCTGACGGCATGGGCCCAGCTGTGGGCGGTCTCCGGTGACACGGCCTGCCGGGACAAGGCCACGTCCATGGTGGCCGAGCTGGCCAAGTGCCAGGCCAACAACGGCGCCGCCGGGTTCGGCGCCGGGTACCTTTCCGGCTTCCCCGAGGCGGACTTCGACAACCTCGAAGCCGGGCGCCTGTCGAACGGCAACGTGCCGTACTACTGCGTCCACAAGACGATGGCCGGCCTGCTCGACGTGTGGCGGTACGTCGGCAGCACACAGGCCCGCGACGTGCTGCTGAACCTCGCGGGGTGGGTCGACCGGCGGACCGCCCGGCTCAGCTCGAGCCAGATGCAGTCGGTGCTGAACACCGAGTTCGGCGGCATGAACGACGTGCTGGCCGACCTCTACCAGTACACCGGCGACGCGCGGTGGCTGACCGCCGCGCAGCGGTTCGACCACGCCGCCGTGTTCGACCCGCTGGCGGCGAACCGGGACCAGCTCAACGGGCTGCACGCGAACACCCAGGTGCCCAAGTGGATCGGCGCGGCCCGCGAGTACAAGGCCACGGGCACCACCCGCTACCGGGACATCGCGACCAACGCGTGGAACATCACCGTCGGCGCGCACACCTACGCCATCGGCGGCAACAGCCAGGCCGAGCACTTCCGCGCGCCCAACGCCATCGCCGCGTACCTGAACCAGGACACGTGCGAGAGCTGCAACACCTACAACATGCTCAAGCTGACCCGGGAACTGTTCACGCTGTACCCGGACCGCGCCGACCTGGCCGACTACTACGAGCGCGCCCTGCTCAACCAGATGATCGGCCAGCAGAACCCGGCCGACGGCCACGGGCACGTCACGTACTTCAGCTCGCTCAACCCGGGCGGCCGCCGTGGCCTCGGCCCGGCCTGGGGCGGCGGTACGTGGAGCACCGACTACAACTCGTTCTGGTGCTGCCAGGGGACCGGCGTGGAAACCCAGACGAAGCTGGCCGACTCGATCTACTTCTACGCGGACACGACGCTGATCGTGAACCTGTACACACCCTCGGTGCTCACCTGGACCCAGCGTGGCATCACCGTCACCCAGACGACGTCGTACCCGGCGAGCGACACCACGACGTTGACGGTCACCGGGAGCGTGAGCGGGACCTGGGCCATGCGCCTGCGCATTCCGGGCTGGACCAGCGGGGCGACCATCAGCGTCAACGGCGTCGCGCAGAACGTGACCACCACCCCCGGCAGTTACGCCACCCTGTCGCGGTCCTGGACCTCCGGCGACACGGTCACCGTCCGGCTGCCCATGAAGGTGGCCCTGCGGCCGGCCAACGACAACGCGAACGTCGCCGCGGTCGCCTACGGGCCGGTTGTTCTGGCCGGCAACTACGGCACCAGCTCCCTCAGCGCGCCGCCGGCCCTCGACCAGAGCTCGATCACGCGGACCAGCGGCAGCGCGCTGACCTTCAGCGCGAAGGCGAACGGCTCCGCGGTCAACCTGGTGCCCTTCTACGACGCGCAGGGCTTCAACTACGCGGTCTACTGGAACACCAGTGGCTCGAGCGCGACGACCAGCCACCTCGTCAACGTGGGCAGCGGGCTGCTGCTCGGGGTGGAGAACATGGCCACCGCCGACGGCGGCCGCGCGCTGCAGTGGTCGGACAACGGCACCGCCGACCACAACTGGGAAGTGATCACCGACGGGACGGCCGTCCGGTTCCGCAACGCCAACAGCGGCAAGGTGCTCGGTGTCCTGGACATGTCGACCGCGGACAACGCCCGCGTCCTGCAGTGGTCGGACAACGGCACCGCGGACCACCGGTGGACCGTCGTCGACCAGGGTGACGGCACGGTGAAGATCCGCAACGTCAACAGCGGCAAGCTGCTGACCATCGAGAACGGCTCGACCGCCGCCGGCGCGTACGCCCTCCAGGGCCCCGACAACGGCGCCGCCGCCAACCGGTGGCGCATCGTCCGCACCAGCTGATCGCAGGGTGGATCGGGGACGGCCGTCTCCGATCCACCCCCGCGCCGGTGCCGCCCGGCTCGCCGGAGGTCTTGAATGACTCATTCAAGACCTCCGAAGACATGAATGAGTCATTCAAGACACTGCGGCGGCGGCCATGTGCGCCGGCGAGTGGGCAGGCGTTTCCAGAGTCCGGGCCGGGTCATTCCGGGCCGGCCGAGGTGAGGCGCTCCCGGACCTCGGCGGCCTCCGGCATGCACAGGTCGTCGTAGATCGGGAGGGCCGCCGACCACAGCCGGTGGGCCTCGGTGGCCGCGCCGGTTCGCGCGTGGGCGGCCGCCATTCCGTCCAGCGACCGCGCTTCCTGCTCGCGGTCCTCGATCGCCCTGGCGTGGGCGAGGGCCTGTTCGTGGTGCGAGAGGGCTTCGGCGCTCCGGCCGGCCGCGCAGGCCGCCCGGCCCTGCCCGTTGAGGGCGGCGCATTCGAGCCGGCGGTCGCCGAGCTTCGCGGCCAGCGTCTGGGCCTGCTGGTGCGCTTCGCCCGCTTCCCGGTGCCGTCCCGTGTCTTCGTAGGCGATGCCGAGGTTGACGAGCACCTCCGTTTCGCCGACCGGGTCGCCGATCTCCCGGAACACGGCGATCGCCTGCCGGTGGTGCTCGAGTGCCTCGGTGTGGCGGCCCCAGCGCGAGAGGATCCGGCCGAGGTCGGTGCGCGCAATCGATTCGGCGGCGCGGTCGCCGATGTCGTGCAGGATCCGCAGGGCGCGCTCGTGGTGGTCGTACGCCTCCTGCAGCCGTCCGTAGCTCTGCAGCGCGTTGCCGAGGTCGTTCAGGATCCGGCCCTGCCCGACCCGCTGGCCGGTCTCCGCGTAGATCGCGGCGGCCTGCCGGTAGCACGACACCGCGTCCTCGTGCCGTCCCATGCTGTGCTGCACCTGGCCGATGCTCGCCAGCGCGACGGCCTCCTGGACGCGGTCGCCCACCTCCCGGTTGAGGACGAGTGCCTGGCCGTAGCTGGCGAGCGCGTCATGGTAGCGGCGGACCCGGCCTTCGTTGTGGCCCAACGCGATCAGGGTCCGCGCCTCCCCGGCGCGGTCGCCGAGCCGCCGGAACAGCTCCAGGGCCCGCCGGTAGTGCTCGTCGGCATCCCCGTAGGCGCCGGACCGGGCGTGCGACCGCCCGAGCTCCAGCAGCCCGCGTGCCTGCCCGCCCGGGTCGCCGAGCCGCTCGGCCGCCGACAGCGCCCGCCGGTGGACGGAAAACGCGTCGGCGTTGTGGTAGCCGACGCTCAGGTACTGGTCGATCGCTCGCGCCAGCTTGACGGCGTAGCCGGCCAGCTCGCCGTCCGCGGTGCGCGTGATCGCCACCAGCGTCAGCCGTTCGGTGTCCAGCCACGCCTTCGCGGCGACCGCCGACGCGGGCGACGGCCGGTCCGGTCCGGCGTCGTCGCGGCGCCATCGCACGGATTCCGGGAACACGACGTCCATCGCGGCCAGCGCGGCCGACAGGTAGAACTCGTAGAGGTTCTTCAGCGCGCTCAGCCGGTCGGCCTCGGTGAGCCGCTGGAGGGCGCGTTCCCGGGCGAAGGCCCGCAGCAGATCGTGCATCGTCCAGCGGTCCGTGCCCGAAGCCTCCACGAGGTGGGCACCCTGCAGCACGTCGAGCAGCAGCCGGCCGCCGTGGGCGTCGGTCCCGGCGAGCACGGCGACCGCTTCGCTGTCGACATCCTGGCCGGGATGCAGGCCCAGCAACCAGAACAGGCGGTTCGCGGCCGGCGGCAGGTGCCGTTCCGACCAGGAGAACACCGCCCGCACGGCGGTGGCGTCATCCGCGCCGGCCTCCAGCAGGTCCAGCCGGCGGCGCTCGTCGGCGAGGTCCTCGAGACCCACCCGGCCACGCCGGACGACGAGTTCGGCCGCGACCCGCAGCGCCAGCGGCAGCCGGGCGCAGTGCGCGGCCAGGTCCTCCAGCTCCGCCGGGCCGGCGACCCGGTCGCCGACGAGCTGCCGGAGCAGCTCGACCGCCTCCCAGGGGCCCAGCACGTCCAGCGCGATCCGGCGGGCGCCGTCCCGGGCCACCAGCCCGACGAGTTCGTCCCGGCTGGTGATCGCCACGCTGCTGCCCGGCCCGCCGGGCAGCAGGGGGCGGACGTGCGCGGCGTCGCGTGCGTTGTCGAGCACCACGAGCACGCGTTTTTCCGCGGTCAGGCTCCGGTACAGCGCGACCTGCGTCTGCAGGGTGTCGGGCTGGTGCTCGGCGGCGACCCCGAGCGCGGTCAGGAACCCGCGCAGGGCCTCCTCGGCCGGCAGCACGCGGCCGGGGTCGAAGCCCTGCAGGTTGACGTAGAGCTGCCCGTCGGGGAACCGGGCGGCGACGCGGTGTGCCCAGTGCACCACCAGCGCCGTCTTGCCCACCCCCGCCGTGCCGCACACCGCGAGGACGGCGGCCGGGCCCGCCTGCTCCGCGGCGGCGTCGAGGGCGGCGAGCTCGGCCTGGCGCCCGGTGAACTGCGGCACGACGGGCGGCAGCTGGGCCGGCCGCGCCGTCCCGGACGCCCGCCCGGGACGGGGTGCGGCGAGCAGCCGGGGATCGTGGGCGAGGATGCGGCGCTGGATGTCCGTCAACGCGGGGGAGGGCTCCACCCCGGCGTTCTCGACGAGCTCGTACCGGGCCTGCCGGAACGTCTCCAGCGCGTCCGCCTGGCGCCCCGCGCGGTACAGGGCCGTCATCAGCTGCCCCCACAGCCGCTCGTGCGCGGAGTGGGCCGCGGTCAGATCCGTCAGCTCGGCGACGAGCTCTCCGCCGAGCCCGGCGAGCAGGTCGGCGTCGACGCGGTCCTGCACGGCGTCGAGGCGGACGCGTGCCAGCCGCGTCCGCTCCGCTTCCAGGGCGGCGATCCCGTCGAACTCGGCGTAGGCCGTGCCCCGCCACAGGCCGAGCGCCGCGGTCAGCCGTTCGCGTCCGGCCTCGGCGGCACCGTCGGCCAACGCCGTGTGCCCTTCACGGGCCAGCCGCCGGAACCGCACCGCGTCCACGCTCTCCGGTGCGAGCAGCACGTATCCCGGTGCCCGCGTGCCGATCAGCCCGGTCGCCGGTGCCAGTGCCCGGCGCAGCCGCGAGACGTAGGTGCGGACCGTCCGTTCGGCGTCCGGCGGCGGTTCGGGACCCCAGAGCTCGGACACGAAGACCGGCACGCTCACGGGCCGCCCGGCGTAGGCCGCGAGCAACGCCAGCATCGCCCGCAGCCGGGGACCGCCCGGATCGAGCAGGACGCCCGCGGCCTCGGCTTCGAACGGTCCCAGCACCCGAAGATCGATGTCCGGCGTCCGCCGACCCGTCATCCGCCCCTCCGCACAGCCACGTTCCGCCGGGGATGAGGAAGCACCGGCCCGGTGCGGGGATACGTCGCTGGTCCGAACGGTGCAGCCGGAGACGTACCGCCCCGCGCCGGGCCGGTCCCGGTGGTTTGGTGATCTTAGCGGCAAAAACCCGGACAGGGACCGGACATTCCGGTGAGCCGGTTAATCCACAATGGACACTACTCCGGCGGGACGGTCACCACCCACCGCCCGGGACGGCGCCGCAGGTAGCCCCACCAGTACAGCGCCGACACCACCAGGACCGCGAGCATGACGAGTGCGCCCGCGACGGAGGGGTTGATGTCGGCGGCGTCACGCAGCTGAGCGTCAGCAGCGTGCCGCCGCCGACGCCGATGGACCGGGTCAGCGTGCGGGCGGTCCCGGGGCCGGCGGCCGCGGTGACGTCGGGCGGGCGGGAGTACGGGGCATGGGCGTTCCCTCCGGCCGGGGCAAGGTGCGACGGATGGAACAGCACCGTTTCGGTGTTGTCGACGGGGGTGAGGACGACTGAATCCGTTGTCGGTCTGCCTCGCTTCCTTCGGATTTAGTCACTGGTGGTGACGGCGCGCCGGGTTTGCCCGGCGCCGCCCGTCGGGGATGATCCGGGACGTGAGCAGCCAGGACATCCCGAACCGGCCCGCGCCGCCGGTGCTTGACGACATCTCTCGGCAGATCATCGCGCAGCTGCAGGAGGACGGACGTCGCGCCTACGCGACCATCGGCAAGGCCGTCGGCCTGTCGGAGGCCGCCGTCCGGCAGCGGGTGCAGCGGCTGTCGGACTCCGGCGTCATCCAGATCGTCGCCGTCTCGGATCCCTTGCAGGTCGGGCTGTTCCGGCAGGCGATGATCGCGATCACCGTCGACGGCCCGCTGGAACCGGTCGGGGACGCGCTGGCCGATATGGACGAAATCGCGTACGTGATCCTCTGTGCCGGGCGCTACGACGTGCTCTGCGAGGCGGTGTGCGCCGACGACGAGGAACTGCTCCGGCTGATCTCGACGCGGATCCGCGCGCTGCCCGGCGTCCGGCACGCGGAGGCGATGGTCTACCTCAAGCTGCGGAAACAGACCTACCAGTGGGGCACTCGCGGAGGGTGACGACTAAATCCGAAGGTAGACTGAGTATCTTGACCATGAATTAGTCGTCCAAGTTCGGCTGTACGACTGAATCGCTTGCATCTGGGCTCGAGGCGTGCGATAACCGAGTCATGACCACTACCGCCGAGCCTGTTTCCGCCGACGCCGCCGGTCTCGCCCAGACCGCGCGCAACAACCTCTGGATGCACTTCACCCGGCACTCCGCCTACGACGAGACCGACGTCCCGGTGATCGTGCGCGGCGAAGGCCCGTACATCTGGGACGCCCGGGGGAAGCGCTACCTGGACGGGCTCGCCGGCCTGTTCGCGGTCCAGGTCGGCCACGGTCGCGAAGAGCTCGCCGAAGCCGCCGCGCGGCAGATGAAGCAGCTCGCGTACTTCCCGCTGTGGGGTCACGCGCACCCGGCCGCGATCGAGCTGGCCGAGCGGCTCGCTCTTGCGGCTCCGGGCGACCTCAACCGCGTGTTCTTCACGGTGAGCGGCGGCGAGTCGGTCGAGACGGCGTGGAAGCTCGCCAAGCAGTACTTCAAGCTGGTGGGGAAACCGGGCAAGCACAAGGTGGTCAGCCGCGCGCTGGCCTACCACGGCACTTCGCAGGGCGCGCTGTCGATCACCGGCATCCCCGGCGCGAAGGCCGACTTCGAACCGCTGGTGCCGAGCACCCTGCGCGTCCCCAACACGAACTTCTACCGCGCGCCCGAGCACGCCGGCGACTACGAGGCCTACGGCCGCTGGGCCGCCGACCAGATCGACCAGGCCATCGAGTTCGAGGGCGCGGACACCGTCGCCGCGGTGTTCCTGGAGCCGGTGCAGAACACCGGCGGCTGCTTCGTCCCGCCGCCCGGTTACTTCGAGCGCGTCCGCGAAGTCTGCGACAAGCACGACGTGCTGCTGGTGTCCGACGAGGTGATCTGCGCGTTCGGCCGGGTCGGGTACGACTTCGCCGCCAAGCGCTACGGCTACCAGCCGGACATCATCACCACCGCGAAGGGCTTGACGTCGGGGTACGCGCCGCTGGGCGCGGTGCTGGCTTCGGAGCGGCTGATGGAGCCGTTCACCCGCGGCGCCACGACGTTCATGCACGGCTCGACCTACGGCGGCCACCCGGTGTCGTGCGCGGTGGCGCTGGCCAACCTCGACCTGATGGAGCGCGAGGACCTCTACGGCCACGTGCTGTCACGGGAAACGGCCTTCCGGTCCACATTGGACAAGCTGACGGACCTGCCGATCGTCGGCGACGTCCGCGGCGCGGGCTTCTTCTACGGCATCGAGCTGGTGAAGGACAAGAAGACCAAGGAGACCTTCAGCGCGGACGAGTCCGAGCGAGTCCTGCGCGGCTTCCTGTCCGACGCGCTGTTCGAGGCGGGGCTGTACTGCCGCGCCGACGACCGCGCCGAGCCGGTCGTGCAGCTGTCGCCGCCGCTGATCTGCGACCAGCGGGAGTTCGACGAGATGGAGCAGATCCTGCGTGACACCCTGACCCGCGCCTGGGCCCTGCTCTGACAGCGCGCCTGCCTGGCCCGCAGCGAACGTCGTGAAGGCCACCTTGAGGAACATAGAGTTCCTGAAGGTGGCCTTCACGGCGTTACGACGGCTTGGCTTGCCGGTCTCAGCGGCGGTGGATGATCGTGCCGTCGACGATGGTCATCGCGATCGGTGCGTCGGCCAGCTCGTCCGGGGCCGTGCGCAGCGGGTCGAGCGTGAAAGCCGTGAGGTCGGCCCGTGCGCCGATCGTGATCCCGCCGATGGCACCCGCGGCCGCGGCGGCGAGTGACGTGTAGCCCTCCAGGGCCATCAGCGGCGTCAGGCCCTGGTGCGGCTGCACCGGCGGGATCTCCGGTTCGCCCGCCGGGCGGCGTAGCTGGGCGGCGGCGAGGGTGCCGCGCGGGTCGAAGGGGGCGATCGGCCAGTCGGAGCCGAGGACGACCGGGACACCCGCGTCGCGCAGGTCGCGGCAGCGCCACCCCCGGTCGGCGCGTTCGTGTCCGAGGCGGGACGACCAGTTGTCGGTGTGGTCGGCGCGGGTGAAGTGGGTGTGGGCCGGTTGCATGCTCGCGACGACGCCCTGGCGCCGGAACCGGCCGATCAGCTCGGTCGGCAGCGTCTCGATGTGCTCGATGCGGTGCGGTGCCGCCGCGGGGCTGTCGAGTCCGTCGAGGGTGTCGAGGGCGTAGCGGACGGCGGCGTCGCCGATGGCGTGGGTCGCGGTCGGGACCCCGGCCGCGGCGAGCACGTGCACGGCTTTCGTGTAGGCGGCGGGGTCGGTCCAGAAGCTGTCGGTCGATTCGCCGTGGGCGTCGGGTTCTTCCAGCCAGGCGGTGCCGTTGTCGATCGTGCCGTCGATGAAGAACTTCACGCCGCCGATCTCCCAGCGGCGGCCGCCGCGGCCCTGGAGGGCGATCAGCTCGGCCAGCTGTTCCGCCTCGGCGCCGGGTTCGCACCAGGGGGCGAACCGCAGGCGCAGCGGGAGGTCGCCGAGGTCTTCGGCGGCGGCGACCACCTCCGCGCTGTCGCCGAGCAGGTCCATGACGTGGCCGCCGGTGAGCCCGGTGGCGGCCATCTCGCCGAGCAGCGCGCGCAGCCGGGCCGCCCGGTCGGCGACCGGTTGCCGGGGGACGTGCGCGGTGACCAGGTCCATGGCGGCGGCCTCCAGCAGCAGGCCGGTCGGCCGGCCGTCCTCGTCGCAGACGACGCTCGAGCGCTGGGCGAACCGGCGGGGGCCGTCGACGCCGGCGATCCGCAGCGCGGCCGGGGTGGCCAGGGCGGAGTGGGCGTCGAACAGCCGCACGAACGCGGGACGGCCACCGACCGCCGCCTCGATCGGGGCGCTGGTGACCGGCCGGTCGCCGAAGACGTTGGGGTCCAGGCCCCACGCCTGGAGCCATTCGTCCGGTGCCCGGCCGGCGGCCGCGGTGGCGAGGAGGTGCTCCACCTCGTCGAGGGAGCGGGCGGCGGACAGGTCGACGTCGGCGGTGAGCTGCACGCCCATCACCGGGTGCGTGTGCGCGTCGATCAGGCCGGGGGTCACGGTGGCGCCGCCCAGGTCGACGACTTCGGTCCCGGGACCGCGCCAGTCGCGGACGTCCCGGCGGGTGCCGACGGCGGTGACGACGCCGCCGGTGATCGCGATCGCCTGGACCGGCCGGTCGTCGCCGGCCAGTGTGTGGACGGTGTCGGCGCAGAGGACGAGGTTCACGCGGGGATCCCTTCGGGGGCGGGCTGGGTTTCGCCGTCGCCTTCGCCGATGCGCGCGTACGCGGCGGGCCGCCGCTTGCGCAGCCAGAGGGCGACTGCGCCGCCGATCAGCATCGTCGCGGGGACGAGGCTGACGAGCACCACGTTCACGGTCGCCGAAGCGTTGGTGAGCAGGCCGACGCTGTCGACCAGGATGTAGGTGGCGACCGCCAGGAGCACGGAGGAGACGATCCCGGCGGTCACCGCGAGCGGGGTGCTCGCGGCCTTGTTCCGCCGCAGGAAGTACGCGACGGTGGCGATCGCGGTCAGGGTCTGCAGCACCAGGATGCCCACCACGCCCGGGGTGTTCACCCACAGCAGCAGTTTCGTGTACGGGTCGGCCCCGGTGACCGCGAACACCGCGATCACGACGACCGCCAGGACGGTCTGCACGATGCTCGCGCGGTAGGGCGAGCCGTAGCGGGGGTGGACCTTCCCGACCCACGCGGGCAGGAGCCCGTCCTGGGCGAGGGCGTGGGTGTAGCGGGTGATCGCGTTGTGGAAGGCGAGCTGGGCCGCGTAGACACTGCTGATCACGAGCAGGTGCATGACGGTGGCCGCCCAGGACCCGACGTAGGTGCCGATGGCGGTGAAGAACAGGCCGCCGACGTCCCCGGCGGCCGCGCCGACGACCTGGCCGCTGCCGAAGGCCTGGATGACCGCCCAGACGATGAAACCGTAGAAGACGGCCATGAACCCGACCGCGATGTAAGTCGCACGGGGAATCGTGCGCTCGGGGTTCCTGGCCTCGCGGCGGTACAGCACAGTGGACTCGAAGCCCATGAAGGCGGCGAAACCGAAGGCGAGCACGCCGCCCATGCCCGGGCTGAAGACGGCGCTCGGAGCGAAGGACTTCGCGTCGACGCCGGACGCACCGCCGTGCGCCAGGACGCCGACCGCCATCAGCAGCAGGATTCCCGATTCGAGGACGAGGAGCACGCCGAGCACCTTCGCGCCGACGTCGATCCCCAGCCAGGCGACCAGGAGCACCAGCGCGACGGCGGCGAAGGCGATGACCGGCCACGGGACGTCCAGCCCGAAGACGTCGGCCAGGGTGGCCTTGGCCTGCGCGGCGAAGAGCCCGTAGACCCCGATCTGGAGGGTGTTGTACGACATGAGCGCCAGCAGCGCCGCGACGAACCCCCAGGTCTTGCCGAGGCCCTTCGCGATGTAGGCGTAGAAAGCGCCGGCGCTGCCCACGTACCGGGTCATCCGGGTGAACGCCACGGCGAACACCGTCAGCACGATCCCGGCGGCCAGGTAGGCGACCGGGGCGCCGATCCCGCCGACCATGATGGCCAGCGGCGCGACGCCGGCCATGACGGTCAGCGGGGCCGCCGCCGCCACGACCATGAACACGAGGCTGCCCGTCCCGAGGACGCCGCGCTTGAGGGAGTCGGGGGCGAGGTCGGGGGAAGATCCGGCCATGGTGGCGTCCTCTCGGGCCTGGCATGCTTAACCGAACGACATTCGCTTAAGCATGCGCCCCGCGCGTCGAGGCCGTCAAGGATTTCGTCGATCGTTACCGTCAGTGGCAACCGATATAGTGGAGGATTTGTGGTACAGCGACGAAAACGGTTGCTTGATACCGAGGCGATCCTCGATGCCGCCCTGGCGTGCGTCGACGACACCGGCCGGCTGACGATGGCCGAGCTGGCCACGCGGCTCGGCGTGAGCGCGTCCTCGATCTACCACCACTTCAGCGGCCGGACCGCGATCGTCGAGGCGCTGCGCGCACGGATGGCCACGGCGATCGACCCGCTCCCGCTGGACGGGAGCGACTGGGGCGAGCAGGTCGGCCGGTGGATGCGCGGCTACCGGCGGGCGCTGGCCGAGCACCCCGCCCTGATCCCGCTGCTGAACGAGCAGACGATGACCGCGGGGCCGGTCCTCCACGCCTACGAACGCATCGCGATCCTCTTGCGCCGTACCGGCGTTCCCGTGCGCGAGGTGGTCCTGTGGATCGGCGTGCTCGACTGCTACGCGCTGGGAGCTGCCCTCGATCTCGCGGCGCCGGACGAGGTGTGGCGGCTCGAGCGGGACGACCTGCCCACCCTCGGCGACGCGATCAGCGCCGCGCCGCGCGGCCGCGACCGCGCCGACGAAGCGTTCGGCCTCGGCCTGGACGCCCTGCTGACGGGACTTCGCACGCGGCTGGCCGCCGGATAGGCCACCCGGCCCGGCAGGTTCGGCGAAACGGCCACGAGAAGTGCCCGTTTTCCTCTGCCGCCCGGCCGTGGGGTGGCCTCCAATGGAACAGTGGCGGAGAAGGCGCTGATGCGGAAAGTGCGGGAGTCGATCATCGGCGACGACCTGGCGATGACCGGCCCCTTCGGCCGCCGCCGCGTGACCTACGCCGACTTCACCGCTTCCGGCCGCGCTGTCTCGTTCATCGAGGACTTCATCCGCGACCACGTCCTGCCCTGGTACGCCAACACCCACAGCGACTCCTCGGCCACCGGGGCGCAGACCACCGCGCTGCGCGAGGAAGCCCGCTCGGCGATCCGGGACGCCGTCGGAGGCGGCGAGGACACGGTCGTCATCTTCACGGGCTCGGGCGCCACGGGAGCCATCGACAAGCTGATCACCATCCTCGGCCTGCGCCTTCCAGCCGCGCCGGATGACCGGCCAGTCGTTTTCCTCGGCCCCTACGAGCACCACTCCAACGAACTGCCGTGGCGGGAATCGATCTGCGACGTGGTCACGATCCCGGAAGACGCCGACGGCCACGTGTCCCTGCCCGCCCTCCGCGCCGAACTGGTCCGCCACCACGCCCGGCCCCTGAAGCTCGGGTCGTTCTCCGCGGCGTCGAACGTGACCGGCATCCTCACCGACACCGCGGCGGTCACCGACCTCTTGCACGAGCACGGCGCCCTCGCGTTCTGGGACTGCGCGGCGGCCGCGCCGCACGGAGACGTGCGCATGGGTGACAAGGACGCGATGTTCCTGTCGCCGCACAAGTTCGCCGGGGGTCCCGGCACCCCGGGGGTGCTGGTGGTGCGCCGGGCGCTGCTGCGGAACCGGGTGCCGAGCGTGCCCGGCGGCGGCACCGTGGACTACGTCAGCGCGACCGACCACCACTACATCGGCGACGCCGCGCACCGGGAGGAAGGCGGTACGCCGGCGATCGTCGAATCCGTCCGGGCGGGGCTGGTGTTCGGCCTGCAGCAGGCGGTCGGCGTCGAGGCCGTCCGCGAACGGGAGCAGGCGGTGCTGCGGCGCGCACTCGAGTCGTGGTCGGCCGAGCCGAACCTCGAGGTGCTCGGCAACGCCGACGCCGACCGGGTGGCCATCGTGTCGCTGCTGGTGCGCGGGCCGAGCGGGAAGCTGTTGCACCACAACTACGTGGTGGCGCTGCTCAACGACCTGTACGGCATCCAGGCCCGCGGTGGCTGTTCCTGCGCCGGCCCGTATGGGCACCGCCTGCTCGGGATCGGCCCGGCCCGCTCACGGTGGTTCCGGGACGAGGTGCTCGCCGGCCGGGAGGGCGGCAAGCCGGGCTGGGTGCGGATCAGCTTCGACTACACGATGTCCGACGCGGTGGTCGCCTACGTGATCGAAGCGGTGCGCCAGGTCGCGCTGAGGGGGTGGAGGTTGCTGCCGGACTACCGGTTCGACCCGGCGACCGGGCGGTGGCGCCACCACCGCGCGACGGAACCCCGGCTGAGCCTGGCGGGCCTGCGGTACACCGCGGACGGCGTGCGCCGGCCCCTCGCGGAAGACACGCTGCCGGAGGCCGTTTTGCCGGCGCACCTCGAAGACGCGGACCGGATCTTGGGCGCGGCGGGCGGCCCGGAGCCCGGCCGGGTGGCCGACGGCTTCGAGGACGCGCAGTGGTTCGAGCTGCCGTCGGAGTGCTCGGTGTGACGCGCCGGGGGCGTCACTGATCCCCGCGCAGGTAGCGGGTGACCATGGCGACCAGTTCGTTCTCGAACGTCTCGACGGGGACGGTTCCCGGGGCGGCCATGAACTTGTGCGTGTTGATCTCGACGGTGAGCAGGATGAGGTCCGCGGCGACGTCCGGGTCGCCCACGCGGACGTCGGGGTGCCGGACGATGACGTCGCGGACCTGGGCCGTGCGCAGCTTTCCGTGCCGGTCCATCGTGTCGCGCAGTTCCGGGGAGGCCGGCAGCTCCTCGATCATCACCCGCAGCAGCTGGGGATCGTCGTCGTGGTGGTCGATCGCGTCGCGGACGAGCGCCCGGACCGTCGCCTCCAGCGTCCCGGGCGAGAGGTCGAGTTCCTGGGCGCCGGTCCAGGTGCCGCGGTCGATGTGCCGGATCAGGAGCTCGACGAGGATGGCGTCCTTGTTGGGGAAGTACTGGTACAGCGAGCCGATGGAGATGCGGGCGCGCTCGGCGATGCGGTTGGTGGTGCCGGCGGCGTAGCCGTGGTCGGCGAAAACGTGAGCAGCCGCAGTGAGGATGCGCTCGCGGGTGAGCTCGGCGCGCACCTGGCGAGGCTTCCGACGTGGCTCCAAGCGACGGTTTCCGGTGGGCATCCTGGTTCTCCCGTGCCTCGGCAAAAGCGAGTAGCAAGTATCTGAGCTAATGCTCATAATAGTGCTGTGAGCTGCGAAAACAATACCCCGGTGCGGGCGCTGCCGCGCCTGGAGACGGCAGGCGAGGTCGAGGCGATCCTGGGGCGGCCGCCGTCGGTGATCATGCTGAAGCAGATCGCCACTCTCGACGAAGGCTGCCGGGCCGTCCTGGCGCAGTGCCCGCTCGCGGGCTTCGGCTACCGCGATGCCGGCGGCGTCAGCCGCACGACGTTCATCGGCGGCACGCCGGGGTTCGTCCGCGTTCACTCGCCGACGCGGATGTCGTTCACCCTCCCCGACGGCGAGGCGCACGGCCCGGTCTCGTTCGTCTTCCTGCTGCCGGGCGTCGGGGAAACGTTGCGCGTCAACGGTTCCGTGGCCAAGCGGAAGGGAGCCGAGACGTTCGTGGACGTCGAAGAGGCGTACGTGCACTGCGCGCAGGCCGTCATCCGCTCCCGCCTCTGGCAACCGCCGGTCGCCGCCGGGCCGATCCCCGAGGTCGGGGGAGCGGGCCCGTTGTGCGGTCCCGGCGTGGCGGAGTTCCTCGCCACCGCGCCGTTTCTCGCTCTGTCCACTTGGGACGACTCCGGTGGCGCTGACACCAGCCCGCGCGGCGACCGGCAGGCCGTCGCGCGGATCCTCGACGGCCGCACGCTCGTCATCCCGGACCGGAAGGGCAACAAGCGCGCGGACAGCCTGCACAACCTCCTGCGGGACGACCGGCTTTCCTTCGCCGCCCTCGTTCCGGGCCGGACCGGGGTGCTGCACGTGCGGGGCCGGGGCTCGATCACCGACGACCCCGCGTTGCTTGAGACGATGGCGTTGCGGGGGACACCGCCGCACGCGGCGCTGCTCGTCGACGTCGAACACGCCGAAGTGACGGCCAGTGAAGCCCTGACACGCTCGCGCGTGTGGACCGCGGAGCGTCCCGGCGCGGTGCCGGATCTGATGGTCGTGGCCGGCAACCACCTCGCCGCGAACCTGGCGGGCGCCGGTCTGCTCGCCCGCCTGCTCAAGGGCCTCACGAGGGTCCCGGGGATCGGCCGGATGCTGCGGCCGGTGATGAACCGCGCGTACCGGTCCGGGTTGCGGAAGGAGGGCTACGAGGACGTCGAGCTCGGGTCACCGCGTTCCGCCGTCGCGCCCGAAACGGCGAATCCCTTGCGGGAGGTGCGGATCGCCGAGGTGCGCCGGGAGACACCCGGCGCGGTCACGCTCGTGCTGGAAGACGCCGGGCGACCGGGCGCCTTCGACTTCCGGCCCGGGCAGTTCTTCACGCTGGTGACCGACATCGACGGCCGGCCGGTGCGGCGCGCGTACTCGGCGTCGTCGGCGCCCGGGACGCCACGGCTGGAGGTGACGGTCAAGCACGTCGACGGCGGCCGGTTCTCGACCCACGTCCACCGGAACCTGCGCGCCGGCGACCGGCTGTTCGTGCGCGGTCCCTCGGGAGCGTTCCACGTCGACCCGGCGGCGGCGCCCGAAGTCGTCCTGATCGCCGCGGGCAGCGGGGTCACGCCGATGATGAGCATGATCCGCACGCTCCTGGCGGCACCGGCGGCCGGCCGGATCGCGCTGCTGTACAGCAGCCGCAGCGAGGAAGAGATGATCTTCGCCGAGGAGCTTTCCCGGTTGGCGCAAGGGCATTCGGAGCGGCTGACGGTCACGCCGGTCCTGACGCGGGAGCACGGAAGGCTCGACGCTGCCGGAGTGCACGACTGGCTCGCCGGGCTGCGAACGTCGGAAGAGGCCCGGTACTACGTGTGCGGCCCCGAGGCGTTGACGGACCTGGTCCGAAGTGTCCTGACCGAGCGCGGGGTGCCGGCCGAGCACGTGCGCCACGAGCGCTACACCAGCGGGGCGGACCTGATCACCGTGGCCACCGTGCCGCGGAAGCTGATCGTCGAGGACGGAACGCACGAGGTCGGTTCCGTGGTGGTCGAGCCCGGCCAGACCCTGCTCGACGCCGGCCTGGCGGCGGGGCTGCCGATGCCGTACTCGTGCACGGTCGGCAACTGCGGGGACTGCATGGTGAAGCTCCGCGGCGGTGACGTCGCGATGAACGGGCCGAACTGCCTGACGCCGGAGCAGAACGCCGACGGTTACGTCCTGACGTGCGTGGGCCGGCCGCTGTCCGAAGTCACCCTCGACATCGCCGAGCCGTGACGGCTCCCTGGAAGGCCGTGAATGGCACATTGAGGGACTTCAAGTCCCTCAATGTGCCATTCACGGCCTTCCCCGGCGGGGCGGGTTCAGCGGAGCCGGCTTTCGAAAGTCGATCGAAACTTTTTGCGTGGCGCTCCGGCGGCGTGCTCTCCTGCTGGCAGTAGGTGAACTTCATCGATTCGTCCAGGTCGCCGGCGGACCCGTCCGCGGGCGGCGTCTCCTGGGCGTGTGCCCGGAAGGAGACCACGGATGGCAGGCAGTTCGTCGGGGCGGCGGTGGTGGCGGTCGCCGGCCGGCCGAGTATTCGCGGGTGTGGCCACCGTGGCCGCGACGGCGGCCGTCCTGGTGACGGCGCCCGGCGCCGATGCCGCGGCCGGCACGCTGGGTGCGGCCGCCGCGCAGTCCGGCCGGTACTTCGGCACCGCGATCGCCGGCGGCAGGCTGGGCGATTCGGCCTACACCACGATCGCGGCGCGCGAGTTCAACATGGTTACGGCCGAGAACGAGATGAAGATCGACGCGACCGAGCCCAACCAGAACCAGTTCACCTTCTCGGCCGGCGACCAGATCTACAACTGGGCGGTCAGCCACGGTTCCCGGGTCCGCGGGCACACGCTCGCCTGGCACGGGCAGCAGCCGGGGTGGATGCAGAGCATGAACGGAAGCACGCTCCGCAACGCGATGATCAACCACATCCAGAAGGTGATGGCCCACTACCAGGGCAAACTCGCCTACTGGGACGTGGTCAACGAGGCGTTCAACGAAGACGGCAGCCGCCGTCAGTCGAACCTGCAGGGCACGGGCAACGACTGGATCGAGGTCGCGTTCCGGACGGCGCGGGCCGCCGACCCGTCGGTCAAGCTCTGCTACAACGACTACAACATCGACAACTGGAGCTACGGCAAGACGCAGGGCGTGTACCGCATGATCCAGGACTTCAAGTCCCGCGGCGTGCCGATCGACTGCGTCGGCCTGCAGGCCCACTTCACCGGCGGCAGCTCGGTCCCGGGCAACTTCCAGACCACGATCTCCAGCTTCGCGGCGCTCGGCGTCGACGTGGCACTCACCGAGGTCGACGTCACGAACGCGTCCACTTCGCAGTACACGGCGCTGACCCAGGCGTGCATGAACGTCGCGCGCTGCGCCGGCATCACCGTGTGGGGCGTGCGTGACAGCGACTCGTGGCGGTCCAGCGAGAGCCCGCTCCTGTTCGACGGCGGCGGCAACAAGAAGGCCGCCTACAACTCGGTGCTGAACGCCCTCAACGCCGGCGGCCCGACGACGACACCCACCACGCCGACGGGCCCGACGACGACCACGACGACACCGATCACCACACCACCGACCACCACGACCACTCCGCCGGGCGGGGGCAGTTGCACCGCCACGCTGTCGGCGGGGCAGTCCTGGAGCGACCGGTACAACCTCAACGTCTCGGTCAGCGGCTCCAGTACGTGGACGGTCACCATGACCGTGCCGAGCCCCGCGAGGATCAGTGCCACCTGGAACATCAACGCCACGTGGCCCAGCAGTCAGGTCCTCATCGCGAAACCCAACGGCAACGGCGACAACTGGGGCGTCACCATCATGACCAACGGAAACCGGAACTGGCCCAGCGTCAGCTGCAGCGCCTCCTGAGGGACGAGGAGGGTGAGTGACTCGTTCGCGAAAGGGAGCTCGCGAACGAGTCACTCACGTCGCCGGTGCCGATCGCCTCAGGACGGGCCGGCGGTGATCGCCCGGAGCTGGTGCAGCCGGAGCCCGAGCCGCAGTTCCAGGTCGTTGCCGTGGCGCCAGTCGAAGCCGAGGACGGTGCCGGCCCGGTCCAGCCGCTTCAGCAGCGTGTTGACGTGCAGGTGCACCGCGCGGGCGGTCGCGGCCACGTTGGCGTGGTGACCGTAGTAGGCGGTGAGGGTGCCGACGAGGTCGGTGCCGCGCCGCCGGTCGTAGCCGAGGAGCGGGCCGATCGTGCCGGCGAGGAACCGCTCGAGCTCGCCGGCCCGCTCGGGGTCGAAGACCATGGCGTACAAGGCATATTCGCGGGTGGTGGCGCCGGCGTCGGTGCGCCCCAGCGCGCGCAGCACGGCGCCGCAGCGCCCGGCCAGGGAGAACGCCCGTGCCCAGTCGTGGCCACCCGCCCGTTCCCCGACGACGATGACGGCGGCGCCCAGCGTCCGCCGCAGTCTCGTGTGGACTTCCGCGACGGTCGCCTCGTCGTCGGCGCCGGGGAGGATCATCGTGGCCCGGCCCAGGTGCTCGCCGGCCAGCCCGGCGCGCTCCCGGGCGATGTCGTGCAGGTGGCGCGCGAGGTCGGCAGGCAGCGCCGCAGGGGAGTCCGCGACCAGGACGAGATCCAGGCGGTCGACGTCGATGTCGCGCGCCCGGGCGCGGGCGCGCTGGGCCGGGCCGATTCCGGGACTGCCGACCATGAGCTCGGTCAGCAGCTCTCCGCTCAGCCGCTCGCCGGCCTCGGCCACGGCCCGCTCCTTGAGGATCAGCAACCCCAGGATGTGGGTGGCGCGCTCGAGGGTCCGCAGGTCCGTGTCGTCCCCGGTGCCCGACGGCCGGCGCCACACCAGCGCGCCGAGGTAACTGTCGCCCGCCTGGACCGCCGCCACGCTGCGGGTGGTTCCGTCCGCGCCCACCGAGACCGCGCAGCGGCCCGAACGCCGGGCGGCTTCGACGGTGTCGGCCAGGTCGATCTCGCCCGCCCGGTCGAGGAGCGTGACGCTTCCGCCGAGCCGGTCGGCGAGGTGCCGCGCGACGTCGCCCGGGGTCCCGCCGCCCAGCACGACACCGGTCAGCGCTTCGTGGATCGCTTGCGCCCGCTCGATCTTGCGGTACGCGACCCGCAGTTCCCGCAAGGCGGTCCGGCTCGCTTCGTAGAGCCGGGCGTTGTCGAGCGCGACCGCGGCGTGGTCGGCGAACGCGTTCAGCAGCGCGATCTCCTCGGCCTGGAAGGACCGTTCGGAGCGGTCCGCGGCGAACAGGGCGCCCACCGCTTCGCCGCGGACGACCAGCGGCACCCCCAGCAAGGCGACCAGTTCCTCGGTCACGACCAGGCGGTCGAAGCCCGGGTCGTGCTGGATGAGCGTCGAGGTGGCGTAGTCGCGCACCCAGTGCGGGCTCTTCGAAGCCAGCACTTTGCCGCCGAGCCCCACGGTGGCCGGGATGGCCGCCGCGAGGAACCCGGCGGAGATCGTGCCTTCCGACGCGCGGGCCGACAGCCTGCCGTCCGCCCCGACCAGCGAGAGGTACGTGAAGTCCGTGCCGATCAGGTCGTGGGCGTGGTGGACGATCGACTGCAGGACCTCGTCGAGCTCGCCGAGCGCGGTGAGCGACTTGACGGTCGCGTACAACGACGCCAGTTCACGCTGCCGGCGCGGTTCCGCCGTACTGGTCACGGGAGCCGTCCTCCTCGGCGTCGAGTGGGCGAAAGTCCCACCGTTCCGGCGGGAGGAGTGGGTGGTCCACACCTCAGCCAGCAGCGTAACGGCGCCCTACCATCACCGCCATCACCTGCCTGTGCTCCTCGACGAAGGCGGCATCCATGGCCATCCCGCTCACCCAACCCGAAGGGCAGTCCGGCACCGGGTTGCCCGCGACCCGGCGCCGGGCGTTCCGCAAGCTGCTGGCGGCGGGGCTCATCGGCAGTTCGATCGAGTGGTACGACTTCTTCCTCTACGGCACCGCGGCCGCGCTGGTGTTCCCCAAGGTCTTCTTCCCGCACGCCTCGCCGCTGACCGGAACCCTCCTGGCCTTCAGCACTTTCTGGGCCGGCTTCGTGGCGCGGCCCATCGGCGGGGTGCTCGCCGGGCACCTCGGGGACAGGTACGGGCGCAAGCCGGTGGTCGTCACCTGCCTGGCGCTCATGGGCGCCGCGACGTTCCTGATCGGCTGCCTGCCCGGCGCGTCGGACGTCGGGGCGCTGGCGCCGATCCTGCTGGTCACCCTCCGGTTCGTCCAGGGGATCGCGGCCGGGGGCCAGTGGGGCGGGATCGTGCTGCTGCTCACCGAGTCCGCCGGTCCCAAGCGGCGCGGGTTCGCCGGCACTTTCGGCCAGACCAGCGTCCCGGTCGCGGTCATCCTCTCGAACCTGATCTTCGTGGCCGCCAGTGGCCTGATGCCGGACGCCGCGTTCCTCGGCTGGGGCTGGCGCATCCCGTTCCTGCTCAGCGTCGTGATGTTCGGGGTGGTGCTCTACATCCAGGCCAAGGTCGAGGACACGCCCGAGTTCCGCGAACTGCAGCGCGCGGTGTCGAAGCCGGTGGCCCGCGCCCCGCTGGCCGAGGTCCTCCGCACCCGGTGGGGGACCATCCTGCTCGGGTGCGGGCTGCTGTCCGCCACCAACAGCCTGTTCTACGTCAGCATTTCCGGGCTCCTGAGCTACGGCACCGGCACGCTGAAGCTCGAGCGGAATTCGCTCCTCGCCGTCGTGTTGATCGCGTCCGTGGCGATGCTCGCGATCATTCCGTGGTCCGGGTACCTTTCGGACAAGGTGGGCCGCCGCCCGCTGATCCTGGTCGGCGGGCTGGGCGTCGCCGTCTGGGCTTTCCCGTACTTCGGGCTCGTCGGCACCGCTTCGCTGCCGCTGATCTTCGTCGCGGTGACGGTGGGTTTCGTGTTCCAGTGCCTCACCTACGGCCCGATCGCGAGCTTCCTCGGCGAGCTCTTCGCACCCGGCGTCCGCTACTCGGGCGCGTCGCTGGCCTACCAGCTGTCCGCGATCGTCGTCAGCGGCGGCACGCCGTTCCTCATGACGGCGCTCATCGCGAAGACCGGGAGCACCCTGCCGGTCGCCGCCTACATCGCGGCGATGGGGCTGATCACGTTCGCCAGCGCGTGGTTCCTGCCCGAGACGAACCCCGCCGAAGTCCGTGCTGACCCGCTCGCCGTCCCGGGTGCGCACCTCCACTAGGCGTCCCGCGATCTCCGGAAAGAGGCCGTGATGAGGAGAACCTGTCGGCTCGCCGTGTCGGCGGCCGTGGTGCTGGCGGCGAGCGTGCCCGGACCCGCCGCGGCGACCTCGGCGGCACCGGGGTGTGCCGGGCTGGCCGGGCTGCGGATTCCCGCGGCGGTGATGAGCCTGCCGACCACCGGTGGCCGCGTCACGGCGGTTTCGGTCGTGTCCGATCCCGTCCGTGGCGAGTACTGCCAGGCCGACGCCGACCTCTTTCCGGTCGACCCGGCCGCGCCCGCCATCAAGCTGCGCGTCGCGCTGCCCCGCGCCTGGAACCACAAGGCGATGATGTTCGGCGGCGGCGGGTTCGACGGCACCATCCCGGACCTGACGGCGAACGTGCCGTTCGGTCCCGCCGACCGGCCGGTGCCACTGGCCCGGGGGTACGCGACGTTCGCGAGCGACTCCGGCCACCGGCAGAACCCGGCGTCCCCGCCGTCACTGGACGGCTCGTTCGGCGTGAACGACGAGGCCCTGCGGAACTTCGCCGCCGGTGACGCGCTCAAGAAGACGCGCGACGCGAGCCTTTTCCTCATCCGGCACGCCTACGCGGCGATGCCCGCCGAGGTCTTCTTCGCCGGCGGGTCGACCGGCGGCCGCGAGGCCCTCGTCGTCGCCCAGCGGTGGCCGGCCGCGTTCGACGGCGTGATCTCGGCGTTTCCGGCGTGGAACAACCTCGCCGAGATCCTGGACCTGGGCTACCTGACGCAAATCCTGTCGCGTCCCGGCGCTTTTCCCGGACCCGCGAAGCAGACGCTGCTCTACGACAGCGTCGTCGCCGCGTGCGACGGTCAGGACGGCCTCCGGGACAAGGTCGTCTCGAACCCGGGCGGCTGCCGCTTCGATCCGCGCACGCTTCGTTGCCCGGGAGGGGCCGATACCGGGCCGGACTGCCTGTCGGATCCGCAAATCGGGGCCGTGACCGCCCTGTCCTCCCCGTTCCGGTGGCCGTATCGGATCGCCAGCGGCGAAACCGGGTACCCGGGATTCCCGTTCCTCGCGGGGGCGGACATGCGGACCCCGTTCCTCGGGTTCGGCACCACCGCGCCGGCCGATCCCATGCCGGTGACGAGCGGGTACGGCACGCAGTACTGGGACCAGTGGGTCAAGTACTTCCTGACCCGGGACCCGCGCCACAGCCCCCTGGAAGTGGACCCCCGGCACCCCGGCCGGTGGCTCGGCCGGATCAGTTTCCTGTCCACAGTGGAGGATCGGAACGACGTGGACCTGCGCCCGTTCGCCCGCGCCGGCGGGAAGCTGATCCTGCTCCACGGCGCTGCGGACGAACTGGTCTCGCCGTTCTCGACGAGCGACTACTACGAGCGGGTCCGTGCCGTGCTGGGGCCCCGGGAGACCGGTGCGTTCCTGCGGTACTACGTCGTCCCCGGGGCGAACCACGCCAACTTCGGCACGCCGGCGTTCGCGGCCGGCTGGGACTCGCTCACGGCGCTCGAGCGGTGGACCGAAGCGGGACGGCCACCCGCGAACCAGGTCGTGACCGACCTGGCCCACCACCGCACCCGGCCGCTGTGCGCTTATCCGGGCTGGCCCCGGTATCTCGCGGGTGATCCGGACAGCGCCTCGAGTTTCGCCTGCACCTGAAGCCTTCCCATGCGACGCGTATGGCCGGCGTGAAGGAGTTCTGCGGGGTTCTCAGTCTCTTGCCAGCCGGGCCTGGCAAGCTCGGACCGGACCACAGCGGAACGGGAGGAGGCCCGGTGGTGCCACCACGTTCGGCTTCTCCCGTGCCCGCGCAGCGAGCTGCCGGCGTCCGGCGGGCACCGGCGGCCGCCGCGTGGGAGCGGCTGACCGGGTGGACGACCCGGCCGCTCGCGTCGTTCCACCTGGTGCTGGCGTTGGCCGGGATCCTCACCGTCGTCGGGGTGGTGATGGTGTCGAGTGCGTCGTCGGTGGCGTCCTACGACCCGCGCACTCCCGGCCAGGGCGGCTTGTTCGGCAAGCACCTCACTTACGTCGCACTGGGTGCGGGGGTCTTCTGGCTCGGCCTGCGCGTGCCGCTCGCGACGATCCGCCGGTGGTCCGGCGGGGCGATGATCGTTTCGCTGGGCATGCTGCTTCTCGTGCTGACCCCGCTGGGTTCCGACGGCGGCGGGGCGCAGCGCTGGTTCGTCGTCGCCGGGCAGTCCGTCCAGCCGATCGAGTTCGCCAAGCTCTCGCTCGCCCTGTGGGGCGCGCACGTCCTCGTGGCCAAGGACCGGTTGCTGCACCGGTGGCGGCACCTGCTGGTGCCCGTCGTCCCGGTGACGTTGCTGATGTTCGCGCTCGTGATGGCGCAGCCGAACCTCAGCGGCACGATCACCCTGGGCATCATCATGCTCGGCCTGCTGTGGTTCGCCGGCATGCCCGCGCGGTTGTTCACGGCGCTGGTCCTCGGCGCGGCCGCCGGGTTCACCGTGCTCGCCCTGAGCGCGGGCTACCGGCAGGCGCGCGTGCTCTCGTTCCTGTCGTCGGCACCTGACTCCGGTTCCGGTTCGTACCAGACGACCCAGGCGTCGTACGCGCTCGCCGACGGGGGAGTGTTCGGCCGCGGGCTGGGGCAGGGCAGCTCGAACTGGGGCTACCTGCCGGGCGTGGCGAACGACTTCATCTTCGCGCTCATCGGCGAGGAACTGGGCTTCGTCGGCGGTGTCGCGGTACTCGCGCTGTACGCGGGCGTCGCCGTCGTCGGGATGCGGATCGCCCGCCGCACCGCGGATCCCTGGATCCGCATCGTCGCGGGCACGCTGACCCTGCTGGTCGTCGGCCAGGCGGCGATCAACGTCGGCTACGTCGTGGGCCTCCTGCCGGTCACCGGCGTCACCCTGCCGCTGATCTCCTACGGCGGCTCGTCGCTGCTGGTCACCATGCTGGTGTTCGGCATCCTCGCCAACTGCGCGCGCCACGAACCCGAGGCCGTCGCCGCGCTGCGCGAACAGGGACTCCGGTCGCCGATCCGGAAAAAGAGAACACTCGTCAGTTATTTCCCGGCCGGATTCCGCCGGTCGTGAATTGCGGTTGAAGAATCATCAACCGTTTCACGCCACGCGGAAACCCAGTGGTTCGCCATCGCGAGGACCACGCCGGCCGTCACGCACGACCATCGGTCCGGCACTACCGCCCCGACGACCGCGTATCCGGCGCTGCCCGCGGCGAGCACGACCGCTCGGGACACCACCACCCACGACACCTTCTCCGCGCCGAAGCAGCCGCACGGCACGCCCGGCCGGTGCGTCCGCAGCACGGCTGCGTAGACGGCAAAGGCGCAGTACAAGACCGCTTGGGCAGCAGCGGGCAGAACCGCGGCCGCCGGGTCCGCGAGCAGGAACGCGAGGACGGCCACGCCCACGAGGACCTCCGTGACGGCGGTCGCCGGCGCCGCGAAAGCCGTCCACGCCGGTGGCAGCAAGCGGTGGACTCGCAGCACCGCCCGGTGCTCCCGCGGCCGCGCGGCGTGCGCCACGCCGGCCACGGCCAGGAGAATCGCCCCGAGTGCGGTCAGGACGGTCATTCCCGCCGGCCAGAAAACGTTCATGGAACCACTGTATTCGCTGACAAAATTGCCGTCCCCCGATCGGAGCAATTCGGAAACCGTTCCGGAACGATCGTGGCCGCGGTCGAATCCGTCGGCTAGTCTCGCCGGGCGGATTCCGGGGGAATCGGAGGTCTCATGGCGACACAACGGCTGCGACTGGTGGCGCCGAGCGGTGACCGGGTGACCGTGGGCCTTTCCGCGGCGGCCCCCGTTTCCCACGTGGTGGCCGGAGTCCGTTTCGTCGGCGGTTCGTTCGGCACCGGGTTCCAGATCGGGCCACGCGGTTACCACGACTTCGCCTGCACGCATGTCGCACCGGCCGAAACCCGCGAACGCCTGGTCGTGCACGGCCGGGAGGTGATCGTCGCCGAGGCCCGCGACGGGCAGTCGTCGCTGGCCACCCTGATCGGCACCTACCACGAACTGATGACGGTGTACGCCGGACCGGCGCCCCGCCGCGACCGTGTGCTCGCGCTGTTCGGTTCGCTGCGGATCGAAGACCACGCCGGCGGCATGACCGTCGTCCCCCAAACGGCGACGCTGCTGGACTCGGCGAACGAACACTTCGTGGTCGTGGTGAAGGACCACGGCGCGCTGTCCATCCCCGCGCCGCGGCACGCGGCGGGCCTGATCCCGCGGCACGCGGGCGCCCGCACGAAACACGGCGAGGTCTGGAAATCGGCGTACGCCGGGGATTCCGCGCGCTCGTTCGTCCTCGGGTGCCCGGCGGGCGTGGCCGAGGTCCACCTCGCGGACACGGCGGCGAAGACCGAGCGGCAACGGCTCGACTGGCTCGACGAGATCGACGTCGCCTGGGACCGCCGATGACCCCGACGACCGCGGTCACCGTCCTCACCTGGGCGGCGATCATCCTGCTGTTCTTCGGCTTGGCCGCCGTCCTGCGCGAAGTCCGGCTGCTGCGCGGGATGGTCACCCGGACGACGGACGGGTTCGTCGCCGTGCCCCCGGATCTGGTCCTCGGCCCGCGGTTCGCCGGGGACGGCGGCCGGATCGTGGCGGCGGTCGATTCCGGCTGCCCGCTGTGCCTGACGGTGGTGGAACGGCTGGCCGGGCTCGGCGCGGAAGCGACCCTGCTGACCCACGAACCCGGCACGACGTGGGCGGACCTGGCCCACGGCCTGCCGGTGGTCAGCGACGGCGAAGCGTGGCGTTCGGTCTCCCACCTCGCGCCACCGGTGCTGATGCTGCTCGACGGGACCGGCCGCGTCCGCCGGATGCTGCTCCCGGTCCGGGCCGGCGAAGTGGACACCACCCTGGCCGAATGGGCCGTCCCGAAGGCAGGAGGCGATAGCGGTGACGCTGGAGTTGGCGCGCATTCCCGGTCTTGACCGGCCCGGACCGGACGCCGGAGGCACCCGCGCGGGACGGAAGCTGAAGGCGGGTGGCACGAGGAGGACGTTCCTGCGCGCGGTGGCGCTCGGCGCGCTGACGCTCGGCGCGACCGCGCTCGACTGGTCGGGCCTGTCCCGGGTCCGGAAGGCGAACGCCGAGTTCAGCCCGTACGGCATGCCGGGCTTCGACCGCAACGACTGCCACGACGCCTATCCGACCGGCTACGCCGAGCTGCCCGACACCAGCGGCGCCTACGTCAACGCCTACGCCGCCTGCTTCGGCGGCTTCTGGCGGGGAAGCACCTACTGCGACGCCGGGTGGCACAAGTACGGCACCTGGAACGAGGGCGGCATCCAGGTCGACCATCAGCCGGTGGCCAACACCTGCGGCCAGTTCGTGGGCAAGAACGCGTGGCGGTGGACGACACCGGACCAGAAGGTCTACCGCTGCTCGGACGGCTTCTCCACCTTCTGGGGCGGCGGGTACACCGGCCAGACGTACCTGACGATCTGCCGCGCCGCCCTTTGATGCGCGCGGTTCCGCGGCGCCGGTGGCACCCGCTGACGATCGCCGCCGGGCTCGCGCTCGCCGCCGCCGGGGTGACGGGCGCACTCCTGCTCGCCCGGCCGGGCTGGCTGCTGCCGAGCGCGTGGCTCGTCCTGTGCGCGGCCGCGGGGTTCGCCACCAGCGGCTCCAGTTGAAGCCGGAACTCGGCCTTCGTGCTGAGCTCGCCGGTCTGGCGAGGCACTCCGGTGGTGGCGTTCTGCGCGGGACTGGTCTGCGGCGGCGCCCTGACCGCGACGGTTCTCCTCGTGGCGGGATCGCTGCTGCGCGCACCCCTGCCGGACTTCGTGCGCTGGGCCGTGGTGGCGGCCGCGCTCGGTGCGGTGCTGCTGCGGGAAACGGGCGTGTGGTCGTTCCGGCTGCCGGAAAACCGGCGGCTGGTGCCGGACACCGTGTTCCGGCTCGGCCGGCACCTCGGCCCGCTGCAGTTCGGGTTCGAAATGGGCACCGGCGCCCGCACCTACCTGCCCAGCGGGCTGCCGTACGTCGCCGCGGTCGCCGTGGCCCTCACGGCTTCGGTGGCCGCCGCCCTGTGCGCGGGCGCCGGGTTCGGCATCGGCCGGGCCCTGATGACGACGGCGAACCTGCGCTACGACGGTGAGAACGGCTGGGACGGCGAGTGGCGGGCCCACGGCCGGGAACTGAGGTTCCTGACCGGGGCCGCCTTCGTCGTGCCGCTCGCCGCGGTCGCTGTCACGGTGTTGTCTGGTACGCCCTGATCACTGTCTGGCTGACCGCGTTGCCTTCCGTGTCGCGGGCGGTGATCCGCAACGACACGAACCCTTCGCCCGCCGGGTTGCGCACCAGCGCGAGCCCGCCGTTGCCGATCCGGACGGCGGGTACCGGCGTCCAGGTCGTGCCGTCGTCGGCGGACGTCTCGACCCGCAGGTCCGCCAGCCGGAACTCGCCGGCACCCGGCTGCCGCTGTGCGGTCAGCGCGAGCACGAACGGCTTCCCGGCCGGGGCCCGGCTCTGGTCGTCGACCGCGCCCTCGGCCCGGACCACCAGCAGCGGCAACGGTTTTGCCGGCGCCGCCAGACCCGGTTCGCGGAACGTCCACGCCACGTCCACCGCGGTGCCCACCACCGACCACGGCACGTCGCGCGTGGCGACGGACCGCAGGGTGTAGGTGGCCGGGCCGTCCGGGATGGCGAACGCCCCGAAGGCCGGGCTCGCGGAGGTGCCCAGCGGAACGCCGTCGCGGGACAGCGTCGCCGTGCCGGTGAGGCCGCCCGGTGGCGAGGTGTACTGCTGCGGGTCGCTGCCCGACACCAGCGGGATCGCGTACGTCAGCTGGTTCCCGGCGCGGAGCACACCCCAGCCGTCCTGGAGCGCGCCGAAGGCGGGCCCGACCGGGGCGCGGTTCCAGCCGGAGCGCTGGGGGCCGGGCCGGTAGGTCCGGTACGAGTAGTTGTTCTCCGCGTCGGTCAGCGGGGTCGGGTACACCGCCACGATGTGCTGCCAGCTCACGCCGGGCCCGGCGGTGTAGTACTCCGTGCGCCGGCTCGGCAGGGTCTGCGCCGAGACCAGGTACGTGGAGGTGTCGGCGCCCGGGAAGCCGAAGGTGGAGTCGTCGACGCGCAGCCCGTTCGCCGGTTTGCCCTGCGTGTGGTAACGGGTGTCGACCACCGCGAGGTCCCGGTCGCGTACCCGGAAGACCGGGTCGGCCGGAACGCGGCCGCGCTCGAGGAGTGCCAGCTGGTAGACGTAACCGTTCGGATCCACACCGGGTGGCCGGGCGGCCAGGGTGGCCCGGAAGTACAGCGCGTAGGTGTGGTCGGTGACCTCGCGGTCCGAGCCCACCGCGTACAGCTCGTTGCCCGGCTGGACGGTCCAGGCGAGCGTGCTGGTGCGGGTCCCGCCCGGATTTCCGGACACCAGGCCCAGTTCGCCGCCCTGCAGCCGCGCGTCCGCGCGATCGACCGCCGCGCGCACGGGTTTGCCCGCCCGCGCGTCGAGCGTGAACGCGACATCGCCGGTCACCGGCTGACCGGGCCGGGACAGCAGCGTCACCGCGGCCGGCCGGGTCTGGCCCGCCGGATCACCGGACACGTCGAACGCGTTGAGGTCGTAGCGTCCCTTCGGCACGCGCACCACGGCCGTGCCGTCGGAGCGGAACGGCCGCACCCCGAAGGCGGCCCCGGTCGCGGTGTCGACCAGGGTGGCGACGCCCACCGTGAACCGCCCGTCCCGGCCGATCAGCCGGACGGACACGTCGTAGCTTTCGGCTTCCAGGAAGGCGCCGAGCGCGGTCTGCACGCTGATCCCGGGTGCCGTCGCGGTCAGCCGGCCGCCGTACTGGCCGGCGCCGGCCGCGCCGGGCCGGAGGGTGACGCCGACGTCGGCGGCACCGTGGGCGGGGACCACCACGGACGGCACCGACGGCGTGAACAGCGCGGCGGTGGTGGCGAGGGCCAGGGTGACGGCCGCGTCGCCGTCGTTGCGGTAGGTCACGGTCTTCGTGACGGACTGGGCGCGTGGCCAGGCGACGAAGCCGTAGCCGAGGCTCCCGGTGGTCGCGGTGACCTGCTGGGTGACCGCGCGTCCCACGTCGACCCGGCCGGCGCCCTGCTCGACGACGTCGGCGGTGGCGTGGGCGGTGCTCGTCAGCGTGGTCTTGAGCCGATCGGCGAGCCAGTCCGGGTGCCGCTGGAGCAGCAGCGCCGCCGAACCGGCGACGTGCGGCGCCGCCATCGACGTGCCGGACAGCCTGGTGTAGTTCTCGTCGACCGGAGCGATGTCGCCGTCGCGGGTGCCCGCGGCCCTGGCCGAGACGATGCCTTCGCCGGGCGCGGCGAGGTCGGGCTTGAGCGCGTAGTCGCCGAGCCGGGGGCCACGGTTCGAGAACGCGCTGGTGGTGTCCTGGGCCGACACGCTGCCGACCGCGAGCGCCGCGTCCGCGGCGGCGGGCGCGACGACCGGCCCCGGTTCGGGCAGGTCGTTCGAACGGTCGTTGCCCGCCGGGGCGACGAACAACGTGCCGTACCGGCCGGTGAGCGCGTTCACCGCCTGGGACACCGGATCCGTGCCGTCGGTCGCTTCGCCGCCGAGGCTCATGGTGACCACGCGCACCTTCGGGGCGATCCACTCCATGCCGGCGATCACCGCGGACTCCGGGCAGCCGTAGGCGACGCAGACCTTGCCGCTGATCAGCCGCGCGTCCGGCGCCACCCCGCGGTAGCGGCCCCCGGAGGCGGCTCCGGTGCCGGCGATGATGCCGGCGACGTGCGTGCCGTGCCCGAGGTCGTCGCTCGCGTCCGGCCTGGTCCCGGTGAAGTCCTTCGCCTCCACGACCTTGCCGGCCAGGTCCGGGTGGTCGGCCTTGACGCCGGTGTCGAGCACGCCGACCGTCACACTGCTGCCGGTGTAGCCCGCCTGCCAGGCGGCCGGGCCGCCGATCTGCGGCACGCTGACGTCGAGGGCCGGCGTGGCCAGGCCGTCCAGCCACAGCTTGCCGACCCCGGCCCGCGCGGTGAGCCAGGTCCAGAACTCCGTGGCACGGCGCTTGTCTTGGCGCAGGGCCGTGCCGTGCACGCTCGGCAGGTCGCGGACCGTCGTGGTGGCGGGGGGAGCTTCGGCGGCGGCCCCTGCCGAATCGGTGAGGATCAGGGGGAGTTGTGGCGCGGAGTCGGCGAGGTGCTGCCGCAGCAGCTCGGAAACGTCGAACAGCCGGGAATCCAGCTTGCCGGACGCCACCAGCGCCAGCGCGTCCGACGGCACCACGGTGATGTCGCCGGGTTTCGTGCCGGTATTCGTTTCGCGGAGGAAGCCGATCCGGTCGCGGCCAGGGCCCGGTTCGATCACGACCGGGCTCGCCCCGCGGGGATTCGGCAGCACCCGCACCTTGTCGCCGGTGATCAACGTGACGGTCTGCCCGGGACCGCCGGGCACCGGGGAAACGGCGGCCGGTGCCGCCACCGCGGGCATGGACTGTGCCAAGCTCGCCACCACCACGGCCGCGAGCGCGCCCGCCGTCTTCTTCCGTTTTCGCTGCATGTCAGGACCTCCCGATTTGTTCGGTGCCCATCCTGATAGCCCCCACAATGCGAGCACGGCGAATATCCGCGTCACACTGCCGCCGATCATGAATCGTCCGGCAGTCCGGAACGGTCGGAAATTCACACCCCTCGAATTGTGCCCACCCGCGGCGTCCGGATCTGGCGTTTCACCGGCATCACGGTACCATTCGAAATGGGGGTGAAGAACCGCTGGGAAAGCAGCCGGTTCCTTGCCCGCTCGAGCTGGGCGCCGGTCGCTCCGCCCGCCGGCAGGTAAGTGCGCGCGCCGCCGTGACGGTCGTCCAGGTGGCTCAGCATCCGGAGCATCGTGTCGCCGCTGCAGCCGTCGGTGCGCGCGTAGTCCGCGGCGATCGAAGCGGGTGGCACGCCGGCGACGCTCAGCGCGAGCGCCACGAGCACCCCGGTCCGGTCCCGCCCGGCGCTGCAGTGCACCGCGAGCGGGCCGGACGGGCGTCGCCCAGCCGGACGAAGGCAATCCGCCGACGTCACGGGCGTGAAAGTTCGTGAAGGCCACCTTGAGGAACGTAGAGTTCCTCAAGGTGGCCTTCACGAACTTCGGGGAAGAGCGGTGGGGCTTGCCGCCGTGACGGCGTCAGGAACCGCCGTGGAAGGTGATCGTGAAGCCGGTGCAGGAGGCGCACTGGTACACCGTCTGGTTGCCCGGCTCGGTGTCCTGTGTGGACCAGGCGTACGCCTTCGGGCAGTGCGACTTGATCGTGTCGCTGTAGCTCGTGGGCGCGTCGCGGTCCGGGTTGACGCAGTTGACCAGCGTGCCGCCGGGGGAGTACTGGCGGTCTCCGGCCGGGCAGTAGGGCAGCAGGTTCTCCGGGCAGCCGGCGGTGCCGCACGACGCCGAACCCGGCGGCACGGTCGCGTTGACCGGCTCGATCGTGATCGGCAGCGAGAACGCGTTGACGTAGCTGACGTCGTACCACGGGGCGAGGCCGTCGGCCGTGTCGAAGTTGAACTCGGCCAGGCTGGCCGGCTGTTCACCGGTCGCGCAGTGGTCGGCGTAGACGCCGCAGTCGCCGACCACGCAGTGGAAGTTCTGGCCCGAGGTGCCGGTGCAACCCTGGCGCGCGAAGAACTTCCCCCGCCAGTGCCCGGGCGCCGACGTTTCCGGGATCGTCACGGTCGCCGACTGCCCGTTCGCCAGTGTCGGCAGGTTCGCGAAGTTGACGGACTGGTCGGCGTTCACGGTGCTGCCGAGCCAGAGCGTCTGGCCGGAGCGGTTGACGAACGTGACGGTGTGGTTGCCCGCCGCGGTGGCCGGAGCCGCCGGTGAGCTCACGGTCAACGCCACCACGATCGCCGCGGCGATAGCGAAGAACCTCCTGGAAAGCATGGGTTCGACCTCCGTTCGTTCCGTGCGGGGAAGGGGCCTTCGCGGTGGTCATCGGATGTCGTGAACGACTCGTTCATGGCGTCCGACGACAGGAAAGAGTCGTTCACGACGTCGCGGATTCTCTGAACTGCGGAAACGACTTTGCCGGGGCCTGGAGGGTGATAGGCCGGCCTCCGGCGGTGCCGCCGGAGGCCGGCACGGGGGTCACGAGTGCACGAACGTCCAGGTCACCGGGATGTTGCCCAGATTGGTGTCCGCCAGCTGGGCGAATGCCGGCTGGCTGAGGTCGATGTGCGCGCTGTCGCAGCTCGGGCACTTGTCGACCACGGGCACGGTGATGGACCGGCCGTTGTAGGACACCCGGATGGACACGCCCCGGCACAGCGGGTCGTTGTTCGGGTTGGCCGTCGTCCAGTACGCGGCCGGGGCCGCGACGAGCATCTGGGTGGCGGCGTTGATCTGCGTGCCGCAGGCGCCGAAGCCCGCGTCGTTGTAGTAGGTGGCGCGTCCGTTGACCGGTTGGTCGAAAGGAATGTCGGCCCACGCCGTACCGCTCATCGTCAGAGGAAGTGCGACAGCGGCGGCCAGTACACCGAGCGACTTGGTGGTCTTACGCATTCGTCCCTTTCCCTCGTGTTGCGGACGTGTTCGCGCCGGATGCTACTGGCCGACAGCAATACCTTGCTATGACAAAGAAGTGTCCGGACAAGATCGGCCGTCAACGTTGACAATGGGGCGTGGCGTGTTCAATGCGGAAATCGTGCGTCGGTTCTCCGTAATTCGTGAAATCGTCGGCTCGGCGGGTGGTCTTGGCCCAGATCACCACCGGGGGCGCGTCCGGATAGCCGGTGTCGTGGGCGATGACCTTGTCCACCTCGGGGTTGTGCCGGAAGAGCTTGAACTCGTCCTGTCGATCGCCGGGTCACGGCCGGCGGTAGAGCGTGATGGAGTGGCCGACTTCGCCGATCGGCGTGCTTTCGTGGATCAGCGCGGCCAGGCGGCCGTCGGCCTTGGCGGCGGCGGAATCCGAGACGACGAGCAGCCCGCGCACCTCGTCCGGCGGCACGCCGAACGGGTCGGCGGCGTCGATGCCGTAGGAGGACGGCACGCCGCTGCCCTTGTAGACGAGCCAGACCCGCTCACCCGCGTGGTCCCGCCGCAGGCGGTCGGCCAGCCGGCCCAGGTCCTGGCCCCAGTCGACGTTGGAGTCGTGCAGCCACCGGTGGGTCTCCGCCGGGCCGCCGAACGCCTCGTTGGAGTACGGCAGGTAGTACGGGAACGTCCGCAGCGAGCTGACCGCGGAGAACCCGACCAGCGCGGCCACGGCGACGTACGCCCAGCGCCGGCGGATCGCGACCACGCCGGCCGCCGCGACCGCCAGGAACATCGGCAGGAAGACCGCGTACCGGACGCCGAGGTCACGGCTGCCCGTCATCGCCACGGCCAGCAGCACGGCCGAGGGGACGAGGACGTACGGTGCCGCCGGGCGCAGCCGCGGAACCGCCACCAGCACGACGGCGCCGGCCAGCCAGAGCGCCAGCGCGCCCAGCGGCGTCTTCACCAGCAGTGCGGCCGGGAGGTAGTACCACAGCGAGCCGACGTGGAGCCTGCCGAACAGGAAGGTGGTCCAGACCTGGTCCTCGAAGCCGAACTGGACGCGCATCCCGTCGAGGTAGGGCCGGGGGAACGGCAGCCACTCGACGAGGGCGCGCAGGCCCTGGACGGGCGGGAGGCCCGGCGGTGCCGCCCAGCGCAGCCGCGGATCCACGGCGAGATAGGACGCCCACACGACGGCGACCGCGATCAGTGCCACGCCGGCGGCCGCCGCTACGCCGAGCCCGAGGTTCCGGACCGTCCTGCGTGGACCATCGCCGGGAGCGCGCCGGGCGTGCCAGACCGACAGCACGGCGAGGAGCATCACCACGGGGACGGCGGCCAGGGCGCTCATCTTCGTGGCCACGGCCGCGCCGAGGGCCAGCCCGGCCGGCGGGAGGTGGAGGACGGGACGGCGCCGGGCCCGCCACAGCAGCCAGGCCGACGTCAGGAGGAACCCGGCCGCCGGCACGTCCAGAGTGGCCAGGGACCCGTGCGCGATGAGGTCGGGGGAAAACGCGTACAGGGCCAGCGCGGCCAGCCCGCCGGCGGAACCGGTCAGATCACGGGCGAAGGCGAAGACGACCAGCCCGAACAACAGAGTCAGCACGATCATCGGCAGCCGGGCCGCCGACATCAGCCGGCCCGGGTCGTTGCCCGACTCGTACAGCACACGCCGGCCGAGCTGGGTCTGGTCGCCGTCGAAGGCGGGGTCGACGTGCGCGCCGGCGAAGACCAGCCCGGTCGCGATGATCAGCTTGCCCAGCGGCGGGTGCTCCGGGTTGTACCGCAGGCTGTGCTGCTGCAGGGAGTACACGGCGGTGCCCACGTAGACCGGCTCGTCGATGGTCGGGGACTGCTCGACGGCCGTCGTGACCATGGCGATCGCCATCTGGGCGAGCAGCGCGACGACGGCGAGCGCGAACCACCACCGCCGGTGCCGCCGCAGCCGGCCAGGCGGATGTTCGTCCGGGGTCGCCGCATCGGTGCCCGGCGGCCGGCTCGTCAAGAGGGCCAACCCACCAGTCCTTCCCTGGGCGATAGCGAGATCATCTTCCAGAGACGTCCGGCAAGCGCGGTGGTTCGCCTCGAAGGGGTCCCGGCCGGTCGTCACCAGCCGCCCGGCGGGCGGTTCCAGCCGGTTCGCCGATGCCGGCCGGCGCCCGCGGTACCGAGTATAGAACCCGGGAAGGGAGGCCCCCATGGAACGCGACGACCACCGCGGCACGGATCGGTCGGCGGCGGCTCGCCCCCCACTCCCAGCCGCCGCCGGCATCCCGCTTCACCGATCAGACGCCCCCTTGGTGCCGGGGACCGGCCGCCGGTGCGGCACGCCACCCCACCGGCAGTGACCGGGCCCTCGGCTGCTCGCCGGGCACCGCGAAGGTCCGGTCGAACTGCCAGAACGCCTGCGTCGGGGGTTCGGGAACCGGCCGGTGCCGCCCGGCCTGCCGCAGCGGCTGGGTCATCGGCTCCGGGTTCGTCCGCGGCGACGGGGCCTTCTGCTCCTTGGTCGGGACACCCGCGTAGCGCAGCCGGGGGAGCAGCCGCTCCTGCTTCATGACGACGCTGTGCGGGGCGACGTAGGCGTACTCGCCGATTTCGGCCCCGTACAGCGGAACCGTGCCGTGTGACAGGGTCGAATGCGCTCCGACGTACACGTGGTCGATCTTGAGCACGCGGTCCTCGAACGTGTGGGCCTGGAACATCGCGCTGACCGTCGCGCCGTCGCCGAAGTGCAGCATGTCGGGGTCGACGACCTGGGCGAAGCCTTCGCCGAGCACCACGCGCTTGCCGATGTCCATGCCGATGCGGCGCAGGTAGAGCGGCAGCATCAGGGTGCCTTCCAGCGCCGACAGCACGCCGCCCGCGATGACACCCCAAGCGACGTAGAGGAAGTCCCACCGGCTGCACCAGCAGGACCACAGCGGGTGCACGCCCGGCTTGACCCGCCCGAGCAGCCCCCACTTGAGGGCGAGGACGATCAGGCACGGCAGGATCCCGGCCGCCACCGTCACCACGGCGGCGCCGGGGAAGAGGAACGCGGCCAGCGGCAGCACGCCGGCGGCGTAGGCGATTCCGGTGAACCAGGCCGTCATGACGATCAGCGGGGCGACCGGCAGCGCGAACCGCAGCCACTCCCAGAACACCCGGGTGACCACCCGCGCGAACGACGGGTCGTGGGTCAGGCTCCGGTCGGTTTCCACGATCTCCCGGCGCGGCAGCAGGATCGGCGGGTGGCCGAACCACGACGTGCCGGGCAGCATGATGCGGTCGTCGGCCACCGTGCAGACGCCGATCAGGATGTCCGGTGGCAGCCGCTGCCCGCCCGGGATGACGGCGTGGTTGCCGAGGAACGTGTCGTGCCCGAGCCGGACCCGGGCGAGGGTGACCGTGCCCTGCTGGATGCGGGGGCCGCCGAGGTAGATGCCGTCGGCGAAGAACGTGTCCGGCCCGATCTCGACCAGCTCCGGGACGACGTCGATGATCGTGCTGATCTCGCAGCCGCGGCCCACCTTCATCCCGGCCCAGCGCAGCCACACCGGCCAGAACAGCCCACCGGAAAGCCAGTTCCCGGCCGTGGTGACCAGGCCGGTCTTGAGGCTGACCCGGATGTAGGCGAGACTCCAGCGGCTGATGACGCCTTCCTCCACCCGGCCGAGCGCGCGGGCGCAGAACGCTTCGACCCAGACCCCGATCAGCAGCGACAGGCAGCTGGCCGCGGCCAAGACGAGCAGGAACGTCGGGTGCGCCCACGGCCGGGTGAGCGCGTCCAGCAGCGCCGGGTAGGTGACGTCGAAGGCCAGCACCAACGCGATCATGACGATCGAGAGCGGCAGCGCGAACACCCAGGCGAAGAGCGCGCGGGCGGCGATGGTGGCGAGCCCGTGCGCGAACGGCGACAGCACGCTGCCGCCGACGACCGGGACGGGCACGCGCGGCGCCGGGCCGGCGTCGTGCGCCGGGACGCCGTCCCAGCGCCGTCCGTCGGGAACGGCGGTCCCGGACGGCAGTGACGACAACGCGGCGAGCCAGGAACCGCGGCCGAGGCGGGTGTTGGGGGACATGCCCGCGCGGACGTCCACGGTGGCGCCGCCGGCGACGGTGATCCGGCCGATCGTGAGGTGCCCCTCGCTCAGCTGGACCAGGCCGAGCTGGGCGTCCTGGCCGATGGTGGCGTCGTCGCCGATGTCGAGCAGGTCCCAGCCGCCTTGGACGACGTCGACGCCGCGGTGGATGTGCACGCGTTTGCCGATCCGGGCGCCGAGCCTCCGCAGCGCCATGTTCTGGAACTCGGTGCCGGCGATGGTGCCCCACGGCACGAACCGCAACAGGTGCCGGACGATCCACAGCCGCAGGTGGAACCCGCTCCAGACCGGCACCCGCGTCGGCTCGAACTTGCCGATGAGCAGCCGTTTCGCCCGCACGGCGAAGAACACGGCCAGCGGCGTCCAGCCGAAGGCGACCACCACGAGCGCGGTCGGGAGCAGGACGATCAACGGCACCAGGCCGATCCGCTCGGCCAGCCACGGCAGCGCGACGAAGACGGCGAACCAGCCGATCGGCGCGGCGATCGCCAGTTCGGCGAACAGCCAGGCCGCCTGCGCCATCGTGATGGAGACGGCGCTGCGTGCCGGGGCCGCGACCGCGTCGATCTCGTCGTGGGTCACCGGGGCGGCCAGCTTCGCCAGTCCCGACACCGTGCGGGCACGGTAGACGTCCCGGACGGCGATGGCTTCGGTGAGCGGGTTGACGCGCAGCTTCGAGATGAGCATCGCCGCCTGCAGCGAGCTGCCGCCGAGGTCGTCGAAGAAGTCGTCGTCGGCACCGACGTCCGGCGTTTCCAGCACTTCGCGGAGGGCGGCCGCGATGAACTCCTCGGTCTCGTTCCCGGTGGTCTCGGTGCCGGTGGTCCTGGCCGCGTGCCGCCGCCCGGCCGCCAGCACCGGCAGGTCGTCGCGGCGCAGCTTCCCGCCGGCGCTGCGCGGCAGGGTTTCCGCCTCGCCGAAGACCGCCGGGATCATGTACACCGGAAGGACTTTGCGCAGGTGTTCCTTGAGCGCGGCCGGGTCCGGCATGGCGCCGTCGGGCACCAGGTGCGCGGCGATCACCTGGCCGGCGCCCTCGCCCTGGACCCGGCACGCCGCCTCGCGCACCCCGGGGAACCGGGCCAGTGACGACTCGATGGCCTCCAGCTCGATCCGGTAGCCGCGCAGCTTGACCTGGGAGTCGATGCGGCCGTGGTAGAAGAGCCCGCCGTCCGCTTCGGCGTGCACGAGGTCGCCCGTGCGGTACAGCCGGCCGAGCCGGGGGTGCCGCGGGAACTTCTCCGCCGTCAGCTCCGGCTTGCCGTGGTAGCCCAGCGCCAGGCCGGCGCCTGTCATGCACAGCTCGCCCTTCTCGCCCGGCTTGACGGGTTCGAGCTTGTCGTCGAGGACCCAGGCCCGCATGCCCGGCACCGGTTTGCCGATGGCGACCGGCTTCCCGGGCTCGACGTCGGCGCGCAGGCAGGTCACCGTGCACTCGGTCGGCCCGTACCCGTTGACCATCCGGCGGCCCGGGGCCCAGCGCTCGGCGACGTCGTCGGGCAGGGCTTCCCCGCCGACGTAGAGCAGGCGCAGGTCGGGCAGCTCCCGCCGCGGGTTCTCGCACGCGGTCGCGCGCAGCAGGGTCGGCGGCGGGCAGAGCACGGTGATCCGCTCGTTCCGCAGCCACGGCACGAGGTCGGGGCCGAGCCGCGCCGTCTCGTCGTCCATCACCACGACGGTGGCGCCGCACGCCCACGCCATCCACGCCTCCTCGACCGAGGAGTCGTACGCGGGCGAAGACCCCTGGGCCACGCGATCGCCGGGCCCGAGCCCGAACTCGGCGACGTCCGAGCGGATCAGGTTGACCACGCCCTGGTGCCCGATGAGCACGCCCTTCGGCTTGCCCGTGGTGCCCGAGGTGTAGATGACGTAAGCCAGTCCCGGCGGCGCCGCCGGCGCGATGACCGGCCGGCCGACCGGCTTGGCCGGGCCGTCGACGCGCTGCACCGCGCCGGTGTAGCCCGCCCGGACCGCCCGCTCCTGCCCGGCCCGGTCGGTGACGAGCAGCGCCGGCGCGGCGTCGTCGAGGATGTGGGCCAGCTGCTCGTCGGGGAACGACGGGTCGACGCAGACGTACGCCGAGCCGGCCCGCAGCACGCCGAGCTGCGCCAGGTAGAGGTCCTCCGTCGCGCGGGACAGGAGGATCGCGACGATCCCCGGCCGCCGCACGGCCTGCTGGACCACGCGGGCGGCGGCCGAGGACCGCCGGAGCAGCTCGCGGTAGGTCACGGTGCGCCGCGCCCGCCCGCCGGACGGCGGGACGTCGAGGGCGATCGCGTCCGGCCGGCGGCGGGCCGACTGCTCGAAGAAGTGGTGCAGGAGTGCCGGCCCGGCGGTACCCCGGGCCGGCACATCCGGCTGGAACGCCTCGCTCACTCCTCACACCCCGACGGGTTCGGCGAGCCGGCCGTCGAGCACGGCCAGCAGGTACGGCGAGAGCAGCGCGCGCAACGCCTCGCGCCGCTCCTTCGGCAGGTGCCGGAAGCCCTGGATGACGCCGTCGCAGCGGTCGCCGCCGCACTGGCACGTGAAGGGCTCGGCCATGTCGTACTCGGTGGTGGCGTAGTGGAAGGTGATCTCCGACCACGCCGGGATCGGGCGCAGGCTGAACACCGACCGGTCGCGGATCACCGCGGTCGGCTCGCAGGCGTGGTTCATGAACCGCCACGAATAGCGGTCGAGCACTTCCTCGAGCGGGCAGTCGCCGGGCATGTCGATGTGGTGGACGGCGTCGAGCTGGACCGTGTAGCGCGTCGGCGTCGCCGTGACTTCGCCTTCGAGGGTGAACAGCAGCGTGCGGGCCGGCACGGCCTGGTTGGTGACCAGCCGGTACTCGCCGTCGTTGCGGACGACAGCGGCGCGGCGCTCGGTGACGACTGTGGACTCGGTCATTCGTGATCTCCTCAAGGGGTGGCTTCCCAGGGCACGGCTGCGCGGTACCGGGGGGTTCACGCTCGCTCGTGAGCGTTCTCAGCGGGCTCTCAACGAACTTTTGCTACGGCTGGTCTGGTGCGCGGAACGCGCCGGAGACCCGTGCGGCGCGGGACATCCCCCGCGCGCCGTGACCCGGCCCTGGTGCAGCCCGGTGGTGCTGCCCATCCGGAGCACCTGCTGGTTCACCTTCGCCGCGGCCGCCCGCGTGATGGTCACAGTCCGGCCGCCGCCGGTGTCGACGACGCTGGGCGCGTCGGTCGCGGTGTCGTTGTAGGTGAGCAGGGAGAAGTCGCCGTTGCCCGGAAACGTCGCCTGTTTGACGGTGGCGACCGGTCGCCCGCCCTGCGCCAGGGACCACTGCCGTCCGGCGGCGGCGCAGTGGTCGGCGGTGAGGATGCCGGGGTCCCCGTTGCCGGTGGTGACGTTGAAGCCGAGGGAACATCGGGCCCGGCCGGTGAAGATCGCGTCGCCGCCCTCGGCGAACAGGGTGAGCACCCCGGGTGTCCGCTCGACCCGGATCTGCCGGTCCGGTCCGCCGGGCGCGTCAGGTCCGCCTCGTCCTGGCGGAGGATCCCGAGCGTCGCGCGCAGTTCGTCCATCGCGGTCTGCACGGTGCCCCGGATGAGCCGGGCGGGCTCGGTGGTCTCGGCCGGCTGCGCCGCGTCGAGCTCGAGGCTGCCGGCGTAGAGCGAGATGAGGCTGAGCCGGTGCCCGAGCAGGTCGTGCATCTCCTGCGCGATCCGGGACCGCTCCTGCAGCCGGGCGGCCGACGCCGCGAACCGCGTCTGCTCCCGCGGGGCGGCGAGCAGGCGTTCCCGCTGGGCCAGCAGCACCTGCACCGCGACCGGCCCGAGGACGCAGACGACGGCCACGACCCCGTAGCCGGCGAGCGAGGTCTGCCACTGGAAACCCGACCCGGCGAGCCCGATGGCGAACGGGGCGGCGGCGGCCACGGCCAGTGCGGCACAGCGCCACCGCAGGGACCGCGTCCGCGCGGCCACGCCGTAGTCCGCACGAATGACTCCAAGTCCGTGAATGGCACATCGAGAGACGTAGAGTCCCTTGATGTGCCATTCACGGACTTTCGAGTTCGGTGCTGGTCACACGCGCTGAAGCTGGAAACGCTGGTTCGCCGCGCCGGTCACCGTCCACTGCGAGATGCGGGCGCCGTCGGCGGTCGAGGCGCCCCAGACGTCCATGGCGAGGCCGCTCGCCCGGTTGACCAGGCTCACCACGCCGCCGCCCTGGTCGGTCACCTGCCACTGCTGGGCCGGCGCGCCGGTGTCGGGTTGCTGGGTGATGTCGGCGCCGGTGCTCGTCGACGCCACCTGCAGGACCAGGCCGCTGCTGCGGGACCGGATGCGGTGGAAGCCGCCGTCGGAGACGAGGAAGTCGAACTGCTGGTTGAGCCCGCTGGTGGCCGCCCACTGGATCAGGGCTGCCCCGGCACTCGTCGAGCCGCCGCTGATGTCGGCCTGCTTGCCGCTGTGCTGGGCGACGAGCCGGTAGTTCACCCCCGGTTGCACCACCGGCGGCAGCCCGCCGACGGAAGTGGCGCGGTAGGTGTGGCCTGCCTGGCCCGCGAAGCGGACCAGGTCGGGCTCGACGGACACCGGCTGGACAGCCGCGCCGCTCGTCGTGTCGAGCACCGCGTAGTCCGCGGTGAACATCCGGCTGCGCACCTTGATGTCGCCGTCACGGTCGGGCGTGATGGTCAGCTGCGTCGCCGAGCCGGCGCTCCAGGCCGCGCCGACCGTGTAACCGCCGCGCCCGCGCAGGCCCGCGACGCTCCCGGCCGGCCAGGAAGGGGGCAATGCCGGCAGCACGTGCAGCTCGCCGTTGTGGCTGTGCAGCAGCATCTCGGCGATGCCGGACGTCGCGCCGAAGTTGCCGTCGATCTGGAACGGCGGGTGCAGGTCGAACATGTTGGGCGCCAGCCGGTCCGTCCGCACGAGGAGCCGGAGCAGGTCGTGCGCCTTGCCACCCTCCTCCATGCGCGCCCAGTAGTTGATCTTCCAGGCCAGCGACCAGCCGGTACCGTCGTCGCCGCGCAGCTCGAGCGTCCGGCGGGCCGCGGTGAACAGCGGGGGCGTGCCGCGCTTGCTGATCTGGTTGCTCGGGTACAGGCCGTACAGGTGCGAGATGTGCCGGTGGTTCTGCTCGGTCTCGACCCAGTCGTAGAGCCATTCCTGGATGTTCCCGCGCGAGCCGACCTTCATCGGCGCCAGCCGCTGCCGGGCCGCCTTGACCTGGTCGGTGAAGGCGGCGTCCACGCCCAGCACCTGGCACGCGCCCGCGCAGCCGTCGAACAGGTCGCGCAGGATCTGCATGTCCATCGTGGGTCCCGCGCACACGGACGCGTTCGCGTGGTGGTTCAGTTCCGGCGAGTTGGCCGGGTTCGTCACGAGGTAGCCCAGCGACGGTTCGGTCACCAGGGTGTCGAGGAAGAACTGGGCGGCACCCTTCAGCAACGGATAACGGGAGCGCAGGAATTCGACGTCGCCGGTGAACCGGTAGTGGTCCCAGATCATGGTGGCGAGCCAGGCCCCGCCGGTCTGCCACATGCCGGCCTGCGCGAAGTCCACAATGGAGGATCCGCGCCACGCGTCGGTGTTGTGGTGGGTGACCCAGCCGCGAGCGCCGTATTCGACCTGCGCGGTGCGGGCGCCGGTGACCGCGAGGTCGGCGATCATGCCGAACACCGGCTCGTGGCACTCGGCGAGGTTGGTCACGTCGGCCGGCCAGTAGTTCATCGGCAGGTTGGCGTTGAGCGTGTACTTCGACTCCCACGACGGGTTCATCTGGTCGTTCCAGATGCCCTGCAGGTTGGCCGGCTGGGTGCCCGGCCGCGACGAGGAGATCAGCAGGTAGCGGCCGAACTGGAAGAGCAGGGCGGAGAACTGCGGGTCGTCGGCGGTGTTGTGCTGCGCGATCCGGACGTCGGTCGGCTGGTCGGCCGCCGCGGTGCGGCCGAGGTCGAGGGTGGTGCGCCCGAACAGCTTCTGGTAGTCGGCCACGTGACGGCCGCGCAGGGAGTCGTAGGGGAGAGCCCGGGCGGCACTCAGCCGGGTGCGGGCGATGCCCTGGTAGTCCCCGTTCACCGTGCGGTAGTCGACGTAGCTGGTGCCGACCGAGATCAGCAGGGTGACGGCGTTGGCACCGGACACCCGCAGCGTGCCACCGGAACTGCTGGTGGTCCCGCCCTCGGCGACGGCGTCGGCCAGCGCGAGGAACCGGACCGAACCGGCGATCCCGCGGCTGTCCGCGGAAACTCCGTCCAGGCCGATCGTCGAGGCGCCGGGGCTGGACGCCGTCGCCCGCTGCGGGGTGGCCAGCGACGCCGAGAACGAGATCGAGCCCGGCGTCTCGGCCGTCAGGCGCACGACGATCACCTGGTCCGCCGCGCTGGCGAACACTTCCCGCCGGTAGCGCACGTTGTTCGCGACGTAGGTCACGACCGTCGTGGCCGTGGTGAGATCGAGCCACCGCTGGTACGAAGACGCCCCGCTCCCGCCGGAAAGGGCGAGGCTGAGGGTGCCGACGGGCTGGTACGGCTGCTGGGCGGCGGGGGTCCCGAGCATCTTCTGGTCGATGAGCGACTGCGCCTGCGTCCACTGGTTCCCGAACACCAGCTGCCGGATCTGCGCGAGCGCCCCCGCGCCCTGGGCGTTGCTGTAGTCGTGCGGGCCGCCCGCCCAGACCGTGTCCTCGTTGAGCTGCAGGCGTTCGGTGTCGGTGTTGCCGAACACCATGGCGCCCAGCCTGCCGTTGCCGATCGGCAACGCGCGCAGCCACTCCGTGCCCGCCGGCTTGTCGTACCACAGCGCCAGGTCGTTCACCGCGCGGACGTCCGCGGGCGCGGCCGACCCGGCCCGTGCGGTCGCCGTCCACGCCGTGGGCACCAGCGCGGCGCCCACGCCCGCGGCACCGAGCCGCATCGCCTGCCTGCGCGTCAGATCCGGCATCGTCGTCCTCCGATCGGCAGCGGCCGCGATCAGGCGCGCTGGAGCTGGAACCGCTGGTTGGCGCCGCTGGAAGCGGCGTACTGCGAGATCCGCGCCCCGTCGGCCGTCGACGCGCCCCACACGTCCATCGCCAAGCCGCTCAGCCGGTTCACCAGGCTGACCGCGTCGCCGCCCTGATCCACCGGTTTCCACTGCTGGCTCGCCGCGTCGCTGTCCGGCTGCTGCGTGATGTCCGCCCCCGAGGCCGAACTGGCGACCTGCAGGACCAGCCCGCTGTGCCGGGCCCGGATCCGGTAGTACCCGTCGGCGGAGGCCAGGAAGTCGAACTGCTGGTTCGACGCGGTGTGCGACGACCACTGGATCAGCGCCGCGCCCGCCGCGGTGGACGCGCCACTGATGTCCGCCGACTTGCCGCTGTGCGCGGCGACCAGGGAGTAGTTCACGCCCACCTGGACCGGCGGCAGAGGCGGCGGGGTCGGGTTGCCGTCGAACTGGCTGAAGAACTTCCAGATCTCGGCCTTGTCCCAGCTCCTCGCGCCGCTCTCGCAGCCGGTGCAGCCGTCCACCGGGCCCTGCTGGTGGCCGCCGTCGAACGGCGCCCAGACCACCGGATACCCGGTCCGGCAGCCCGAATAGACGGTCAGGTAATGGGTTTTGCTGCCCGGAGCGGGTTCGGGGGCGTTCTGCGGGGTGCAGCCGTTGTTCCTGACGAACGTGTCGCGCAGTCCCCGGCCGGCCCCGATGTTGTCCGACACGCCGTGGATTCCCATGTACGCGATGGGCTGGGTGCCACCGCTGCAGCCGCTGATCGCGCCGGGCGCGGCGATGGCCACGACCGCGCGGAAGACGGTCGCCCGGGCGCACGCGAGCGCGTAGCTCATCGCGCCGCCGTAGCTGAACCCGATGGAGAACAGCTGCGTCGTGTCGACGCAGAGGTCGTTCTCGATGAGCCGGATCATGTCGTCGGTGAAGGTGACGTCTTCGCCGCCGGAGTTGCCCCAGCCGTTGCCGATGCCTTGCGGCGCCACGAAGATCGTGGTGTTGCCCGACTGCGACTGCATGCCGTAGTAGGCCCAGGCGTACCCGTCGCTCCCGCCCGAGGCGACCTGCTCGGCGGTGCCGCCCAGCCAGTGGTACCCGAAAGCCAGCCGGTGCGGAGAGCTGTTGTCGTAGGTGTCGGGGATCTTCAGGATGAAGTCGCGGCTCTTGCCGTTGCTCTGGATGGTGCGCTTGCCGCTGGTGAGCGTGGGGTTCTTGCCGCAGCCGGCACTCGGCGTGCCCGCCGCCGCGGTGCCGGCTCCGGGCGCGGTGGCCGCGCCGGCGCTCGGGGGCGTGCCACCCACGGCCAGGACGAGCAGCGCGGCGGTCACGACGGTTCTGAACAACGATCGGTGTCCCGACATCCGAAACCCCTTTGGCCGGCGGGGAAATTCTCGACGATTCGCGAAACGCCGTTGCGTTGTAGCACATGCTGCGAATGCGCGTCCATGTACGTTTCACGCCGGACCGGGCGGAGTGCCGGATTTCGGGAATGCGTTTTCTCGGTGCGCTATGGCTATGCTGTCCGAGCGTGTGAAGTCTCCCTGCTCCTCGTTCACCTGTCCCCGCCGAGCGACAATGGAGTCACCTCGATGGAGAGCCCCCGTTCGCCGCTGACCCGTCGTACCTTTCTGACCGCCGCCGCGGCGGGCGCGGGGGCCGCCGCGCTACCCCCGGCCTTCTTCGGCGGTGCCGGTACGGCCGAAGCCGCCGTGCCACCGCAAGTCGTCCTGCCCGACCGGGGCGTCTTCGACCCGGCCGCGGCGTCCGGGTGGCCGGACGGCTTCGTCACCGGCAACGGCGAGTACGGCGCGGTCTACTACGGCACGCCCGGCGACGAGCGGGTCGTGCTCGACCACCACCGGTTCGTCCTGCCCAACGGAAGCCGGGGCGTGCTGCCGCCGGTCACGTCGGGGCTGCTCGCGTCCGCCAGGGCCAAGGCGCTGGCGGGCGACTACGGCGGCGCGGCGGCCACCTTCGCGGGCGGCTGGAACCTGCGCTGGACGCAGACTTTCCACCCCGGCTACCAGCTGCGGCTCAGCACGCCGGGGATGAACTCGGCCGCCGGCTACGCCCGGGTCACCGACTTCCGCTCCGGCGAGGTGGAGCACAGCTGGACCAACGGCGGCGTGTGGCGTCGCCGCCTGTTCGTCTCGCGCGCGGACCGGGTCGTCGTGCACGAGCTGGCCGCGGCCGACGGCCGGACGGTGGACGCCACCATCGCGGTCGACACCGCGCTCGACGGCGTGCCGAATTCGGTGTCCTACAAGACCTTCGCGACCATCTCCGGCCGTGACGGCTACCTGAACCTCCGCGGGACGTACCCGTCCGGCGGCGCGTACGGCTACGAGGGCGTGACGCGGGTCGTCGTCACCGGCAACGACGCCGCGGTGACGGTTTCGGGCACGTCGCTCGTCGTGGCCCGGGCCACCCGGGTCCTGCTGCTCACCAAGCTGGACCGCTACGAAACCGCCGGCGGCTGGGACGCCCAGGCCCTCCAGCAGGCGTTGGCGGCACTGCCGGCGGACTACATGACGCTGCTCGAGCGCCATCGGCCCCGGCACGCGTCGCTGTACGACCGATCCCGGCTGGACCTCACTGTTCCCGCCGCGGACCGCAAGCTTTCGACGTCGGAACTGATCGCCCGCCAGAACGGCAACCGGTCGGTCGTCGACCTCGCGCTGCTGGAGCGGATGTACGACGCCGGTCGCTACCTCTTCGTCAGTTCCAGCGGGGTGCTGCCCCCGCGGCTGACCGGCTTGTGGACCGGGAGCTGGAACGCCGCCTGGGCCGACGACTTCACCACCGACGCCAACGTCAACCTCCAGGTGGCGGGCGGCAACATCCTCAGCCTGACCGAGTCGATGCAGGGATACTTCGACCTGGTCCTCGGCCAGCTCGCCCACTGGCGCGTCAACGCCAACAGGCTTTATGGGGCACGGGGTTTCCTGGCGCCGACGCGCACCGACGGCGAGTACGGCCACATGCTGCACTTCAACGGCAGCGACTTCCCGGGGCAGTGCTGGACCGGCGGCGCGGACTGGCTGCTCTACCCGCTGCTCGAGTACTACCAGGTGACCGGCGACGCGGACTTCCTGCGCACGAAGCTCGGGCCGGCGCTGATGGAGCTGGCGCTGTTCTACGAGGACTTCCTCAAGCAGACGGATTCCGCGGGCAAGGTGGTGTTCGTCCCGTCCTTCTCGGTGGAGAACGCCCCGGCCAGCACCCGGCAGCACTTCGCGATCAACGCCACCGGCGACATCATGGCCGGCAAGCACGCCCTGCAGGCCGCGATCGACGCGGCCGGCGTGCTCGGCGTGGAACAGGGGAGCGGCCAGGGCGTCGAGCGGTGGAAGGCGTTGCTGGCCAGGCTGCCCGAGTACACGATCAACGGTTCGGGCGCGCTGGCCGAGTGGTCGTGGCCCGGCCTGACCGACAACTACAACCACCGGCACGCACAGCACCTGTATGGCGCCTGGCCGCTGCACGAGATCAATCCCGAGGACAAGCCCGCGCTGGCCGGGCAGGCCGCCAAGGCGCTCGACCTGCGGGGCGACGAGAACCTCTCGGCGCACGGCAGCCTGCACCGGGCGTTCGCGCGCGCCCGGCTGAAGGACGGCGCCGGCGTGTACGCCAACCTGCTCAAGATCTTCGGCCGGAACATGGTGTGGCGGTCCCTCGTGACCAGCCACAACCCCGATCTGCAGACGTACAACACCGACGCGGCGAACGCGATCCCCGCCGTGGTGGCCGAGGCGCTCGTCTACACCCGGCCGGGTGTCCTCGAACTGCTGCCGGCCCTGCCCGACCAGTGGGCCAAGGGCAGCATCACCGGCGTCCGCGGCCGCAACCGCGTGCTCGTCGAATCGCTGTCCTGGGACATTGCCGGGCGCACGGTCACCGCCGTCGTCACCTCGGCCGTCACCCAGGACATCACGCTCATCTGCCGCCGGGGGATCGCGTCGATCAGCACGTCCGCGCCGGTGACGCCGTCGGCGCTGGGCGCGCACGCGCGGACGGTGTCGCTGACGGCGGACGTCCGCACGACACTGACGCTCGGGCTCACCGGAACGTGCCGGCTCGTGAACCAGGCCAGCGGCAAGGTCCTGGACGTCAAGGGCGCTTCACGCGACGACGGCGCCGCGGTGATCCAGTGGCCGTGGACCGGGGCCGTCAACCAGCAATGGCGGCTGCTGCCCGCGTCCGGTGGCTCGGTCCGGATCGTCAGCGTCAACAGCGGGAAGGTGCTCGACAGCCCGGGCGGGTCGGCCCGGGGCGCCGGGCTCGACCAGTGGAGCGACACCTCCGGCGACAACCAGTGGTGGCAGGTCGTCGCGGTCTCCGGCGACGTCTGCCGGCTGGTGAACGTCCGGACCGGCTGGTGCGCGGAGGCCGAAAACTCCTCGACCGCCGACGGCGCGCGAATCGTCCAGAACCCTTACACGGGCGGTGCCCACCAGCAGTGGCGGATCGCCACTGTCTGACGCCTGCGATGTCATGAACGACTCTTTCCTGTCGTCCGACGACAGGAAAGAGTCGTTCATGACGTTTCGCGGCGCCCCGCTTGCCGATCAGGAGCAGGCGGCCCCGTTCAGCGTCGGTGACTGGAAGGGCGGCGTGGTGCCGGTGTAGTTCGCGTTGTAGCCGATGGTGACTGTCGCGCCCGTGGCGAGGTTGCCGTTCCAGGACACGTTGTCGACCTTGACGATGTCGCCGGTGTCGGTCCAGGTGCCGCTCCAGCCCTGGCTGACGGTGACCCCGGGGGCGGAGAAGGTGAGCGTCCAGTGGTCGACGGCCGTCCCGCGGTTCTCGATGACGATCTCGCCGGTGTACCCGCCGGACCAGGCGCTGACCACCCGGTGGGTGACCTTGCACCCGCCGGTCGGCTGCGGTGTCGTGGTGGTCGGGGGAGTGGGACTGGTGGGCGTCGTGGATGTCGTGGGGGTCGTCGGGGTGGTGGTCTGGACCGGACCGGCCGCGACAGCGAGGTCGTACGCCCGCTGGGGCACGAACTGGCCGGCCGTGGCGATGCAGCCGTCCGCCTCGCCCGGCGGCTTGACCCACAGGAACGCGTCGATCTGGCCGTCCCCGGTCTGGTTGGTGCTCGGCTTGCCGATCGCGCGCCCGGCGGGGTCGCACCACTCGCTGCCCTGCGGCCCGTTGCCGTTGCGGCTCGTGTCGACCACGGCCTTCAGCCGCGAGTCGCCGAGCTGGCCGAGGATCGCCTTGTCGTAGGCGACTTCGTCGGAGGTGGCGCGGTAGTTGGACACGTTGGTCGAGATGCCGTCGGCGCTGTTCGAGATGTCGGCGGCCCGCAGCCGGGTCGCGGCGTCGCCCGCGGAAAGCCAAGCGGAATGCCCGATGTCGAAGTACACCTTCGCCTGGGCCGAGCCGGCCTTGAGCCGCTTGCCCGCGTACGCCATCGACGCCGTGGTCTGGCGCTGCTGGTCGCTGTTCTGGCAGTTCGTCATCTGCGGGAGCACGTCGGGCTCGAGCACGATGGCCGCGGGGCGGCCCGCCAGGCCGGCCGCCACCTGGTCGATCCAGGCCCGGTAGGCGTCGTGGGACGGCGCGCCGCCGCTGCTCGCGCCGCCGCAGTCGCGGTTGGGGATGTCGTAGACGACCATGATCGGAATCTTGCCCGCGGCGGCCGCCGCCCCGGTGTAGGCGTCCACCTCGGCGCGGACCGTGGACGTGTTCGTGGTGGTGAACCACCGCGCCTGCGGTACCGCGGCGATGCGGTCGCGGATGACCGCGGCGCGCGAGTCGCCGGGGTTCGCCGCGACCCACTTGGCCGCGTTGGTGCCCGGGTCGGCGTAGTACGCCGATTCGGCGGCCTGTGCGCCCGCCCAGGTGGTCGCGGTGACGATGCCGGTCGCGGCCACCGCGGCGAGCCCACCGGCTGCCACTGTCCTGCTTCGCATGCACATTCTCCTTCGAACGGCTGGGTGGCGCCGGAGTTTCTTGAGTGCGGCGGGGTTCTGGGAGCGCTCCCAGTGTTCCGGGACTGTAGCCGGGGAAGGCGGGATCGGAAAGGGGGACCGGTGCGGTTCTCACCCGGCGGCAGGAAAATTACATCTGCGCGCAGCGGGAACCGGCGGGCGCCGGATGTCCGTGGCAGGGCCATGACCTGCGCCGATGTCCGGTCGGCGAGCCGGGGGACGCGCGATTCCGGAAGGCGCGGGGAGTGCTCGGAAACGGCGGTTGTTCGGCGGCAGGGCGGCTGTTAGCGTTAACGCCCGGCCTGCTCGCCATCGACGAAGATGGGGTTCTCATGTGCGGTTTCCCGCGTGCCTCCCCGGCAGGGTCAGTGCGTTTCCTCCTTCGCTGAAATTTTGGATTGTTTCGCCGGCGAGCCCGAAAGTTTCGCTCGGTGCCGCCCTTCGCCGAAAGTGAGGACAACCATGCCCGCGACCCTCTTCCGGAGCGTGCGAACCGCGGCGGCGATGGTCACCGCGGTCGTCTTGGCCGTGGCCGGCAGCGTCGTCGCCGCGGCACCGGCCCAGGCGGCCACCTCGATCACGATCAACGGAGGTTCCGGCGGCCGCACGTTCGACGGCGTCGGCGCGGTGAGCGGTGGTGGCGGCAACAGCCGCCTGCTGATCGACTACCCCGAGCCGCAGCGCGGCCAGATCCTCGACTACCTCTTCAAGCCCGGTTACGGTGCCGCCCTGCAGATCCTCAAGGTGGAAATGGGTGGTGACACCAACTCCACGAGCGGCGCGGAGCCCAGTCACGCCCACTTCCGCGGCGATCTCGACTGCAACCGCGGGTACGAGTGGTGGCTCATGGAACAGGCCAAGGCACGCAACCCCGGCATCAAGCTGGTGGGCCTGCCCTGGGGTGCGCCGGGCTGGATCGGCAACGGCACCTTCTTCTCCAACGACCTCACGGACTACTACCTGTCGTGGCTGGGGTGCGCCAAGCAGCACGGGCTGACCATCGACTACCTGACGAGCGTCCAGAACGAGAAGCAGTGGAGCGCCGACTGGACCGTCACCCTCCGCAATGCGCTCAACGCCAACGGGTACAACGCGGTCAAAGTCATCTCCGGTGACTCGTGGCCGGGCGACTGGGGCCCCGCGAGCGCGATCTCGACCAACACGGCCTACCGCAACGCGACCGACGTGCTGAGTGCCCACTACACCTGCGGCTACCTCAGCGCGCAGACCTCCTGCAGCGTCCCGGCGAACGTCACGAACACCGGAAAGACGTTGTGGTCCAGCGAAAACGGCTCGCAGGACTACAACGACGGCGCCAAGCCGCTGGCCCGCGGGATCAACCGGGTCTACCTCGACGGCAAGATGACCGCCTACCTCAACTGGGACCTGATCGCCGCCGTCACGCCGAACATCCCGTGGCCGACCGTGGGGCTGATCCTCGCCAACCAGCCGTGGTCGGGCTACTACTCGGTCGGCAAGGACTCGTGGGCGCTGGCGCACACGACGCAGTTCACCGCGCCCGGCTGGAAGTACCTCGACTCCTCCAGCGGCTACCTCGGCGGGAACCGCAACAACGGCAGCTACGTCTCGCTGAAGTCGCCGAACAACACCGACTACAGCACGATCATCGAGACGATGGACGCCACCTCGGCCCAGACGCTCAACCTGAATGTCACCGGCGGGCTGTCCACCGGCCAGGTGCACGTGTGGGCGACCAACCTCAACTCGAACAACGCGGGCGACCACTTCGTCCACAGCACCGACATCACCCCGTCCGGCGGGGCTTACTCCCTGACCGTCCAGCCCGGCTACCTCTACTCCATCACGACCACCACCGGGCAGGGCAAGGGCACGGCGACCAGCCCGCCGCAGGGTTCGCTGAACCTGCCTTACAGCGATGACTTCGAGGGATACGCGAAGGGCAAGGAAGCCAAGTACCTGATGGACATGGAGGGCGCTTTCGAGACTTCGGCCTGTGGCGCCGGCCGCGCGGGCACCTGCGTCCGCCAATCCGCGACGCAGAAGACGATCCCCTGGAAGAAGTTCGTCGACCCCTACGCGCTGCTGGGCAACGTGGCCTGGAGCAACTACACGCTCAGCACGGACGTGCTGCTGGAGAAGCCCGGGTACGTCGAGCTGCTCGGCCGGGCCGGTTCGCAGGACACCGGCAACCAGGGCGCGCTGAACGCGTACTACCTGCGGGTGAGTGACACCGGCGCCTGGTCGATCCGGCGGAACAACACCAGCCAGCAGAACACGACCCTGCGCACCGGCACGACGACCGCGCTCGGCACCGGCAGCTGGCACAAGCTGTCTCTGGGCTTCTCCGGCAGCACCATCACCGCCTCCGTCGACGGCACGGTGCTCGGCACGGTCACCGACAGCACCTTCCCGGCCGGCCAGGCCGGGATCGGCACAGGCGTGGGGGAGACCGCGCAGTTCGACAACCTCGAGGTCGCCGGCTCGGGCGGTGGCTCGACCTCCGTGCTGCGCAACACGGCGGCCGGGCGCTGCCTCGACGTCCCGAACGTGTCCCAGTCCAACGGCACGCAGGTGACGCTGTGGGACTGCAACGGCGGCACCAACCAGCAGTGGACCCTCAACTCCTCGAAGCAGCTCCAGGTGTACGGCAGCAAGTGCCTCGACGCCGAGGGCTCCGGGACGGCATCGGGGACCCGGGCGATCATCTGGGACTGCACGGGCGGCGCCAACCAGCAGTGGAACGCCGGCGCCGACGGGACGATCACCGGTGTCCAGTCCGGACTGTGCCTGACCCCCGCCGGGAACGGCACCGCGAACAGCACGCCGGTGACCCTGCAGACCTGTACCGGCGGCAGCGCCCAGAAGTGGACGCGAAGCTAGCCGTATTCCTCCCGGACAAAGGAGTTCGCCGATGAACGCACGCTGGAGAACGTTGTGGCCGGCGGTGGTGCTCGCCGCGGGGGCGGTGGCCGGCACGGCCACCGCGTCGCAGGCCGCAACCCAGGGGCCGTGCGATCTCTACGCCGCGGGCGGTACGCCGTGCGTGGCCGCGCATTCCACCACCCGGGCGCTGTACGGCGCGTACAACGGCTCGCTCTACCAAGTTCGGCGTGCTTCGGACAACACGACGCGGGACATCGGCGTCCTGAGCGCGGGCGGCCTCGCGAACGCCGCGGCCCAGGATTCGTTCTGCGCCGGGACGACCTGCCTGATCACCGTCATCTACGACCAGTCCGGCCGGAACAACCACCTGACCCAGGCGCCGCCGGGCGGGTTCTCCGGACCGGCGGCCGGCGGCTACGACAACCTCGCCAACGCGGCCGCCGCCCCGATCACGATCGGCGGGCAGAAGGCGTACGGCGTGTTCGTGGCTCCCGGCACCGGCTACCGCAACAACAACGCCACCGGCACCGCGACCGGTGACCAGCCGGAGGGCATGTACGCGATCTTCGACGGCACGCACTACAACGGCGGCTGCTGCTTCGACTACGGCAACGCCGAGCGCAACAGCCGCGACAACGGCAACGGCACGATGGAGGCCATCTACTTCGGCAACATCAAGGTCTGGGGCTACGGCAGCGGACCGGGCCCGTGGATCATGAGCGACCTCGAGAACGGCCTCTACTCCGGGGTGAACGCCGGGTACAACGCCAACGACCCGACGATCAACCACCGCTACCTGACCGCGATCATCAAGGGCGAGGCGAACCACTGGGCCATCCGCGGTGGCAACGCGCAGTCCGGCGGCCTGTCGACGTTCTACGACGGCAAGCGGCCGAACGTGTCGGGCTACAACCCGATGCGCAAGGAAGGCGCCATCATCCTCGGCACCGGCGGCGACAACAGCATCGGCTCCGCGGGCACCTTCTACGAAGGCGTCATGACGTCCGGCTACCCGTCGAACGCCACGGAGGACGCGGTGCAGGCCAACATCACCGCGGCCGGCTACGGCACCGGTGGGTCCGACACGGGCACCGGCCCGCTGCACGCGGTGGGGGCGGGCAAGTGCCTCGCCGCGCCCAACTCGACGCAGGGCACGCAGCTGCAGATCGCCGGCTGCACCGGTCAGGCGAACCAGACCTGGACGCGCACGTCGGATGGCAGGCTGACGGCCACCCTCGGCGGCGCGACCCTCTGCCTGGACGCGTCCGGCCAGGGCACCAGCGCCGGCACGAAAGTCGTGACCTGGCCCTGCAACGGCCAGGCCAACCAGCAGTGGACCGTCAATTCCAACGGCACGGTCACCGGCGGCCAATCCGGACTGTGCCTGGACGTCACCGGTGCTTCCACCGCCGACGGCGCGCCGGTCGAACTGTGGACCTGCAACGGCGGCAGCAACCAGCAGTGGACGCTCGGCTGACTTCGCGCGGTGGCGAGGGCGAACGTCTTGAATGACTCATTCAGGTCTTCGGAGGTCCTGAATGAGTCATTCAAGACCTTTCAAACAACTTGCGACGCGCGACAGTGGCCGCGTCTTGCCCGACGAAACGAGGACTCCGATGAACATCGGCTCACCCGCGCGGCGGCGGATCGGGACAGCTGTCGCCGTTCTGGCCACGGCGGGCTTGTCGGCGACCGCCCTGGTGCTGTCCTCTGGCGTGGCCGGGGCGGCGAGCACCCTCGGGGCCGCGGCGGCGCAGAGCGGAAGGTACTTCGGCGCCGCCATCTCGACGAGCCACCTCGGCGAGGCGGCCTACGTGAACACGTGGGGGGCCGAGTTCAACGGCGTCACGCCGGAAAACGAGATGAAGTGGGACACGGTCGAGCCGAACCGCAACCAGTTCAACTTCGGGCCCGGTGACCAGATCGCGAGCCAGGGCAAGAGCCGGGGCATGAAGATCCGCGGGCACACGCTGGTGTGGTACCAGCAGCTGGCGCCGTGGGTCGGCGGCCTGGACGCGAGCAACCTGCGCTCGGCGATGCTGAACCACATCAGCCAGGTGGCCGGGCACTGGAAGGGCCAGGTCATCGCGTGGGACGTGGTCAACGAGGCGTTCGAGGAGAACGGCACCCGGCGGCAGGCGACCTTCCAGCAGAAGCTCGGTGACGGCTACATCGAGGACGCCTTCCGCGCCGCCCGGACGGCCGACCCGAACGCCAAGCTCTGTTACAACGACTACAACACCGACGGCGTCAACGCGAAGAGCACCGGCATCTACAACATGGTCCGGGACTTCAAGAGCCGGGGCGTGCCGATCGACTGCGTGGGCTTCCAGAGCCACCTCTCCTCGAACTCCAACCTCGGCAGCTACCAGGCGAACCTGCAGCGCTTCGCCGACCTCGGCGTCGATGTCCAGATCACCGAGCTGGACATCGGCGGCTCGGGGTCCGCGCAGGCGAACGAGTACCGGCAGGTCACTCAGGCCTGCATGGCGGTCTCGCGGTGCACCGGCATCACGGTGTGGGGCGTCACGGACAAGTACTCGTGGCGGTCGGGCGACACCCCGCTGCTGTTCGACGGCAACTACGGCAAGAAGCAGGCCTACACCGCCGTCCTCGACGCGCTCAACGCCGGCCAGAACCCGGGCGGTGGGGGCACCGGCCCGGTACGCGCCGTGGCCGCGAACCGGTGCCTGGACGTGCCCGGCTCGTCGACCACGGCCGGCACCCAGGTGCAGGTCTGGGACTGCGGGAGCGGGGCGAACCAGCAGTGGACCCGCACGGCGGCGGGCGAGCTGACCGTCTACTCCGGTGACACGAAGCGGTGCCTCGACACGGCGGGCAGCGGAACGTCCGCGGGAACGGCGGCGGTCATCGCGGCCTGCACCGGCGGCACCACCCAGAAGTGGACCGCCACCGGGAACGGCACCCTCACCAACGGCCAGTCGGGAATGTGCCTGGACGTGAGCGGCGCAGCGACCGCCAACGGCTCCAAAGTGATCATCTGGACCTGCCACGGCGGCACCAACCAGCAGTGGACCCTGCCGTCCAGCTGATCGAGGAGCTCGAGTGCCCGCTGAGGGAGAGGGAGGGCCCCTGGCCTGCTTCGCCGTTGCGGCGCGGTGAAGCAGGCCAGGCCGCAGAGGTCACTTCTCCGGCTAGGACACTTGCAGCTCGGCGAGCTGGACCAGCGCGGTGGCGTCGGTGGTGCTGTGCCGGGCGAGCTCGGTGAAGAAGTGCGCCACGTGGGCGGTCTTCAGATGGGCCCGGAACGCGTCGGTGCTCGCGTAGATCTCGTAGAGGTAGAAGACGCCCGGGTTCGCGACGTCGCTGAACGACCGGAACTCCCGGCAGCCCGGCTCACGCCGGACGGCGGCGGTCAGCGTCGCGATGGCGGCGGCGAGCTGCTCCTCGTGGCCGGGGACCGCCCGGACGACGGCCACCATCGGCCGCTCGCCGGGCGGGAGGTCGTCGCCGATCTCCGGCATGAACTCGCGGTCGCTCACGCGACCGTCACCGGGGTGCCGGGCAGGACCAGCCGGACTTCGACGCCGGGGGCGAGCCGGGCGACCGCGTCGGCGTAGTGACGGGGGTCCTGGTCGCCGCGGGTGATCATCCGGTCGCCGAGCTGGCCGCTGTGGAAGGCGTAGTGGTGGGGGATGGCCAAGGCCGGCTGGAGCGCGGCGGTCAGTCCGGCGGCTTCTTCGGCGTCCATGACGACCTGGCGCATGTTCATCGGCCGGACGCACAATCCGTTGGTGGGCAGGATGGCCAGGTCGACCGGGCCAGGATGGCCAGGTCGACCGGGCCGAACCGCTGCGGGATGGTGTCCAGCTCGGGCACGCGCAGCGAGTCACCGCCGAAGAAGACGGTGCGGCCGCCGGCCTGGATGACGAACGTGACTTCGTGGACGCCGTGCTCGCCCGGGGTGGCGGTCACGGTGAGGCCGCCGACGGTGGTGGACTCCCACGCCTCGATGGCGCGGACGTCGCGGAAGCCCTTGTCCCGGGCGATGGTGGCGACGGTGCCGGGGCCGATGAGCGGGGTGCCGAGGTCGAAGCCTCCGGTGACGAGGGCGTCGAGGTCACAGTGGTCGTAGTGCTCGTGGCTGACCACGACCGCGTCGACCTGTCCCAGGGATTCGACGGTCGCGGCGACGGGCTCGCCCTGGTGGTAGATCGCGGTCTCGGTGAACCACGGATCGGTGAGGACGCGGATTCCGCCGATCTCGAGCAGCTGGCAGGCGTGGCCGATCCGGGTCACCGTCAAAGGGGTGCTCATGCCGTTTCCTTTTGTCGCACAGGGGTCGCGTAGGGAGGTCACCGGTTGCCGAGGTCGAGCAGCGCGCCGAGCAGTTCCTCGGGCGTTTCGACCTGCGGGAGGTGGCCGGTGCGGGGGAGCACGGTGAACGTCGACAGCGGGATGGCGGCGGCGAAGGCCTTGCCGAATTCCGGGGTGACGATGCGGTCGCTCTCGCCCCACACCACGTGGACCGGGATGTCCACCCCGGCCAGGCGCCGCGCGAGTGCCGGGTCGGACATGGCCGGGCCGGTGTAGCCGATCAGCGCCGCCACGTCCGGGCTGGGCCCGGTGCCGCCGCCCGGCGGAACGGGTGCCTTGCGCGGGTCGTGGAAGGAGTGCGCGCGGAGTTCGGCGGGCGAAAGGCCGCTCACGTCGGTGACGGGGTGTCCCTCGACCTCGATGCCGATGCCGTCGACGATCACCGCGCCGCTGACGCGCGGGCTGTGGCACAGGGCGATTTCGGCGGCCAGCCAGCCGCCGAAGGAGTTTCCGACCACGGTGACGTCGGTGAGGTCGAGCTGCTCGAGCATCGAGACGTAGGCCTCGGCCAGCGCGGAGACGCCGGTGAGCGTGCCGGCCTTCGGGGTGCCGGCGAAGCCGGGATGGGTGGGCAGCAGCACCCGCGAGTGGGTGCGCTCGGCCAGCAGATCGGCGAAGCCTGCCATGGTCTGCACGCCGCCACCGCCGTGCAGCAGCAGGAACGGCCGGGTGCGGTCGCGGTCCTGGAGGGTGATCTCGACGGCGCCGTCGGTTTGCAGGGTATGCGTGCGGGTGGGCCGGAGGGTGCCCGCGGGGATCGGAGTGCTCATCAGTCCTTCTCAGCTCTCTGCGCGAAGTCGTATATCAGGAACCTTATCTAAGCGTCCTGATATAAGCAACCTGACTTCGTGCGGTACGCTCTCCGCCATGCTCTACCGCCCCTCCGACGTCTCCCTGGCCGTGAAGCGGCTGCAGTACCGCCACCACCGCGCGCTGAGCCGCGCGCTGGCGCCGCTGGGGCTCTCGCTGGTCCAGTGGGACACCCTGCGTCACCTGCACCGCCGGCCGGACGCCTCCCTGCACGAGCTCGCGGTGCTGACCTTCCAGACCGACCAGTCCTTCGGTTCGCTGGCCGTCCGGATGGCCGACCGCGGGCTGATCGAGCGTGTGCCGGGGCCGGGCCGGGCCGTGAAGCACCGGCTGACCGAGGAAGGCGACCGGCTGCGGGCCGCCGGCCAGGACGCCGTCGAAGCCGTCGTCGAGGACTCGTTCAGCGGACTGTCCGCCGAGCAGCTCGACCGGCTGGGCGAGCTGCTGGACACCGTCCTCGGCCCCGACCCGACGGCCTAGCGTCCGCTAGCCGCGCCGGTCGCCCTGGTCGGTGACGACGGTGCCGATCGCCTTCACCAGCTGCCGCAGCTCGTCGTCGGTCGTGATGAACGGCGGGCTGATCTGCAGGGTGTTGCCGCGCAGGGGCCGCGTGACGAACCCGTGGTCCACGAGCTCGTCCGCCACGGCTTCGGCGCCGAGGTGGTCGTCGAGCGTGACTCCGCCGAGGAAGCCGGCGACGCGCGTGCCGGCGACGCCGGGCACCGTGCGCAGGACCTCGAGTTCCTGGGCCAGCAGGAACTCCAGCTCCACGACCCGCGGCAGCAGCTTCTCCTCCTCCAGCAGGGCGAGGTTGCGCAGGGCGACCGCGCAGGCCGTGGCGTGACCGGAGTAGGTGGAGCCGTAGCGGAACACCGGGGTGTCGGGTGAGTCGCGGTAGAAGGGCCGCCAGACGGCGGGAGCGATCAGCACACCGCCGAGCGGGGCGTACCCGGAGGTGACTCCCTTGGCGAACGTCAGCAGGTCCGGCGTCAGCCCGTAGCGCTCACTGGCGAACATCGTGCCGGTGCGGCCGAAGCCGGTGATGACCTCGTCGACGACGAACAGGATGTCGTTGTCGCGGCAGATCCGCTGCAGTCCTTCGAGGTAGCCCGGCGACGGCGGGTGCACCCCGCCGGTGCCCTGGACGGGTTCGGCGACCAGTGCCGCGATGTGCTCCGCGCCGATCTCGGCCACCGTGCGCTCGACCGCGGCGACGTCGTCGGCCGAGATCCGCGCGGTTTCGGGGACGAGCGACTCGCTGCCGTAGCCGGTGCGGTTGAACTCGAGGCCCGCGATGCTGGTGCCGTAGGCGTGCAGGCCGTGGTAGGCGAACTCCCGGCTCAGCACGATCGTCTTGGCCGGGCGTCCCGCGAGCTGCCAGTGCCGCCGGGCCAGCTTGCAGGCCACGTCGATCGCGTCGGAGCCGCCGCTGTTGAGGATCACCTTGACGTCGTCGACCGGGGACAGCGCGGCGAGCCGGTCGGCCAGCTCCACCGCGCGGTCGTTGAGGTAGCGGCCGAAGACGTGGTAGGTCTCGAGACGCCGCATCTGGGCATACGCCGCGTCGGCCAGTTCGGGACGGGCGTGGCCGACGTTGGCGTGCCACAGGCCCGCGGTGCCGTCGAACAGGGCGCGGCCGTCGGCGGTGTGCACGTAACTGCCCTCGGCCCGGGTGACGACGAGCTGACGGCCGAGGACCGACGGCAGGTGAGCCTGCGCGCTCCACAGCGCGGGTCCGTCGAGGACGCGGAACTCGTTCTCCGGCACGGTGTTCTCCAGGCGGCTCGGCGGGCGTGACCATCCACTGCGGACGGTTCCGACGCTACGCGACCGGGCGGGCCGGACGGCTTGACAAAACGTCAAGCGGACGGCCGCCGGAGCTGACACATCCGTCCTTGCCGGGCCCCGCCCCGGCGATCAGGCTCGGAAGGTCCCGACTTCCTCCGTCCACAGGAGAGCCCCATGATCGACCTGCCCGGCAAGCTCTTCATCGACGGAACGTGGCTGGACGCCGTGGACGGCACCACCATGCCGGTCGACGATCCGGCGACCGGCGAGGTGGTCGCCCACGTCGCCGACGCCGGCGCGAAGGACGCGCTGCTCGCCGAAGACGCGGCCGTGCGCGCGCAGGAATCCTGGGGGCGCACGGCTCCGCGCGAGCGCGGCGAGATCCTGCGGCGTGCGCACGAACTCATCGTCTCCCGCGCCGACGACCTCGCCCTGGTGATCACCACCGAAATGGGCAAGCCGCTCGCCGAGGCCAAGGCGGAAGTCGCCTACGCCGCCGAGTTCTTCCGCTGGTTCTCGGAAGAAGCCGTGCGCATCGGCGGCGGCTACGGCGTGCTCCCGGACGGGCGCAACCGGATGCTGCTCAGCCGCCGTCCGGTCGGGCCCTGCCTGCTGATCACGCCGTGGAACTTCCCGCTGGCCATGGGAACGCGCAAGATCGGCCCCGCGGTCGCCGCGGGCTGCACCATGGTGCTCAAGCCCGCGCCGCAGACCCCGCTGTCGAGCCTCGCGCTCGCCGGCATCCTGCGGGAGGCGGGCCTGCCCGACGGCGTGCTGAACGTCGTCACGACGTCCCGCGCCGCGGCGGTGGTCGAACCCCTGCTGCGCGGCGGGCGGATCCGGAAGCTGTCCTTCACCGGCTCCACCGCGGTCGGCAAGCTGCTGCTGGCCCAGTGCGCCGACCAGGTGGTGCGCACGTCGATGGAGCTCGGCGGCAACGCGCCGTTCGTCGTGTTCGAAGACGCGGACCTCGACGAGGCCGTCGAAGGCGCCCTGGCCGCCAAGATGCGCAACATGGGCGAGGCCTGCACCGCCGCCAACCGCTTCTTCGTCCACCGCGAAGTGGCGGACGCCTTCGCGACGCGGCTCGCCGGCCGGATGGGCGCGCTCGCCGTCGGACCGGGTACCCGGACCGGGGCGGACGTCGGGCCGCTGATCGACGAGGCCGGCCGCCGCAAGGTCGATTCGCTGGTGGCCGACGCCGTCCGGCGCGGGGCGCGGGTGCTCACCGGCGGGGTGAGCCCCGAGGGCCCGGGCTGGTTCTACCCGCCGACCGTGCTGTCCGGGGTGTCTCCGGAGAGTGATCTGATGGCGACCGAGATCTTCGGCCCGGTCGCGGCGATCCTCACGTTCGACGACGAAGACGAGGTCGTCAGGCGGGCCAACGACACGCCGTGGGGACTCGTCGCGTACGTCTTCACCCGGTCCCTGGACCGGGCACTGCGGGTGAGCGAGCGGCTGGAGACCGGGATGGTCGGCCTCAACACGGGCCTGGTCTCGAACCCGGCGGCACCCTTCGGCGGCGTCAAGCAGTCCGGGCTGGGCCGCGAAGGCGGCCGGATCGGCATCGACGAGTTCCTCGAGCACCAGTACGTGGCGGTGCCGGTGCGCTGAGCCCGATGCCATGAAGGGCACCCTCATGGACATAACAGCCATGAGGGTGCCCTTCATGGCGTTGCCGGTCAGCCTGTCGTGCTCCTCGTTGCGTCCCGCGCGGTGAGGGCGCAGGGTATGACGGTGAGTGATGGCGAAAGCGTGACGGTGGCCGAGGTCCTGGCCCTGCCCGTGCTGGCCAGGGGCCTGCCCAAGGTCGTCGCCTGTCACGACCGGCTGGACCGGCCGGTGCGCTGGGTCCACATCACCGAGTGGGCGAACCCCACGGCCGCCTTGGACGGCGGCGAGCTGGTGCTGACCACGGGCATCGGCTTCCCGGCGCGCCTCGACGACTACGCGGCCGAGATCGCGGAGGTCGGCGCGGCGGCCGTGGTGCTCGAACTCGGCCGCCGCTACCGGGAAGTCCCGCACGAACTCGTCGCCGGCTTCCGCACCCGGGGCGTGCCGCTGATCGTCCTGCGCCGCGAAGTCCGCTTCATCGACGTGACCCAGGAACTGCACGCCCTGATCGTGAGCAGCCAGGTCCGCACCCTGCGCGCCGCGCAGCGGGTCCACGACACGTTCACCGCCCTCTCGCAACGCGGCGCCGGTGCCGGCGAGGTCGTCCGGGCGGCGGTCACCATGACCGGGCACGCCGTCGTGCTGGAGAACCTCACGCACCAGGCACTCGTGTTCGCCACGGGGGAGCGGAGCCTCGAGGACGTGCTCGACCGGTGGGAGGCGCGCTCACGGGCCACGCCGTCCCCGGCGGACCGCACCGCTGTCCGCGGGGACGAGGGGTGGCTCGTCACGCGGGTGGAGTTCCGTGGCCGGCAGTGGGGCAGGCTGGTCATGCTGCCCACCGCGGAAGAGCCGTTCCGGGCCGAGCACGTCCTGGTCCTCGAACGCGCGGCGGGCGCGGTGACACTGGCCCGGCTGACGCAGGAGACGCGGTGGGAGGACCAGGCTCACCGGGACGCCCTGCTCGACGTGCTGGAACACCGGCAGCTGTCCTGGCAGGACACCCGCGTCCGGATCGCGGCGCTCGGCGTGCCGGCGCAGGGCCGCCTGTTCGTGGTGGTCCTCATCCGGCCGGTGGACCGGGCGATCCTGCTCGAGAAGCTGAGGGCCCGCTTCGAAGGCAGTGCGCTCGTCGGCGACCTGGGCGAACGCGGCGTCGGCGTGCTGCTGACGTTCCGCGAGCCCGGCGGCTGGCGGCCACTGGCCGAGGAGATCGCCGGGCTGGCCGGCGCCGCGGTCCACGTCGGTGCGGAGGTGGGTGAACTGTCCGATGTGGCCCGTTCCGCGGCCGAAGCGGACCAAGTCGCCGGAGCGGTACCGCCGCACCTGCCGCCGGCGGTGTACACCATCCGGGACGTCGGCCTGCCCGAGCTGCTCTACTCGCTGCGTGACGACCTCCGGGTGCAGGCCTACGCCGAGCGCCAGCTGGCGGCGTTGCTGAGCCACGACCACACCCACGGCACCGACCTGCTGGGCACGTTGCGCCACTACCTCGCGTCGGCGGGGAACAAGTCCACCACCGCGCGGCGCAGCCACCTGTCCCGCCAGGCGCTGTACCAGCGGTTGCGGCAGATCGAGCAGATCCTGGGCGGCGACCTCGAATCCGGCGACCTGCGGGCTCAGCTGCACGTGGCGGTGACGGCGCTGGACGCCCAGCGCGCCGGCCGGTCCGCCGGTCTGTCCGCCGGTCTGTCCACAGCGGACTGATCCGGTCCGGGCGCCGCCCCCTCAGCCGGCCCCGAAGCGGGCGGGGTCGAACTCCTTCGCCTCGGTCGCGGGCTCGCCGAACGCGATCGCGACCGCGGCTTCGGCGGACGCCGGGGCGATCTTGAAGCCCGTGCCGGAAAAACCGGTGGCGAAGACCGTGCGCGGCCGCCCCGGCAGGCAGCCCAGCAGCGGGGCGTGATCCGCGGTGAAGAGATCCGGGAACGCGTCGGCCCGCACGATGCTCGGGACCAGGCCGGGCAGGAACTCGCTCACCGTTTCGCGGGTCTCGGTGATCTCCTCCTCGGTGAGCTCGCGCCTGAGCCGGTCGGCGTGCTCGGCGGGCTGGGAGCGCCCGTCGAGGGTCGCTTTCACGGTCACCCCGTCGGTGCTCGGCGCGCCGTAGAGGGACCGGTCGCTTTCGATCCGGATGAAGATCGGGAACCGCTCCGGCGTGAACTCCTCCGGTCGCCGGGCGACGAACCAGGTGAGGTAGTTCCGGCGGGGGTGGACGGCGGCCGCGACCGGCGGCGGGAGCAGGTGCGACGACCAGCCGCCGGCGGCGACGATCACCCGCTCGAACCGCCAGCTGCGCGGCCCGGACCGGAGCACCACCGAGTCCGGTTCCTCGTGAATCTCGTCGACGGCCGTGTCTTCCAGCACTTCGGCGCCGGCTTCGCGGGCGGCCCGCGTCGCCGCGAGCACCGCGCGGTCGGTGCGCAGGAAGCCCGCCCGCGGGTCGAACAGCGCGCAGTCGTCCGGCCGGAGCCGGTGCTGCGGATAGCGGGCGGCGAGTTCGTCGTGGTCGAGGAACTCGAACGGCGTGCCGTCGGCCGTCGCGCTCGCGAGCAGCTGCGGCAGGTACTCCCCGTCCCGTGCGCCGATCGACAGACCGCCGCACCGGTTCAGGATCTCCTGCCCCGCCTCGGCTTCGAGTTCCGGCCACAGCAGGTTCGCCCGCTCCAGCAACGGGGCGTACCGGGGTCCGCCGCGGTAGGTCATCCGGAACAGCCTCGTGTCCCCGCCGACCGCGCTGCGGGTGTGGCCCGGGGTCCGCGCCTCGAACCCGACGACCTCGCCGGCCCCGGTGCCGGACCGGCGCGCGGCCTGCCACAGGGCCATGCTGCCCACGCTGCCGAGGCCGATGACCGCCAGTTCGCCGTCCATCACAGCACCCTTTCCAGGAACTCCCGCGTGCGCGGCTCGGCCGGGTTGGCGAGCACCTCACGGGCGTCCCCGCGCTCGACGGCGACGCCGTCGTCCATGAACAGGATGTCTTTGGCCACTTCGCGCGCGAACCCCATCTCGTGGGTGACGACGAGCATCGTCATCCCGAGGTCGGCGAGGTCGCGCATGACGGCGAGCACCTCGCCGACGCGTTCGGGGTCGAGCGCGCTCGTCGGCTCGTCGAACAGCATGATGCTCGGATCCATCGCGAGCGCGCGGGCGATGGCGACGCGCTGCTGCTGGCCGCCGGAGAGCTGCGCCGGGAACTTGTGCCCGCAGCCCGCGAGCCCGACCCGCGCCAGCAGCTCGGCGGCCTGTTCCCGGGCCGCCTTCCTGGCGACCTTCTTCACCAGCACCGGCCCGGACATCACGTTCGCTTCGGCCGTCATGTTCGGGAAGAGGTTGAACTGCTGGAACACCATGCCGATCCGGGTCCGCTGGTGCGCCAGCCGCTGCGGAGTGACCGCGTGGTAGGCGTTCTCGTGTTCGACGTGACCGAAGTCCTCGCCGTTGACCCGGAGCACGCCGCGGTCGATCGTCTCCAGCCCGTTGATGCAGCGCAGCAGGGTGGACTTCCCCGAGCCGCTGGGGCCGATGATGCAGGAGATCTCGCCGGCCGCGACGGTCAGGTCGATGTCCTTCAGGACCCGGTGGTGCCCGAAGCTCTTGCACAGCTTGCGTGCCACGATCGTGCCGTCGGCGCTCACAGCAGCGACTCCTTCACCTTGATCGCCGGGCGGGACGAGCGCGAGAACCGGCGTTCGATCATCGACTGCGGAACGCTGAGCGTGAGCGTCATGATCAGGTACCACAGGCTCGCCACGATGAGCAGCGGGATCGTCTCGTACGTCCGGGCGTAGATCGCCTGCGCGCTCTGCAGCAAGTCGGCGACGCCGAGGACGCTGACCAGCGAGGTTTCCTTGAGCATCCCGATCACCTGGTTGCCGGTCGCCGGGATGATCGCGGGCATGGTCTGGGGGATGATCACGCGCCGCAGCTTGGTGAACTCGCCCATGCCCAGCGACTCGGCCGCCTCGAATTGGCCGCGGGGCACCGCCGCGAAGCCGCCGCGGATGATCTCGGCCATGTAGGCGGCCTCGTTGAGCGTCAGCCCGATGATCGCCGCGGTGAGCGGGGTGATGAGCGCGTTCATGTCCAGGGCGTGGCCGCCGATGGACAGGTTCGGGTACAGCGCGGCCACGTTGAACCAGAACACCAGCTGCACCAGCACCGGGGTGCCCCGGAAGAACGTGATGTACAGCCGGGCCAGCCCCGAGATCGGCCGCTGCGACGACATCCGCATGACGGCGAGGACGAGACCGAGCACGGTCCCGAGGACCATGCTCACCGCGGTGAGCATGAGGGTGATGCCGACGCCGTCGAGGATGGAGGCGGCGGTGAAGTACCGCAGCACCACGTCCCAGTGGAAGTTGCCGTTGCTGACCAGGGCGTAGGCCAGCCCGGCGACGATCGCGACCGCCGCCACCCAGGCGACGTAGTCCCGCGGGCGCGGGGGCCTGATCCGTTTCTTTTCCTCGGGCGCGAGTACGGTCACCGGTCGCCTCCTCCTCGTCGTCGTCCCCGTGTCACTTCGGCTGCGGCTTGGAGCGGGCCGCCTTGGTGACGCCCAGGCCCTGGAAACCCCAGCGGGACAACGCTTCCTGGTACTTCGGGCTGTCGATGACGGACTGCAGCGCGGCCTGGACGGCGGGGGTCAGCGGCGAGTTCAGGTTCAGTGCGACGGCCACCGGCAACGGGTTCAGCACCGGCTGCAGGACGTCGAACGCGTTCGGCTGCTTGGCTTTCGCCCAGTTGAGCGAGGTCGCGTCGTAGAAGACGCCGTCGATGCGCCGGGAGGCGACCTGGGTCAGCGCGTCGCTGACGCTCGGCAGCGCGACCGACTTGATCGGGTCCTTCCCCTTGCTCACGCAGTTCTGCTGGTTCAGCTTCGGCAGCCACTTGAGCTCCTGGGTGCTGCCGGACTGCACGCCGAGAGTGGCGCCGCACAACGAGTCCATGGCCAGGTGCTTCGGGTTGCCGTAGGCCGTGGCCACCGTCGAGCCGTTCGAGAAGTAGTCGATCATGTCGAGCACCTTCAGCCGCTCGGCCGAGGTCCCCATCGTCGACACCGTGAGGTCGTAGCGGTTGCCCTGGAGGCCGGGGATGATGACGTCGAACTTGACGTTCTTGATCTCCAGCTTCAGGCCGAGCTTGGCCGCGACGAGCCGGGCGATGTCCGGGTTGAAGCCGATCGGTGTCTTGTTGTCCGAAGCCATGAAGGTGGTCGGGGGACTGGTCAGGTCCTCCGCGGTCACCAGGGTGCCCTTGGCCTTCACCGCGGCCGGCAGCAGCGCGACCGCCGCCGGGTCCGGCTGGACGCCGGCCGAGATGTCGTCGGTGTGCTCGGCGGTGGCGCCCCCACCGCCACCCGCCGGGGCGGCGCCCTCGGTCGTGCACGCTGTCAAAGTCACAGCCGCGGTGAGGACCACCGCGCTCATAGCCGCCTTGACCCGCATTGGATTCTCCTTCGACGGGGGCTGCCCGTGCGGCGGTCACACCGCTGACGAGCAGAACATGCCCGATGCCTGTTGTCTACTTGGTGCGATTCACTGTGGACTGACGCTGCGGGTCCCCGGCGATGATCGTGCACTTCGGCTCGCTCATCGCTTCCACCGCGAACCGGATGCCTTCGCGCCCGATCCCCGAACTCTTGAATCCCCCGAACGGCATCGAATCGATCCGCACGTCGCTGGTGCCGTTGACGACCACGGCGCCGGCGTGGAGCCGGTCCGCGATGGACAGAGCGTCGTCGAGCACGCCGGTGAAGACACCGGCCTGCAGGGCGTGCTCCGAGCTGTTCGCCGCCGCGATCGCCGCGTCGGCGGAGCCGACCGGGATGACGGTCACCACCGGGCCGAACACCTCGCGCACCAGGACGTCGGCGTCCGCGGGCACGTCGGTGAGGACGGTCGGGTGGTAGTAGGCGCCGCCGCGGTGGGCGCCGGTGTGCGCGCGGGCGCCCCCGGCCAAAGCCGCGTCGACCCAGGCCTCGACGCGGGCGGCCTCGGCCTCGCTGATCATCGGGCCGACGTCGGTGGTGCGGTCGGTCTTGGGGCCGACCTTCAGCGCGCGGGTGCCGGCCGTGATCCGGGTCAGCAGTTCTTCGTGGATCGCCGCGTCGGCGTAGACGCGCTGGACGGACAGGCAGTTCTGCCCCGCGCACCCGAACGCGCCGCGCACGATCGCGTCGGCGGCCTTCTCGAGGTCCGCGTCACCGCACACGATCACCGGGTTGTTCCCGCCGAGCTCCATCAGGAGCTTCTTCGGCCCGGCCGCCGCCGCGATCCGTGCCGCCGTGGCCGGGCCGCCGGTGAACGAGACGACGTCGACGCCCGGGTGCGTCACCAGCGCGTGCCCGGTTTCCCCGTCGCCGCACACGACCGAGATCCGGGCCGCCGGGACCCCGGCCCGCAGCAGGATGGCCGCCAGGGCCAGCGCCGAATGCGGAGTCGTGTCGGCGGGTTTCACCACGACGCCGTTGCCCGCGATCAGTGCCGGGCCGACCTTGTGGGCGACCAGGTTGAGCGGGTCGTTGAACGGGGTGATCGCCGCGACGACCCCGATCGGCGCGCGGACGAACCAGCCGCGCTTGCCCGCGCCGCGGTCGCTGTCGTCGAACTCGAGCACCTCGCCGCGCAGGACCGGGCCCGCCGCCGCGGACAGGCGCAGCGTCTCGGCGCAGCGCCGCACCTCCTGCTCGGCCTCGGCGATCGTCTTGCTGCCCTCGGCGCTGATGATCCCGGCCAGCCAGGCGGCCTCGTCCCGGACCAGCCGGGCGGCCTCCTCGAGGGCCTCGCGCCGCTGCCAGAGCGGCCACGGCTCGGCGACCGCTCGGGCCGCCGCCCGGACGGCGACATCGACGTCGGCCGCGTCGTTGCGCGCGACCCACCCGACGGGTGTGCCGTCGTGGGGGTCGGCCACCCCGGACGTGAGCCCGCCGGTCTGCCACTCGCCGGCGACCAGGGCGCCGCCGGGCAGGCCGAACGACGCCGTCACCGGAGCCGTGGTGGTCATGAGATCGCGTCCAGCACCCGCGCCCCGCCGCCGATCAGCGGGAGGAACCACGGGCGGCCGAAGTGCCCCGGCACGGCGGGGAACTTGACGTCGCCCCAGATGTTGGCTTCGGCGTCCCCGGACATGAACCGCGCCATCTTCTGGCCCATGTAGGTGGCCATCTGCACGCCGTGGCCGCTGTAGCCGACGGAGTAGTGGACGCCGTCGCGCTCGCCCGCGTGCACGAGCTGGTCCATCGACAGGTCGACCAGGCCGCCCCAGGTGTAGTCGATCCGGGTGCCCGCCAGGTACGGGAACAGCTCGGTCATCGCCCTGACGAGGATCTGCCCGCTCCGGACGTCGGAGTCCGGGCTGGACATCGCGAACCGGGCGCGGCCGCCGAAGAGCAGCCGGTTGTCGGGGGTGATCCGGAAGTAGTAGACGAGGTTCTTGCTGTCCGACGCCTGCCGCCGGTGCGGCAGGATCCGGTCCACGACGTCCTGGGCCAGGGGCTCGGTCACGATGATGAAGCTGCCGACCGGGATCACCCGCCGCCGCAGCCACGGCGTCACCTTCCCGGTGTAGCCGCTGGTGGCGATCAGCACCTGGTCCGCGTGCAGCCGCCCGCGGGTGGTCTGCAGGGTGTGCCCGCCGCGCGGATTGCGGTCCAGCGCGGTCACTTCGGCGTTCTCGCAGATCGTCGCGCCGAGGTCACCGGCCGCCTTCGCCAGGCCGTGCACGAACTTGCCGACGTGCAGCCCCGCGCCGTACGGGTCCACCGTGGCGCCGTAGTAGAAGTCGGAACCGATTTCGGAGTGGATGTCCTTCTTCGGGACCGTAATGACCTCGTGGTCGGCGAGCTCTTCCAGCGCCTTGCGGGTCTTGACCATCGCCTCGAAGTGCGACGGCCGGTGGGCGAGGGTCAGCTTGCCCGAGCGCTCGAAGTCGCAGTCGATCCCGTGCTCGGCGACGAGCTTCTCGATGCTGTCGATCGCGTCGTTGTAGGTCCGGAACATCGCGACCGCGCGGTCGGCGCCGTAGCGTTTCACCGCGGTGCCGAAGCCGATCGCCAGGCCGGTGGTGGCCATGCCGCCGTTGCGGCCCGACGCTCCCCAGCCGATCGTGTGCTGTTCGAGGACCGCGACGGACGCGCCGAGCTTGCGCAGTTCGACGGCCGCGGAGGTCCCGGTGAGCCCGCCGCCGACGACCGCGACGTCGACCCGCTCGGGGACCGGCGTCCGCCGGTGGTCCCCGGCGGGGGTGGCGGTGTCCTGCCAGTAGGAAGTCAGTTTCATCGCCCTCAGAGCCCCAGCAGGCCGTTCAGCTCGTCGAGTGAATCGACCTTGGTGTAGCCGTAGACCGGGGCCGGCGGGTCGTAGCCGCGGTCGAGCAGGACGGTGTTCGTGAAACCCAGGTCGTGGCAGGGCATCAGGTCGTACCGGGTGTGCGAAGAGACGTGGAGGAACTGCTCCGGCGGGGTGTTCAGCTGGTCGAGCATGTACTCGAACGCGGCGTAGCGGGGCTTGTAGAAGCCGGCCTGCTCGGCGGTGTACACGGCGTGGAAGTCGGCTCCGAGCTTGGGCACGCTGACATCGAGGTAGCGGGTGTTGGCGTTGGAGAGGATCACCAGCGGGTAGTGCTCACCCAGCTTCTTCAGCGGGCTGGGGATGTCCGCGTGCGGGCCCCAGGACAGCACGGCGTCGGAGAAGCGCTCACCGGCGTCTTCGGCCACGGCGAGGCCCCACTTCGCGCAGGTCCGGGCGTAGGCGTCGTGGAGAACCTGCTGGTAGTCGTAGTACTCCCCGCAGACCTGGTCGTACCGGTACCCGCGGAAGTCGATCACGAACCGGTCGAACTGCTCCGGGGTGAGCAGGTCGCCGACGAGCTCGCGGGTGACCGGGGTGATCTGGAAGTCGATGAGCGTGCCGTAGCAGTCGAACGAGACGTACTTCGGCCGGAAGGCTGAGTCGATCACAGGGTGCCCTTTCCAGGTGAAGCGGAGGTGTCCGGCAGGGAAGGACCGTAAGCCGGGTCACTGTAAACTGTCAACAGTTTGCTGTGAACGCTGCGTTTCGGCTCGTGTTATCGTCAACAGTCTTCAGTGAACGAACGACCACAGTGGGTCTCACACCAGGGGGAACCGGATGAAGAACCTGAACCTGCAGGCCATCGACTACCAGTCGGTGTCCGGCACGATCGCCGCCCAGATCAGGAACAACATCCTCGGCGGCACCCTGCAGCCCTCGCAGGCGCTGTCGGAGTCCGAGATCGCCAAGCAGCTGGGCGTGTCACGGGGTCCGGTGCGCGAGGCGCTGCAGCGGCTGGTGCAGGAAGGACTGCTGGTTCGCATCCCCAACCGGGGCGTCTTCGTCACCGACATCACGCCCGAGGACATCGCCGAGATCTACGAGGCCCGCCAGACGCTGGAAGCCCGCTGCGGCGCGAAGGTGCTGTCCGCGGACGACGGCGTCCTCGAGCGAACCGTGGGCGAACTGCAGGCGATCGTCGACGAGATCGGCCCGGCGGAGCGGTCGGGCCGGTGGCGTGAAGTCGTCGAGCTGGACCTGCGTTTTCACAGCTCACTGGTGGCCGCCTCCGGCAACTCGCGGATCCAGCGCGCCTACTCCACGCTGATCGCCGAGTCGTCGCTGTCGATCAACCGGCTCGAACGCTGGTACCCCTCCGAAGACTCGCTTTTCCAGGAACACCAGGCCATCGTCGACGCGCTCGCCGCCCGGGACGAGGCGGCGTTCACCCGCGCCCTCGACCTCCACTACCTGCAGACGCTCACGGAGAAGACCGCGCACAGCACGCGGTCGTGACTCCGGATCGGCCCGGTTCAGATGCCGAGCAGCGGGGGAACCTGGGAGAGCAGGTTGACTTCGTAGTAGCCGTAGCCGGGGGTGCTGGGCTCGAAACCGCGGTTGACGTGGACCTTGTTCGTGACGCCCAGGTCGTTGGCGGCCATGAGGTCGTAGCGCGGGCTGGCGGAGACGTGCAGGATGTCCTTCGGTCCGCAGCCGAGCCGGCTCAGCATGTACTCGAAGGCCTGGTACCGCGGTTTGTAGGCCTGGGCCTGCTCGGCGGTGTAGACCGCGTGGAACGGGGCCCCGAGCTTCTCCACGTTGCTCATGACCTGGTCGTCGGCTGCGTTGCTCAGGATGACCAGGGGGTAGCGGGAGGCCAGCGTCCGCAGCGCTTCGGGCACCTCGGGGTAGGGGCCCCAGGTGGGGATCGCGTCCACGATGGCCTGGCTGTCAGCCTTCCGGTACGGCAGGTCGAAGCGTTCCAGGGTCTTGCGCAGCGAGTCGTGGATGATGTCCGGAAAGGGCTTCCAGGGGTTCAGCACCTCGTCGAGACGCTGCCATTTGAAGCTGTGGAGGACTTCGTCCATCCGGTCGCCGGGGACGATGTCGGCCAGCAGCTTGCGGGTCAGGTCCGTGAGGTGCCACCGGATCAGCGTCCCGTGCATGTCGAACGTGATGTACTTGGGCTCGAACTCGATCATGGCTGTTTTCCTTTCATGGGGTGGAACCGGAGCTTGGTCATGACGGCCTTGCCGCCAGGTGCGCGACGACTTCGCCGAGCGGCACGGCCAGCGCACGCTCCACGTTGAGCCAGTCGTTCTCGGCGTGGCTGAGGAGGTAGTCGCGCCGTTCCGGGACACGCCGCGCACGCCAGTCGGTCAGCAGCGCGCGCAGGGTGAGCCGGGCCAGTGCGGCGACCGGGAGCAGAGGCAGTTCGCCGTCCTTGATCGGCCGCACCTTGTCGTAGCCGGCGGCGAAGGCGCAGGCCTCCCGCCAGGGGCTGCCCGGCGTCCGGCCGAGCAGGTTCGCCAGCGCCACGGCGGGATCGAAGATCACCGCGGTGCGCAGGGTGTCACCGAAGTCGATGACACCCGTCACGAAGTCGTCGTGCCGCCGGTCCACGACGATGTTGTGCGGGCTGAAGTCACCGTGGATCACCTGGGTCTCCAGGTGGTCGAGGTCCGGGACGACAGCTGCCTCGAAGAGCGCGAAGACCTCTCGCGCCAGCCGGCGGTGCCCGGAGTCCGGCGTGTGCTCGGCGAGTCCGGTCAGCCGGTGGAAATGGCGGATGTCCCACACCAGACCGCGCCGGTCCGCGGGGTGGCTGAACGCCGCGAGCGCGAGGTCGACGTGGCCCAGCAGCTCGCCCGCGCGGGCGAGCTGACCGGGTTCCGCGTGCGTTTGCGCCAGGACCTCGCCGTCGACGAAGCCGAGTACCCGGAGAACGCGGGTCTTGCCGTCGCCTGCCGCGAGAACCACGTTGTCGTTCCCGTCGACTGTCAGCTTCACCCGTTGGACCGGAAGCTCCGGGGCAGTGTCCTCGAGAAAGCGCATCACGGCGGTCTGGAGTGCGACCGCGGCCTCCGGCTCGTCCGGCGGGGAGACCTTCACGAGGTAGTTCCCCGAGCCGGTCCTGAGCCGGAAGGTGTCGTCCTTCTCCGTCGCCAGCCGCTCGAGGTTGCCGCTGACGTGGTAGTGCTTCGCGACGAGGGTGCTCACGAGCGCCATGTCCACGGGCTCGTGCGGCGATGCCAGGCCGCTCTCCTCGAGGAGCCGCTGAGCGAAGTTCGCATCCGGTGCGGTGGTCACGATCATTTCCTCCGGACGGGCCGTTACAGGCGGACCTTGGCGACCTCGGCGAAGGTCTCCAGGAACCGGGTCACGTCCGCGGCGGTGAAAGCCAGGGGAGGACGGATCTTCAGGACGTTGGCGGCCTTGCCCGTGCCGCTGATGAGGACCCGGCGATCGCGCAGGTCGTTGATCACGTCCTCGGCACGCGCGCGGTCGGGCTCGCTCGTCTGCCGGTCCCCGACGATCTCCACGCCGACGTACAGGCCGCTGCCGCGGACCTCGGCGACGTGAGCGGAGTCCCCGGTGATCTCTTCGAGCCCTTTCCGGAGAGCGGTGCCGTTCTCGAGGACGCGCTGCCGGACGTTCTCCTCCTCGAAGACGTCCAGCACCGCGGCACCGGCGGCCACCGGGATCGAGCTGCCGCCGAAGGTGTTGAAGTAGCGGACGCTCCGGCCGAATTCGTCGGAGACCTCGGGCCGGAACACGACGCCGGAGATCGGCATCCCGTTGCCCATCGGCTTACCCATGGTGACGATGTCCGGGAGCACGCCGTGGCGGCTGAAGCCCCACATCGTCTCGCCGAGCCGGGCGAACCCCGCCTGCACCTCGTCCGCGATGTAGACACCGCCGGCCGCCCGGACCTCGTCCACGACGCCCGGGAGGTACCCGACCGGGTCGGTGAAGATCCCGTCACTGGAGTACGCGCCGTCGGTGACCAAAGCCGCGAGCCGGAACCCGTGCCGCTCGAGATCGTCGATCGCGCCGCGGACCTGACCGCGCATGTGCTCGGCGAGATCGACCCCGGGCGCGGCGAGCCGCGGGTCGGGCGGGTCGATGACGCGGACGTTCGGCCCCAGTGGCGAACCCGTACCCAGCGTGGGTGAGAAGCTCGCGACCTCGCTGGTGATGCCGTGGTAGGCCCACCGGGTCACGATGATTCCGGTACCGCCGGTGTGGAACTTCGCCACCCGTACCGCGAGGTCGTTCGCTTCCGAACCGCTGCAGGCGAGGCTCAGCCTGCTCAGTCCTTCGGGGAAGGTGGCGAGCAACCGCTCGGCGTAGGCGACCAGTGCCTCCTGGACGTAGCGCGTGTTGGTGTTGACCGTCGCCACCTGGCGGGAGACCGCTTGGGCCACGTGCGGGTGGGCGTGGCCGACGCAGGGGACGTTGTTGTACGCGTCCAGGTAGTCGTTGCCGTCGCGGTCGACCAGGTGGGCCCCGTGCCCGGAGACGAACTCGACCGGCTCCCGGTAGATGAGCGTGTAGCCGGGACCGAGCACCTCGTCGCGACGGCGGATGGTCTCCCGGAGGGTTTCCGGGAGCTCGCTCAGCATCCCGGGGTCGAACCGGTTGGGGTAGTTGGCGATTGCCCGGCTCAACGTCGAAGTCATCGGCGGCCACCTTCGGTCTCGTTCGGTCGGTGCTCCTCGCTGGCACGACCGACCATACCATCATTTGTTCCAGTTTCAACCTGAAACTTGAATAGTTCGAGATCGAAGGTGCGCGACGCCGCGAGTCGGTCCATATCGGACACTTCGGCGGTAGCGCATCCAAGTGGACGAAACCGCCGGGCCGGCCTTCAGAAGGCCGGTGTGGACTGTTCCGTGCGCCGGCCGCGCGCCCCGAGTGCCGCGTCCCGCAGCCGCTCCTGGGTCAGTGCCAAGCAGGCGAACACCGCTCCGCGTGCCGTGGACAGGCCGACGACCTGCGTCACGACCTTGACCTCGGGCGCCGCCGGGAGGATCCGGCCGAGGCGGCTGCGCACCTCGGGAAGAACCTCCTCGACGAGGGGGCACAGCCGGCCCGCGAAGTAGACCGTTTCCGGGTCCAGTGTCACGGCGACCGCGCTCGTGGCGGTCACGATCGCCGTGGTGAAGGCGGCCACGACCTCGGCGTGCGCTTCGTCGTCCCGCCGGCCTCGCCAGAGGTCCTCGACGCGCTTCAGGCCGAGTCCCCGGCCGCGGGCGAACTTGAGGAGCCCTCGCGTGCTCATCAGGTCGTCAAGGGTCTCCTGGCCGGCTCCGGCGCAGAGGACGCCGATCCCGCCGAAAGCCGGCGTGCGCCCCCGGGCGAGTTCGTGTCCGGTGCAGCCGGCGAAGTTCAGCACGCTGCTGAGATTGAAGAGCGCGGCATTCCCGATGCTGGTGTCCTCGGCGAGGATGGCCAGCAGGGACGCGTTGGCGTCACTGTCGAGGAGTACCGGTGCGTCGACCAGGTCCGCGACGGCGCGGTGGAGGCCGGAACCCGTGAAGATCTTCATCGACCGCGCCGGACTGAAGATCTCCGTGCCGTCGCGGACCCGGCCGGGCACCGCGACGACGATCTGGCGCAGGGGACCCCGCCCGGCTCCGGCGGTCTCCTCGATCAGGCCGGCCAGCCACTCGGCGGCGTCGCCGGCGTCATCGTGGTTCGCGGTCGGGACGACCACGTGGTGTACCTCGCGGCCCCGCAGGTCGGTGACCAGGACGCAGGTGGTCAGCACGCCGAAACTGACCCCGGCCACGTGCCCGGCCGTGCCGGGCACGTCCAGGTAGGTCGACCGCCTGCCCCGGCCGGTGGCCGCGTCGACCCCGCCGTCGGCGACGAAACCGTCCGCGCGGAGCTCTTCGACCGCTCGCGACACCGTGGCCTTGCTCAGGCCGGTGAGTTCGATGACCTCGTTGCGCGTCAACGGTGCCCGGGAGAGGACCACCTCCAGAACCGAGGCCTTGTTGTGGTCGCGCGGTGTCGGGTTGCTCGTCACCTCATGGACCATAGCGACCCGGGCGAGCCGGGCGAGCGGAACCCAGCCAGTCGTCAACTGTTGACAGTTGACGACTCGCGACCGACACTCAGTGCTGAGCGGCCACTCCGACCGCTCGCCGGATCACCGCCTGGAGGATTCCGTGGCTTTCGACAGCAAGCCGAAGTTCGTCACGTTCGACATGAACGGGACGCTGATCCACTTCCGCATCAACGACGCGATCCGCCGGGTCCTGGGCGACCGCCTCCCGCCGGAGGTCGCCGACGACTTCCTGCGGGCCGGCGACGCCTACCGGATCGACGAGTGCCTGGGCGAGTGGAAGCCCTTCCACCGGATCGTCGCCTGCTCCCTGGAACGGACCATGCGCCGGTTCGGCCTGGAGTACCGCGAAAGCGACGCTCGCGCGGTGTACGAAGAGATCCCGACCTGGGTCCCGTACCCCGGCGTCACCGCGGCACTGACGCGCCTGGCGGAGGCCGTTCCGCTGGTGATCGTGACGAACACCGACGACGCGCACGCGGCGCGCCTCGTGGAGAACCTCCAAGCCCCGTTCGAGGTCGTGATCACAGCCGAGCAGATGGGCGCCTACAAGCCGCGGCTGCGCGCGTTCGAGTACACATTGGACAAGCTCGGCGTGGCACCCGGCGAGCTCGTGCACGTCTCGGCGAGCCCGAAGTACGACCTGCGCCCCGCGGCCGTGATGGGCATCGAGCACAAGGTGTACGTCGACCGCGGCTTCGAGCAGGACGAGCCGTGGCTCGGCTACGAGCGGATCACGGACATCGCCGACCTGCCCGTGCTGTTCGGCCTGCCGCGCCCGTGAGGAGCGCGACGTGAACCGGCTGCACCGGGTACTCGACGGTCTTCTCGGGCGGATCGACACCCCCGCGCCGGTCGTGCTGGCCGACGTCATGCAGGACAACATCGACCGCATGCAGGGCTTCGCGGCCGCGCACCACCTCGACGTCAGGCCGCACGTCAAGACGCACAAGTGCGTGGAGATCGGCCGGCGTCAGGTCGCCGCGGGGGCGGTCGGGATCACCGCCGGAAACGTCGGCGAGGCCGAGGTTTTCGCCGCGGCCGGCTTCGGCGACATCTTCCTCGCCTATCCGGTCTGGCCCGCGGGAACGAAGGGAGCCCGGATCCGCCGGCTCGCCGAGACCACCCGGCTGCGGGTCGGCGTCGACAACGTCGCGGCGATCGACGCCCTCGCCGACGCGATGGGAGACGAACCGGACCGGCTGCAAGTCGTGGTCGAGGTCGACTGCGGCGCCCGCCGTTCCGGTGCGCCACCCGAGTTCGCGGGCGACCTCGCGCTCGCCGCCCGCAAGCGCGGCCTCGTGCCGGTGGGCGTCTTCACGTATCCGGGGCACGGCAGCTCCGGCCGGGACGCCCGCGAGCGCGCCGCGCGGGACCAGGAGACCGCACTCGCCACCGCGGTCCGCGGTCTCGGCCAGGCGGGGATCCCCGCCGAGGTGGTCAGTGCGGGCTCCACGCCCACCGTCGAGTTCTCCACCGGCGACCTGATCACCGAAATCCGGCCCGGCGAGTACGTCTTCGGCGACCTGGACAACAGCAGGCTCGGCGCCTGCACCGACGACCAGATCGCCCTGTTCGTCGCCGCGACCGTGGTCAGCGACTGGGTTCCCGGCCAGGTCATCCTCGACGCGGGCACCAAGGCCCTCGGCCGCGAAGGCAGTCCCGGGCGCGGTTACGGCGCCGTCCTCGGCACGGAGGCCGTTCTCTCGAAGCTCAACGAGTACCACGGTTTCCTCGCGCTGCCCGGCGGCGCCGCCCGCCCCGGCGTCGGCGACGTGGTTCCCGTAGTGCCCAACCACGTCTGCCCGGTCGTCATCAACTTCGAGGAGCTGATCGTCACCGACAGCGCGGGCACCGCGCCGCGCCGGTGGCCGGTCGACGCCCGCGGCTTCCTCGGCTGACCCACCCCGCGAAGGAGTGTCCGACATGAGACTCGAGAAGGTCACCGCCCTGGTGACCGGCGCCGGCAGCGGCATCGGGGAGGCGGTGAGCGCGCGTTTCCGCCGTGAGGGCGCCCAGCTGCTGCTCACGAGCCGCCGGGAGCGGCTCGGCACCACCCGGCCCGGTGACGTGTACATCCCCGGGGACCTCAACGACGAGGCGTTCGTCGTGGAGCTGGCCCGCCGGGCCGCCGAGTCCGCCGGCACCGTGAACGTCGTCGTCCTCAACCACGGCCTGCAGGTCAGCGGCCCGCTCACCGAGATGGCCTACGACGACGCGAAGGACGTCCTCCACAGCAACCTGCTCAGCGCGTTCCTGGTGATGAAGCACTTCGCGCCGCTGATGCCACCCGAGGGCGGCTCGTTCGTCTGCGTCGGCTCCCGGCTCGGCATCGTCGGCAAGCCAGGGGAAGTCCTGTACTCCGCCGCCAAGGGCGGCCTGATCATGCTCGCCAAGGGGGCGGCGATCGAATGGGCGGCGCGCAACATCCGCGTCAACGTCGTCGCTCCCGGCCTGACCGCCACCCCCGTCATCGAAGCGTCGTTCCGGCGGAGGCCGGACCCCGAGGCCTACCGGCGGCTGCGCGAAAGCCAGATCCCGCTGCAACGCCTCGCCGTCCCCGAAGAGATCGCCGACGCGGTCGTCTTCCTCGCCTCGCCGGAGTCGTCCTACATCACCGGCGCGGTCCTCCCCGTCGACGGCGGCTACACCGCCTTCTGAGGGGGGTCTTCGTGGTCGAGGTCGGCCAGGTCGAGGACGAAGCGGTAGCGGACGTCATTGCGGGCCAAGCGTTCCAGCACGTCGTTCACGTGCGCCGACGGCACGACTTCGACGTCGGCGGTGACGTCGTGGCGGGCGCAGAACTCGAGCATGGCGGCAGTCCCGGCCCGGCCGCCGCTGCCCGCGGAGGTCAGCTTCTTGCGGCCCACCAGCAGGTCCATCGCCTCGACCGTGATCGGGCCGAGGTGCCCGACCTGGCTGAGGGTGCCGTCGAGGGCGACCAGCCGCAGGTGCGGGCCGATGTCGTGGGCGACGGCGACGGTGTCGATGACGATGTCGAACCGGTCGCGGGCCGCGGCCGGCTGCCGCGGGTCGGTCGACACCAGCAGGTCCCGCGCCCCGAGCCGGCTCGCGTCGGCCGCCTTGTCGGGTGAACGGCTGATCACCGTCGTCTCCGCGCCGAGAGCGACCGACAACTTGACCGCCAGGTGCCCGAGACCGCCCAGGCCGGCCACCGCCACCCGCGTGCCGGGCCCGGCGCCGAGGGCGCGCAGCGGCTCCCACACGGTGATCCCCGCGCACAGCAACGGCGCGGCCGCCGCGGGATCGAGGCCCGCGGGGAGCCGGTAGGCGAACTCGTCCCGGACGACGTACTCGCGGGAGAACGCGCCCAGCGTGGGCGAGCCGTCGTGGCGGTCGGTTCCGCCGTAGGTGAGTGTCGGGAACTCGGCGCAGAAGTTCTCCTGGCCGCGGCGGCACATCGAGCACTTCCCGCAGGAGTCGACGATGTTGCCGACCGCGACCGGATCCCCGGCGGCGAACCGCGTCACGGCGGGACCGGCGGCGGTCACGACGCCGGTGAACTCATGGCCCGGCACGAGCGCGGCGTCCCGCGGAGCACGCAGGGAGTGCAAGTCGGTGTGGCAGACCCCGCAGTAGTCGACGCGGATCGCGATGTCGTCGTCGCGCAGGTCGCGTCGCTGCAGGGTGGCGCGGCGGAGAGCGGGTTCGCTCTCGCCGGCCAGCCAGCCGGTGACCTCATCCGGCTCGCGACGTGGACCCGCCTCGAGCGCCGGCCGGCCGGGCACCTGGTGGCCGACGCCGAGCGGATGGACCACCCCAAGCTGCGAGCGATCTCCGAAGCGCAGGCCGCCGGGCTGGTGCGCGCGGGGGGACCCCTTCGACCTGATGGCGATGGTGATCGCCATGTCCATGGCGTGGTCGCCGGTCAGCAACGTCTACGCCGCCACGGCCGGGGAACCCGCCGAGGTGCACGAACAGCGCAGGGCGCTGCTCCGGGAGTGCGTGGCCCGCGTCGTCGCGCCCGTCGGGTCCTGAGGCCGGCTCCGCGGTGGTCGCCGGAGGTCTTGAATGACTCGTTCAGGACCTCCGAAGACCTGAATGAGTCATTCAAGACACCGCGGCTTCACCGGCACCTTCGCCAAGACGGGCGCCCGCTTCGGTTCGACGGCGCCGAACCGACACTGGTCGCCCTCGGCGCCGCCCGGTCAGCGCGCCGACACGGCGTGGAGCGCGTGGATCCTCGAGCTCGCCGCCCGGCGGGGGACGGTTTGGCTTCGGGACCACCCGGGTAAGGCACAGAGACGGACGTCTTCGGCAGTGAGGACGGAAGCCCGGGAAGGGTGATGTCGTCATGCCCGACGAGACGGAGGGCAGCAGCACGTCGCCTCCGTGGTCACTGGACCTCCGTGGCACCTCGGCACCGGTGCTGGTCCAGGTCCGTCGCTGGGCGGCTCGCACGCTGGACCGGGTCGGCGACGCTCACCTCGGCGACGTGCTGCTCGTCGTCACCGAGCTGGTCACCAACGCCTACGATCACGGCCGAGGCCCGTCGGAAATCCGGATGGCCTACACCCCGCAGCCCTGTCGGGTCCGGGTCGAGGTCGACGACGGCTGCTCGGCTCACCCCGTGGTGGCGAACCCGTCGCTGACCACGCCCGGTGGCCGGGGCATGCTGATGGTGGAGAAGCTCGCTGCCGCCTGGGGCGTCCGGGAACACCGCGAAACCGGCGGCAAAACGGTGTGGGCGGAGGTGGCCTGCGACGGAGCCGGCGCCGAGCCGGGCGGCTGACCGCCGGGGAGACGTAGTACCCGCTCAGCCGCCGTAACGACGGTTCCGCCGCGCGTAACTGCGCAGGGCGCGGAGGAAGTCGACCTCGCGGAAGGCCGGCCAGAACGTGTCGCAGAAGTACAGCTCGGAGTAGGCGCTCTGCCAGACCAGGAAGTTGGACAGCCGCTGCTCGCCGCTGGTCCGGATCACCAGGTCGGGGTCGGGCTGCCCGGCGGTGTACAGGTGCCGCGAGACGTCCTCCATGGTGATGGTGCCGGCCAGCTCGTCCAGCGTCCCGGCGGCGGCGTGTTCGGTCAGCAGGGCGCGCAGCGCGTCGACCACCTCCTGGCGGCCGCCGTAGCCGATCGCCAGGGTGATGTGGTGGCCCGTGCCGCAGTCGCGCGTGACTTCGACGGCGTTCTTCAGGGCGTGCGCGGTGGTGTCCGGCAAGGCGTCGAGGGTGCCGGCGACGTGGACCTGCCAGCCGGCGTCCGGCTGGGCGAGCTTGTCGGTGATCACCTGCTCGATCAGCTGCATCAGGTACGACACCTCGGCGTCTTCGCGGCGGGCGAGGTTCTCGGTCGAGCACAGGTAGACCGTCACGTGCTTCACGCCCGCCCGCTCGCACCAGGAGAGCACGGTTTCGACGTGTTCGGCGCCGTACTTGTGGCCGATGCTCGGGTCGGCCATGCCCATCTGGCGCGCCCACCGGCGGTTGCCGTCCATGATGATCCCGACGTGCTCCGGCAGTTCGGCGCCCACGAGCTGTTTTCGCAGCCGGTGCGTGTAGATCCCGTAGACGATTCGCTGGACCAGCACAGGCAGCACGTGCGCACTCCGTTCGCCGTGAGTGTGTCGCTCGGGTTTGCGGCCCATCGTATCGGCGCTCAGCCGGTGGCGTTGTCGGCGTAGTTCACGGTGACGTTCTTGAAGCCGAGTGAGTGCAGCAAGCCGATCAGCATCGTCCTGGTGTTCCGCTCCGCATCGGCCACCAGCGTGCTTTTCGCGGCCGCCCCCTCGATCTGTTTCTGGGCGAGCTCGTACAGCGCCTGCTGGGAGTTGGGGTTCCCGCTGAGGAAGTCGTTGATCCGGGTGAACAGGCCCTGCTGCTGGGCGTACACATGGGACTCGTGCACGTCCAGCGTCGCCGGCTCCAGCTGGGCGTGGCCCAAGGTGATCGTGGCGGACAGGCGGTCGTCGGACACCTTGACGGCGTCGCCCTTCAGCCGGGCGAAGTCCACGTACGCGTTTTCCGTGCCGACTCCGATGAACAGCGTGTCGCTGCCCACGAGGAAGCTGGGCAGGACCGAGCTCGTCGTGATGTCGACGACCACCTGGAACGAGCCGCTGGCGGCCTCGTAGCGCGAGAGCTCGACGATCGACTGCAGCAGCACCGGACCGGAGTGCTCCTCGGTCCGTTCGGCGAACGGGTTGCGCAGCTGGGGTAACAGGTGAACGGCCGATGCGACGAGGACCGCCGCGGCCAGGACCACCACTGCCACCGCCATGACGACGAGCCGCTTGCCCCAAGCACCCATGCCGGGAGGAATACCCACACCGCCGCCGGGTTAAGCGGCGGGCGGATGTACGGTGCTCTGGTCCGCGTGGCCAGCTCTCTGACGACGGGAGACGTCGTGCGCAAGTCCCTGTGGCTGTGGGTCCTGGTGATCTTCCTCGCCATCCTGGTGCTCGCCATGATCTTCGGCGGCTATCGCAAAGGCACCAAGCTCGGCGCGCCCGCCGAACCGCGCCCGGTGGCGGCTTGGACGCTGGGCCGGACGGCGTAACGGAATCCGCCGCTCGTCCACAGAGGACCTGAGCTCCGCCACGAATGTCCGCAAGGGACGGAAGAGGCTTCGTCCAGGTCACCGGCTGGAGGCGAGAGTGCCGAGGTGGGCACGGACCTCGTCGGCTTCGGGCGTGCCGAGGGCGGTGTAGAGGTCGAGTGCCTGCCGGTAGTGCTCACGGGCCTGGTCCGGCCGGCCGAGGGCGTGGTGGGCGCGGCCGAGGCCGGTGTGGGCGCGGGCCTGCTGTTCGCGCGCGTCGATCTCGGTGGCGATGGCGTGGGCGGCCGTGTGGTGGGTGAGCGCGTCGGCGGGGTGGCCGGTGGTGTTCGCGGCTTCGCCACGGCTGTTGAGCGCCGACGCCTCGCCGTCCCGGTCGCCGGTGTCGCGGAAGATCGCGAGGGCCCGCTCGTGGCATTCGGCGGCTTCGGCCTGCTTGCCGCGGCGGAGGTGGAACGTCCCGAGCAGGTCCAGCGTCCAGGCTTCGCCGCTGCGGTTGCCGAGTTGCCGGAAGAGCGCCAGTGCCTGCCGGAGGTGGCGGCCCGCCGGCAGGGCCCGCCCCGACCGGAGCTCGACGTCACCGAGGTTGTTCAGCGCGTGGGCCTCGCTGTCCCGGTCGCCGATCCGGCGGGCCAGGACCAATGCCTGGGTGCAGTGGCCCGCCGCCGACCGATGGCGGCCCAGCCGCCCCTCGACGATGCTGAGGTTGGTCAGCGTGCGGGCTTCACTGTCCCGGTCGCCGGTCCGGCGCAGCAGGGACAACGCCGTCGCGTAGTGCTCGACGGCCGTCTGGCAGTGCCCGGAGAGGTCCGCGATGATGCCGAGGCTGTTGAGCGTGCGGGCCTGGCCGGCCGCGTCCGTGGTCCGCCGGAACAGCTCCATGGCCTGCCGGAGGTACTCGGTCGCCTCCTCGTGCCTGCCCAGTCGCCAGTGGGCGACGCCGAGGTCGGTCAGCGCGTGCGCCTGCTCGGCCGGGTCGCCGGTCTGCCGGGCGGCTTGGTGGGCGTGGCCGTGCACGGCCACGGCGTCGGTGTGGTGGCCGCCCTGGAGGTAGCGGTGCAGCACGCGGGAGAGCCGGACGGTGTGGGCCGGCCAGCCGTGGGTGGCGGTGTGGGCGGAGACGGCGACCAGCGTGGGGCGTTCGGCGTCCAGCCAGGCGCGGGCGTCGTCCGGGTCGCTCAGCGGCGGGGCCGGGGTGCCGGCCGGGGCGACCCGCGGGCGCTGGTGGGCCTGCGCGGGGTGCAGGGTGTTCATGGCCGTGGTGGTGGCGGCGAGGTAGTGGTCGAAGAGGCGGGTGAGCGCGGTGCGGCGGTCGGCCGGGCGGTCTTCGTCGTGGGCCCGGGTGGTGGCGTGGACGCGCACCAGGTCGTGGAAGGTGTACCGGCCGGGCGTGATCTCCTGCAGCAGGTGGTCGTCGCGCAGGTGGCGCAGATGGGTGCGGGCGGTGCCGAGGCCGGTGCCGGCCAGAGCCGCGGCGGCGTAGGCGTCCACGTCCTGGCCGGGGTGCAGGGCCAGCAGCCGCAGCAGGCGCTGCCGGTCGGGCGGCAGGTCCCGGTAGGACAGCTGTAGGGCGAGTTCGACGCCGGTGTCCAGGCGCCGGTCCCGGTGGCGTTCGTCGAGCCAGTCGGCGTGATCGGTCAGCGTCCAGCCGGGTTTGGCGCGCAGGTGCCCGGCGACGAGCCCGAGGGCCAGTGGCAGGTGCCCGCAGCGTTCGGCGATCCGGGTGGCGGCCTGGGCGTCGTCGCCGACCGGGACGTGGGGTGCGGCCCGGCGCAGGAACCGGACGGCCTCGGCGGGGGCGAACACGTCCACTTCGAGGTGGACCGCCGGGTGCAGCTCGGCGAGGCTGCGCCGGCTGGTGACCAGGGTGACGCAGCCGGCGGAGCCGGGGAGCAGCGGCCGGACCTGGGCGGCGTCCGCGGCGTTGTCCAGCACGACCAGGGCGCGGATGCCGCTGAGCAGCTTGCGGTAGAGCGTGCGGCGGGCGTCCGGTGCGTGCGGGATCTCCTGCCCGGACACGCCGAGCAGGCGGAGAAAGCCGTCGAGGACGGCGGCCGGGGAGGCGGGTGGCTGGGCCGGGTCGGGGTGGAAGCCGCGCAGGTTGGCGAACAGCACCCGGTCGAACGGCTGCCGCCGGCTGAGCAGATGGCCGGCGTGGACGGCGAGCAGCGTCTTGCCGACGCCGGCCATGCCCTCGATCGCGGAGATCACCACCGCGCCACCGTCCTGGTCGCCCAGGAGCCGGCCGAGCTCCTCGAGCTCGGCGGCGCGGCCGGTGAACTCGGCGATGTCCCGCGGCAGGGCGTCCTGGACCCGGACCTGGGCCGCCGCCGTGCTTTCCCCGCCGATGACACGGAGCGCCTGGTGCCATTGAGCCGCGTAGCCCGCGTCCGGGTGCAGTGCCCGGACCACCGCCACGATCAGATCGGTGTTCACCCGGCGCCGGCCGGACCGGAAGAGGTCCACGACGGTGGTCTTGCCCGCCAGCTCGCTCGCCGGCCGGCCCGAGGCGGTCCACTCCTGGTTGACCCGCTCCTTGATGGTCTCGTAGGACGGGGAACCGGCCCAGGACTTCAGCAGCCGCAACCGGTCGACGAGCTCGTCGAGGGTGGTGGCGGCGCCCGGGGCGGGTGGCGCGGTGAAGGTGACCGCGGAATACCCGTCTCTGGCCGGTTCGTCCATGGTGTCCGCCCCCACGTCGTCGTGTCGGGGACGACGATGACCGGGCCCGTCACCCGGCCGTCCTCCCCGTGTCCTTCGCGCAGCCAGACGCCCTGACCCCGCGTTCGGGTTCGGTCGGAATCGCCCCGGCGCCCGGCACGCCGTCGGAGGCTGGGTGCCGGCAATCTTCCGATGCCGCAATCGCCGCAACGAAAGGGGAGAGTCATGCAGTGGAGGCAGGCCGGACGGGGAGCGACGATCGGGGTCCTCGCGGCCGGGATGCTGGCGGTTTCCGCCACGGCCGCGTTCGCGGACATCGTGCGGGGGAACAACGGACAAGCGGTGTGGTGTGTCCAGCACGTCGTGCACACCTACAACGGGATCAGCGTCGGTCCCAAAGGGGAGGACTCGGACTTCGGCGGCAACACCGAGCGCGGCGTGAAGACCTACCAGCGGCGGATGGGGGTCGACGACGACGGCCGGGTGGGCCCGATCACCGGTCACGTGATGTTCCAGGACGTCAACAACGTCCGCCGTATCGCGAGGCAGACGGGCGAGACGGACCTCTTCAACGACACCGGCCGCTGGCTGAACCTGTGCCCGCCCGCGTCGAGCGTCTTCCAGTGATCGCGGCGCCCGCCGGCTGAGCGAAATCGCGTGCCGTGCCGTAAGGCCGGCTCTCATGGGGGTCCGGCCGCGCTACCCGGCGTCAGCCCGGGTGGCGCGGCCGGCGGGTGGCGTCCATGCTGTTCGCATGAGCAAATAGCTCGGTGTCGTTTCGGCATGTCCGGGCTTAGCTTCGGGCCATGGCGAACGAACTGACCATTCCGCTCCTGCCCTGTCCCTCCATCGACGAGATCGCGTCGTTCTACGAGATGCTCGGCTTCGAGATCACCTATCGGCAGACGCGGCCGAACCCGCACGTCGCGGTGCGACGGGAAGACCTCAACCTGCACTTCTTCGGGATGGACGGCTACGACCCGGCGCAGTCGTACAGCACGTGCCTGGTCATCGTGGCGGACACCGGCGCGTTGTTCGAGGCCTTCGCGGCGGGGATGCGGTCCGTGCACGGGAAACTCCTCGTCTCCGGCATCCCGCGCATGACCCGGCCGCGGCTGCGCAACGACCGGTACACCGGGTTCACCGTCGTCGATCCGGGCGGCAACTGGATCCGGATCCACAAGGCCGCCAAGGAACCCGAGGCGCGGACCAAGCTCGCCAAAGCCATGGAGAACGCCGCGAGGCAGGCTGATGCGCGCGGCGACGAACGCCAGGGGCTGAAGATCCTGGAAGGCGCGTTGAAGCGGGCGACCGGCGACGAACCGGAGTTCCAGGCGGTGCGGGAGTACCGCGACGAGCTCGTCGAACGGATCAAGGGGGTCTGAGCCGGGGCCAGGCGCTTGAGCGAGGCCCTGAGCCAGCAAATCCCGAAGTCCTCGCCGCGCCGGGCACCGACGGCGGGGCCGCGACCGGGCTCGACCACCGTAACCCCCGGCGAGCTCAGCGGCCCGCCGCCGGTGCGCTGCTGAACTGGCCCTCCCAGCCGGCTTGGGCGCCGGAGTCGCCGATGCGGTAGATGTCGAAGACCGCCGCCCCGGCGGCCGCGAGGGACAGCACCGCGAGCACCACCGTGACCGCCTTCGACGCCGGACCGAGGAACGTGCGGCGGGATTTCGTCCCGGTCTCCCGCTGCCGCCACCACACCAGCAGGGCCAGCACGGCCACCGGGATCGCCACCCAGATCGCGGTGTCGCCGAGTTCGGTGTGGGTGCGCACCAACGGCGACCGCGCGACCCGCCGTTCGAGCCATTCACCCGCGTCGGTGGTGATCGGGACGAGGACCACCACCAGCACCGCCAGGATCGCGTTCGGCCCGGCGAGCTTGGCGCGCGCGGCCGGCCACAGGGCGGTGAGCACCAGGAGCAGGGCGGAAAGGGGCAGCAGCACGACGATCGCGTGCACGAGCAGGATGTGGGCGGGCAGGCCGTCGACGGTCGTCATGGTGTCCTTTGTGGAGGGTTAAAGTGGTCAGCGGTGGGCCTGGTCGATCGCCGACTGCAGCGAATGCCGGTAGCCCTCGGAGGTGTAGGTGGCGCCGCTGACGGTGTCGATCTGCGCGCTTTGGGCCTGCAGCGTCTCCTGGTTCAGCGCCGGCACGGCGGTGGAGTTGATCCGGACGTCGCGGCCGCTTTCCTGGGGATATTCGATGGCCTGGGCGTCGGTGATCTTGCCGCCGGCGACGGTGATCCGGACCTGGACCGGTCCGTAGCGGGTGTCGGCGGCGTCGCCGGTGAACGTCCCGTCGCCGCCGGCGGAAGTCCCGGACGAGGTGCCGGACGGCTCGGCCGGACCGCTCGTGGCCACGGGCGTGGAGTCCGTGCTGGTGCGGTAGCTGAACAGCAGCACGACGACGGACACGGTCGCCGCGAGGGCGATGGCGATCCTGCGCATCGGAGTCTCCTTTCCTACCAGGCGAACCGCTCGGAGTGGACGCGGCCGGCGGGGACGCCGGCGCGGCGTGCGCTGTCGACCACGGCGCCGGTCCAGCCGTCCGGGCCGCAGACGTAGACGTCGTGGTCGGCGATGCCGGGCACCAGGTGGCGCAGCACCTGCTCGTCGGGCACGGGGGCGTACCCGGCGGGCAGCCAGGACGCGCGGCCGGGCGAGCGGTGGCCGAGCAGGTAGTGGATGCGGACGCCGCGGCGGGCGGCGAGTTCTTCGAGTTCGTCGCGGAAGAGCAGGTCCTCCGGGCGGCCGGCGCGGTGGAACAGCACCGCGTCACCGGGGCGGTAGGGGAGTTCGTCGAGGAGCGCGCGCAGCGGCGTGATCCCGATCCCGGACGCGAACAGGGCGACCTTGTGTCCTTTGAGGACAGTTTCGGTCAGCCGGCCGTACGGGCCTTCGAACAGCGCGGGCGTGCCGGGGCGCAGGGTGGCCGGCCGGCGGCTGCCCTCGCCGAGGTCCTTCGCGGTGATCCGCAGCCGGTGCCCGTCCGGCGCGGCCGAGAGCGAGAACGGCTTGCCGCGCGTCCAGCCGGGCCCGGCGAACCGCCAGACGAAGAACTGGCCCGCCGCGACGGGCAGCCGGTCGAGGTCGCGGCCGCGCAGGTACACCGACACGACGCCCGGGCCTTCGGGCACGACCTGCTCGACGACGAGCCGGTGCCGCGCGTTGAGCCACACCGGCCGTCCGACGCGGAACACGAGCACGGCGCCGGCCGCGGCGGCGTAAGCGGTCCACCAGAACGCGGTCGCGACCGGTGAGGCCGTGAAGTCGGCGCCCGTCCACAGCTGGTGCGGCAGGGCGAGACCGGCGCCGAGGTAGGCGTAGAGGTGCAGCAGGTGCCAGGACTCGTAGCGCAGCCGCCGCCGGGCCGCGCGCACCGACGTCACGGCGACCATGCCCAGCGCGGCGGTCCCGGCGGCCGCCAGGAGCATGCCGGGATAGGTCGTCACCAGCGCCCAGGCCTCGGATAGCACGTCCGACCGGTCGGTGACGGCGTAGCCGAGGGTGATGAGCACCAGGTGCGCGGCCAGCAGCGTGATCGACGTGAAGCCGGCGATCCGGTGCCACCGGGCGAGCCGGTCCTGGCCGTAGCCGCGTTCCACCCACGGGATCCGCGCCATGAGCAGCAGCTGCAGGAGCAGGAGGTCGGCCGACAGCAACCCGGCGAGCCGCCCGGCCGAGGTGAAGAAGCCGGTGCCGAGATCCTGCAGGCCGCGGCCGGACACCCAGAGCGCGACCACGAACAGCACGCTGAACCAGGCCGTGAGCCCGGCGGCGTCGCGCCACCACACCCGCACCGCGGGCCGGGCGGCGCGGCGGGTGACGACGGTGGCGGACATCGGGCTCCTCGGGATGGCTTTACGGAATCCACCCTTCCGGAGCCCGGTTAGCCGTCGACGTGACCCGGGTGAGAGTTCGGTAAGAGAAGATCGGCACCGACGGTGAACCCGACCACGGCGCCGCCACCCGGGCGCGGCCCGGCGAAGACGGACCCGCCGTGGGCGAGCGCGATTTCCCGCACGATGGCCAGCCCGAGCCCGGAACCCGGCAGGCCGCGGGCGCCGTCGGCACGGTGGAAGCGGTCGAACACCCGGGGCGCGTCGTCGTCGCCGATGCCGGGGCCGCGGTCGAGGACTTCCACGCGGCCGTCGCGCACGACGGCTTCGATCGGGCCGCCGGGCGCGAACTTGACCGCGTTTTCCAGCAGATTCGTCACCGCGCGCTCGAGCGCCTTCGCCTGGCCGGTCAGCGTGGACGCGTCGGTTTCGACCGTGACGGCGCGTCCCCACCGCCGCCGGACGCGTTCGGCGGCGCGGTCGACGATCTCGCCCAGCTCCACCGGCGCCGGTTCCTCGGCCTCGTAGCGGCGGGTGGCCAGTTCGACGAGTTCGTCGACCAGGTGGGTCAGCTCGCGGGTCTCCCCGTCGACGTCGTCGAGCAGGCGGGCCCGCGATTCGGGGGTGAGCTCGGCGAACCGGCGCAGGACGCTGGCGTTGGTGCGGAGGCTGGTCAGGGGCGTCCGCAGCTCGTGGGCGGCGTCCTGGACCAGGCGGTCCTGGTCGGCGCGGGCGTCGGCGAGCCGGCCCAGCATCCGGTCGAACGACGTGGCGAGCCTGCCCACCTCGTCACGGCCGCCGGTGGGCACGGCGACGTCGTCGAGGCGGCCGTCGCTGACCTGTTCGGTGACGTCGGTCAGCCGGACCAGCCGCCGGGTGATCTGCCGGGCCAGCAGCCAGCCGGCCAGGGCCGCGACGGCCAGTACCAGCGCGCTGACGCCGGTGATCCGGGCGGCCAGTCCCTTCAGGACGTACCGGGACTCGTCGACGTCGACGGCGAGCTGGACGGCGCCGCGGCCGGGCCCGAGGGCCACGGTGATGACCCGGTAGTCGTCGCGCCCGGCGGTGAAGTTCGTGTAGCGGTGGTCGGCGAGAACGCCGGCCGCGGCCAGCGTCCGGTCGTCGCCGCCGACGGGGAGGGGCACCGGGCGGCCGCCGAGCTGGCGGACGGTCCCGTCCGGCGCGATCGCCTGCGCCACCATCGGCTGGGCCTCGTCGTGGTCGTCGTCATCGGGGCCGCGGGTGACCGGGCTCGGCGCGAGCACCTGCGTCGCCCCGGCCGCGATTTCCGCCGAGGTCGTGAGCAGCGACCGGTCGAGTTCGGCGTTGATGCGCTGGGACGCGGCCTGGTAGCTGAAGACCCCGACGAGGATCGCCGCCGCCGCACCGACGCCGGCGAAGGCGATGGCGAGCTTGCTGCGCAGGTTCACGCCGGCCGCGCCTGCCGCACGGAATAGCCCACCCCGCGCACGGTGTGGATCAGCTCCGCGGCGCCGGCCTGGTCGAGCTTGCGCCGCAGGTAGCCGATGTAGACGGCGAGGTTCTTGGAGTCCGCGCCGAACTCGTAGCCCCAGATGCGCTGGTAGATCGTGGCCCGGTCGAGCACGATCCCGGCGTTGCGCACGAGCAGTTCCAGCAGGTCGAACTCGGTTTTCGACAGGGTGATCTCGGTGCCCTGCCACCACACCCGCCGGGCCGCCGGGTCGACCGCGAGCTCCCCGAGCCGGACCGGGCGCCGCGCCTCCGGTTCGGGTGACGTGCGGCGCAGCAGGGCCCGCAGCCGCGCGAGGAGCTCGTCGAGCTCGAACGGCTTGGGCAGGTAGTCGTCGGCCCCGGCGTCCAGCCCGGCCACCCGGTCGGGGGTTTCGACGCGGGCGGTGAGCATGAGGATCGGCGTGGGATCCCCTTCGGCGCGCAGCACCCGGCACACGCCGAGGCCGTCGACGCCGGGCATCATGACGTCGAGGATCAGCACGTCGAACTCGTCCCGCCGGGCCGTGGCCAGCGCGCTGACGCCGTCGTTCACCTCGGTGACGTGGTAGCCCTCGAGGTCGAGGGCCCTGACGAGCGACTCCCGGATGGCATGGCCGCCATCATGCCCCGCGCGGGCCCGGCCGTGCCCACGGTGGCCAGGCCCCGCGAGGAGCTGCCTCGATAGCCCGGACCAAAGGTCTTGAATGACTCATTCAGGACCTCCGAAGACCCGAATGAGTCATTCAAGACGTTCGCGCTCGCCGCCGCGCCGTCAACGCACCTCGGACCGCCCGGCTAGCGGGTGAAGGTGAACCAGTTGACGTTGACGAAGTCCGACGAGCTTCCGGAGAACGTCAGGAAGAGGTCGTGCACGCCGGTGGCCGGGGCGACGATGTTGGCCGGCACCGTCTGCCACTGCTGCCAGCCGCCGTTGTTCGCGAAGTCGATCTCGGCGATGACCGGGCCCGACACGCTGTCCAGGCGGGCCTTGATCGCGCCGCTCACCCCGGCGGGCGCGCCGGAGGCGAGGCGGGCGACGAACTGGTTCGGCGAGCTCGTCCCGAAGTCGACGCGGGCGTACTTCAGCCAGTCGCCGTTCGCCAGCCAGCCGACGTCCACCCCGCCGCCCGTGTCGCCGCACGACTCGTTCTGGGTGCCGCTCTGGTCGTTGTAGGCCTCCGCCTGGATCGTCGAGTACGCGCTCGTGCCGCCGGGTCCGGGCGGGGGCGTGCCGCCGCCCGCGCCCGCGCCGAGCGAGACCGTCCAGGACGTCGGGGCCGGGTCCTGGAGGTGGCCGTCGACGGGCTGGGCGCCGGTCGGGCCCACGTCGTCGTACGGGAAGGCGTAGCCGATCGACGCGTACTGGTGCACCAGGCGGGCGTAGTGGTTGGTCGTGGCGTCCCGGTAGTACTGCGAAGGTGCGACGCCGTCGGGCTGGTTGTTGCCGCCGGCCACCAGCAGGCTGCTTCGGTTCAGCGCCGCGGCCAGGCGGGCGGCGACGGCACCGCGCGCGTCGCTGCCGGAGTTGTACAGCGGCCCGCTCGCGCAGCCGAAGATGTCCACCGCGCTCGGCTTGGTGAACGGCACGCCGTTGGTGTTCAGGCCGGCGAACACGATCGCGTCCCCGCTGACCGTGCCGGTGTAGGAGCCGATCGCGCCCTGCCCGTTGATCGTCAGCGGCGTCGAGCGGTAGTGGTCCCAGACGGCGTTGAGGTAGTTCGTCCAGTAGCCGCCGAAGTCGACGGGGGAGTGGCCGGGGGCGAGCACCCGCACCACCTTGCCGGACGAGTCGGTGACGACCAGCCGGTCCCACGGCGCGCCGTCGGTGTTGTGCTGCGCGCGCAGCCCGTCGGCGATGCTCCCGAGGGCGCCGCCGGGCAGCGGGCTGACCGACTGCGAGCCCGCCGCGCCCGTGGTGGCCATCGACACCGGCAGCGCCACCATGTCGACGTAGCTGATGTTCGCGTAGAGGTTGGCGCTGTTGTAGGTGAACTCGCAGAACGTCCAGTTCGTCTGCCAGTTCGGGTCCGAGCTGGTGAAGCCGGGCTGCACCAGGCCGGGTCCGGGGTTGACGAAGAACTGGATCTTCTGATCGACCGAGAACCACACCCGGCCGCCGATGAGGTAGTCGGTCAGCGTCACGGTGCGCTGGGATCCGGAGCCGCCGAGCGGGATGGCGTAGTCCGGGATCGGCGTCACCGGCGAAGACGGGTTCGGCAGCGGCTGGAACCGGCCGTCGGCGGTGACGAACCCGGGACGGCCCGAGGTGTCCGCGCCGCTGACGTAGGCGTACACGGTGCCGCTGCCCGAATTGTTCTTCAGCGTCAACGGCAAGGCCGCGGCCGCCCGCGCGCGCGGCGCGGTGACGGCGGACCACAACGGCGCGCTCGCCGCGGCCACCAGGCCCGCGGTCACGAAGGTACGCCTCGACAGCATGGCACCTCCTCGGAAACGGGCGGATTTCGCGAGCGGTCGGCCCGCGTCCGCCGGAAACGGTGACCGGACGGTAGGTTCGCGTTCCGGCGGGGTCAAGATCCGGCGGCCCGGGTGGGGTACTGACGGCCCTGGATTCTGCCCTTTCGTTGCCTGGACCACTGCTCCCGGTGGTCCGTACCAAAGCCGAAAACGTCTATTGTGGACAGTGCTGGAACTCAGCCGAGTGCCGCGTCGAGCGTGACCGCCGCATCGATGAGGGCCAGGTGCGTGAACGCCTGCGGGAAGTTCCCGAGCTGTTCGCCGGTCGGCGCGATTTCCTCGGCGTACAGGCCGACGTGGTTGGCGTAGGTCAGCATCTTCTCGAACGCCGTGCGGGCTTCCTCCAGCCGGCCCGCTCGTGCCAGTGCGTCGACGTAGGTGAAGCTGCACAACGAAAACGTGCCTTCGGAGCCGGCGAGGCCGTCCGGGGACGCGGCCGGGTCGTACCGGTAGACGAGGCTGTCGGTCACCAGCCCGGCTTGGATCGCGTCGAGCGTCGACAGCCACAGCGGGTCCTTGGCCGGGAGGAACCCGGTGCGGGGCATGCGGAGCAGGGACGCGTCCAGCTCGTCGCCCGTGTCGTGCTGGACGAAGGCGTTGCGCGTCCGGTGCCAGCCGCGGGCGAGGAGCTGGCCGTGGATGCTGTCGCGCTGCCAGGTCCAGTCCTCGACCGGGGCGGGCCTGCCGTGGGTGGTGGCCAGCCGGATGCCGCGGTCGAACGCGACCCAGCTCATCAGGCGGCCGTAGGTGAAGCGCTTGCGACCGCCCCGGGTCTCCCAGATGCCTTCTTCGGGCTGGTCCCAGTGTTCGCTGAGCCAGTCGAGGGCGGCGCGCAGCGCGGTCCAGCCCCGGTGGGAGAGCTCGAACCCGGCGCGGTCGGCGGCGAAGACGCTGTCGAGCGCTTCGCCGTAGATGTCCAGCTGCAGCTGCCCGGCCGCGTCGTTGCCGATCCGGACCGGGCTCGACCCGCGGTACCCGGACCAGTGCGCGAGGCTCTCCTCCCGCAGATCCGTCGTGCCGTCCACGCGGTACAGCACGGCCAGTGGCCCGCCGGCCCCGGCGTGGCCTTCGCGGATCCGGTCGCCCAGCCAGTTCCCGAACCGGGCGGCCTCCTCGGCGAACCCCAGCGCCAGCAGCGCCGAGACCGAAAACGACGCGTCCCGCACCCAGGTGTAGCGGTAGTCCCAGTTGCGTTCCCCGCCGAGCTGCTCGGGCAGCCCGAGCGTGGGCGCGGCGACCAGCCCGCCGGTCGGCGCGTACGTGAGCAGCTTGAGCGTGATCGCCGAGCGGGCCACGATCTCCCGCCAGCGGCCGCGGTAGGTGGAGCGGGCCAGCCACGCGCGCCACCAGTCCACGGTGGCCCGGAAGAGGTCTTCGAACTCGGCGACGCGGATCTCGCGCGGCGGCTCCGCGGCGTCGGTCTCGAGCACCACGCCCCGGACCTGGCCGGCGGTGAGGGCGAGCCGCAGGTGCACGTCCTCGCCCTCGACGCGCGCCTCGGCGAGGTGCTCGTCGCCGGGCTCCCGGACCGCGTGCAGCACGATCGACGTCCCGGGCGCCGTGAACACGGCGCCGTTCGCGACGAGCAGCGCCCGGTGCGGGCGGCGGCCGTAGTCGAAGCGAGGGGCGACGACCACCTCGAACGTCATCCGCCCGCGGACACAGCGCACGAGCCGGGCGATCCGGTGCTCGGTGGTGGCGGTGGTGCCGCACGGCGGCATGAAGTCGACCACCTCGCCGATGCCGTCCGGCCCCGAAAACCGGGTGATCAGCACCGCGGTGTCCGGGTGGTACATCTGCGAGCTCGCGCAGGCGCCGGCCGGGCGGACGCGGAACCGGCCACCGCGCTCGTCGTCGAGCAGGGCGCCGAAGACCGACGGCGAATCGAACCGCGGCGCGCAGAACCAGTCGATCGACCCGTCGGTCGTCACGAGCGCGGCGGTCTGCAGGTCACCGATCAGCGCGTGCTCGGCGATCGTGGTCTCGGTCATCGTTCCTCCATCGGGGCACCGGGATCTCCTCGCCTGCACCGTCTCCGGGACCGGGGCCGGTTGCCTCATCCACGCCGGGTGAGGTGGCCGGGCCGCGGCCCGGCCACCGTGTGCGGCACCCGAGCAGGAAGGCCCGCCGATGACCGTGCTGCCCCTGGCCCTCGCCCAGTTCGTCGCGAGCTACGCGGCCACCACCATGACCGTGGCCGTCAGCGCCATCGCCGCGGACCTCGGCACCACGGTGATCGGCGTGCAGACGGCGATCACCGTGTTCACCCTCACCATGGCGTCGCTCATGGTGCCGGGCAGCAAGCTCAGCGACCTGCTGGGCCGCAAACGCTGCTTCCTGGCCGGGCTGGCGGTCTACGGCACCGGCGCGCTCCTGGCTTCGGCCGCGCAGGGGCCGGGGCTGCTGGTCTTCGGGTACTCGGTGCTGGAGGGAATCGGGTCGGCGCTGATGATCCCGCCGATCTACATCCTGGTCACCGTGACCAGCCGCGACCTCACGGCCCGCGCGCGGGCCTTCGGCGTGGTCAGCGGAGCGGGCGCGCTCGGGGCCGCGGCCGGCCCGCTCATCGGCGGCCTGGTCACCACGTGGCTCGGCTGGCGAGCGTCCTTCCTCCTGCAGGTGCTGCTGGTGGTCGTGATCGTCCTGGCGGCCTTCCGGATCACCGAGCCGCCCGGGCCGCCGCGCGAGAAGCGGTTCGACGTCGTGGGTGCGGTCCTTTCCGCGGCGGGCCTGTTCTTCGTGGTCTTCGGAGTCCTGCAGGCGGGCACCTACGGCTGGCTGGTCTCCCGGGCCGACTTCGCCGTCGGCGGGGTGGTGGTACTGCCCGCCGGGGGGATTTCGCCGGTGTGGCTGTTCGCCGGGATCGGTGCCGTGTTCCTGGCCGTGTTCTTCCGGCACGTCCGCGCGCGGGAGCGGGCGGGCCGGGAACCGCTGGTGCCGTCCGGGCTCTTCCGCGACCGCGTCGCGGGACTCGGGCTGGCGACCCAGCACGTGCAGTGGCTGGTCCTGCAGGGGTCATTCTTCGTGATCGCCGTGTTCCTGCAGCAGGTCCGCGGCTACGACGCGATCGAAACCGGGCTGATGCTGACCCCCGCGACGGCCGGCATCCTGGGCGCTTCGGCGGCCGCCGGGCGGATGGCGCGCCGGCATTCGCAGCGTGGCCTCGTCCGCGCCGGGTTCGTCCTCGCCGTCGCCGGCCTGGTCCTCGTGCTGCTGCTGGTCCGGGCCGGTTCCGGCGTGGCGAGCGCCGTGCCCGGCCTCTTCCTGCTCGGTGCCGGGGTCGGGATCATGCTCACGGCGTCGGTGAACCTGGTGCAGTCCCGCTTCCCGGACTCCGCCCAGGGCGACATTTCCGGGGTGTCGCGCAGCGTGTCCAACCTCGGCTCGTCGGTGGGGACCGCGCTGGCCGGGTCCGTCCTGGCCGGGACGCCGGACCTCGGCGGGCGGTCCTTCGCGCTCGCTCTCACGACCCTGGTCGTCGTGGCGGTGGCCGGGCTGGTCGCCGCGCTGCTGCTGCCTGCCCCGGACTGATCCGTCCCCTGTGGACGATCGGCGGTGCCGTACCGCCGTCACGATCACGCGCAGCACCACGCCCAGCACCACCAGGTCCGCGACCATCTGGAGGGTCACCAGCACCCGCGCGGCGGTGGACACCGGGGTGATGTCGCCGAAGCCGACGGTGGTGAACACCGTGACGGCGAAGTACAACGCGTCGGTTCGCGTCAAGCCCGTGGCGAAGGAGCCCGGACGGTCTTGGCCCAGCACGTAGTAGCCGTCGGCGAACAGCAGCAGGAACACCGGGACGATCAGGGCGAGCGCCTGGACACCCTGCCAGGCGGGGAACGGCGACCGCAGGATCATCCGCACCTCGCCGACGACCAGCAGCACCACGACGGCGAGGCCGGCGGTGAAGACGGCCGCCGTCCACGGCCGCAGGACCTGGTCGACCGGCAGCAGGTAGTAGAGGCAGACCAGCGCGGTCACCGTCAGCAGGGGCCGGAGCACGGCGAGGTGGACGAACCGCCACCGAGGTGCCGCGGTCAACGCGCGAGGGCCTTCCGCTTGAGCGACTGGAATTCCGCGTCGTCGATGACGCCCTCCTCGAGCAGCCGCCGGGCTTCGGCGATCTGCGCCGCGCCCGTCGTGTCCGATGTGGACACCGACCGCACGTAGTCGTCGAACCGGTGCCGCGAGGCCGTTTCGCGCGCCCGCTCCCGCTCGACGAAGTGCCTGCCCTGGGTGCCGAAGTAGAGCAGGACGCCGAGGAGCGGCAGCACGATCACCAGCACCGTCCAGCCGGCCTTGGCCCAGCCGGACACGTCGCTTCGGCGGTACAGGTCGCCGAAGGCGATGAACAGCAGCCAGAACCAGGCGATCCAGCAGAAGAACACCAGCATTGTCCACATGAGACTGAGAAAGGGGTACTCCGTGCTCGCCAGGGCCATGACATCTCCTCGTCCGGGATCGGGGCCGGGCACGCTCGGGCGTGCCCGGCCCACTCGACCGGATCCGGGGTGCGCCCGCCTCACCCGCCGCGGGTGGGGCGAGCGGCGTCAGACCGTGAAGTCGGCGACTTCGGTGTCGAGCAGCCCGCGTTCCTGCGCGATCGCCACGGCTTCGCGCCGGCTGCGGACGTCGAGCTTCGCGTAGATCCCGCGGACGTGGGTCTTGACGGTGTTGGGCGAGACGGTCAGGTCCTCGGCGATCTCCTCGATCGACCGCTGGGTCGGCAGCAGGCGCAGGACGCCGCGTTCGCGGTCGGTCAGCGGGGCCGGCATCGGCGGGGTGCGCAGGCGGCGCCGGACGGCGAGGATCTCGCCCGCGAACCGTTCGCCGGTGCCCAGCCCACCCAGCCTGCTGGTCAGGAACCCGATGAGCTCGGGCGGGGCGAAGACGAACGGGAACCGGACGCCGGTGGGCTCGGCCGCGCGCAACGCGTCGTCCAGCAAGCGGGCCGCCCGCTCCCGCGCGCCGGCCGCCAGCGCGGCCTGCACACCGACCAGCGACGCCTCGATCGCGGCCCACGACAGTTCCATGGGCACTTCGTCGTCCGCCAGTGACCGCAGCACGGTGCTCGCCGCGTGGTGCCTGCCGAGGCGCAGCTGGGTCCGGGCGCGCATCAGCAGCAGCTCACCCGATCCGGACAGGACCGACAGCGCCCAGCGAACGGTCTCCCTGGCCTGGCCCGCCGCCCCGAGCCGCAGGGCCGCGCGCTGTTCCAGCACCGCGCACAGGGCGGCGTACCCGGCCGGGCAAGACCGTCCGGCCCCCAGCCGGTTGCGGGCCCGGCGCATGCGCCGCAGTCCCGAGTGCCAGCCGCCGAGCTCGAACTCGGCGGCGCCGTGCAGCGTCTCCGTGAGCAGCCGCAGATCGCGGGCCGTTCGCGCCGGGGCGTCACCCAGGAGGGGCCGGATGCCCTTCGCGTGCTTGAGGCATTCGGCGGGTTCGCCCCGCAACAGGGCGCCGTAGGCCAGCAGGGCACTGGCCTGGGCGCCCTGGACGGACCGCACGGACTCCTGACGCGGACGGCGGGCTTCCGCCCGGCGGGCCAGCGTCTCCATCACCCGGTAGTCGCCGTCGTAACCGGCCAGCTCGGCGAGCGCGGTGAGGCACTGGGCGACGGTGAAGTCCTGCCGGAGCTCCTCGGCGGTGCCCAGCAGCCGCACCAGGGTCTCGCGGGCCTGCTCGCGGGAGAGGAGGAGGCCGGCGCGGTGGAGGATCACGAGGCCGTCGAGCGCGGTGCCGCCGGCCAGCCGCTCGTCGACCGCTTCGGCCGCGCGACGGGCCTGAGCCGGGGCGCGGTCGAGCTGGGCGAGCCGGGCATACGCCAGCTGCCGCAGGACGGTCAGCTCCGCCGCCGGCCGGTCCGGCCACGCCGCCTCCGCTTTGGCCAGCTGCAGGCCGGCCGCGGACGTCTCGGCCGCCTCCAGGCAGAGCGCCGCCGAGATCAGCGCGGCCAGGGAGTCGGCGGGCACCCGCCGGTCCTCGATCATGGCGAGCGCCAGGCGCAGGACGTGGTGTTCCCCCGCGAGGAACAGCGTCACGGCGTGCTCGCGCAGCAGTTCGCCGACCCGGGCGGGATCGCCCGCGCGGACGCTGTGCAGCAGGGCAGGCGCCGGCCGGTCGTGCCGGGCGAACCAGCGGGCCGCCGCCGCGTGCAGTGACCGCGCCCGGTCCGGCGCCCGGCGTTGCAGTTCGGCCCGCAGGTAGGTCCGCAGCAGCGGGGTCACGCGGTGGTGCGGCGGCGTGCCACCGGAGTCGACCACCCGGGCGGCGGGCTCGCCCAGCTCGCGGAGCATCGCTTCGGCGTCCGCGCGGCCGCTGAGCACCGGCGCGAGCCCGGCCGGGAGCTCGTCGCAGATGCTGATCGTCCGCAGCAGCTCCCACTGCGCCGGGGTGAGCGGGGCCAGCACCTCGTCGGTCAGGTAGTCGAGCACGGCGGCGTCGCGCCCGGTGTCGAACTCCCGCAGGCTCCCGTGCCGGGTCGCGGACGCCGCGGCGAGGCGCAGCCCGGCGGGCCAGCCGCCGGTCCGGGCGACGAGCGGGGCGACCTCGTCCCGGGGGATCGCCACGTCGGCCGTGGCGAACAAGGCGTCCGCTTCGTCGGCGGTGAACCGCAGCCCGGCGGCGCCGATCTCGACGAGCTGGTCCGCGAACCGGGCCCGGCCCAGCGGCAGCGGTGGTTCGCGCCGGCTCGAGACCGCCAGGCACAGTCCGGCCGGCTGGTGGCGGACCAGCGCCCGCAGCCCGTGCCACGGGCCGGGGGCGGTGATCTCTTGAGCGCCGTCGAGGACGAGCACGACGGGTTCGCTCAGCGTGTCGAGCGCGTCGGCGACCCCGGCCAGGAAGGCGAGGTCGGTGCTCGGGGCCTCCGGCACCGCCAGCAGCCGCAGCGGGTTGCCGTCCGGGATCCGGTCGCACCGGCCGAGTGCTTCGAGGACCGCGGACCAGAAGAGCCGGTCGTCGTTGTCGTCGGCGTCCGCGGACAGCCAGGCGACCGCTCCGCGGTCCCGGCGCCGCGCCCACTCGGCGAGCAGCACGGTCTTGCCGAACCCGGCCGGGGCGCCGACGAACACCATGGCCGCTTCGGCCGCTCCGTCGAGGAGGGTGAGCAGACGCGGCCGCGGCACGAGATCCGCCAGGGGCCCGGGAACGGTGATCTTCGTTCTCGGTACCTGTCTTCGGGACGTGATATCGCGGCACTGGCGCATGCGTAATTCTCCTTCGCGGTCGTTCCGGATAATCTCGGCGGATCTTGTCACGGAATTGTGCGGCTCACCCGCTGCGGGCGAGGAAAACGACGGCCGGACACAGAAACGTGTGCCGGGTGAAAATTCTCAGGAATTCATCGGGAAGTGGTCGCCGCCGATTCGCCGTCACGCAGTTCTGCTGGCTCGGGCCGGGCGAGGTCGTCGTCCTCGACGTGCTCCGGACCGGCCGGATCGGCATCGGGTCGGTGCTGCTGTGGCTGGCCGTCGCCCTCTCTGCCCTGACCCCGGTGGGCGAGGTGCGAACGGGTGTCCGCGCCGGTGCGGACCTCGTCGCGCGGCTGGTCTTCCTGCCGTCACGCGGGTGGTCGGCGGTGCTGCTGCTGCTCGACGTCGCGATCGTCGCCCGCGCGTGGTATTCGGCGGGCCGGTCCCGGCGGGACGAGGGCACCCGGTGAGCCGGGCGGACGTCCTCGGCTTCGGGGCCGGGGCGAATTACGTCTTCCGGGGCTGCGGTGCCATTCCGGATCGGGCCGCCGAAGGGGTCGCCGATATCCGCGGCGTGCTCGTCGTGCCCGTTCCGCCCGAGACGATAGTTTTCGGTACGGTGGCGGACTCCCGGGACGTTCCGGAGATTTTGCGCAGGCTCGAGACACTCGGGATGCACGTGGAGTCCGTCCATCGGGTCCGGGAACTCCCCCGATCGGTGGACGGCGCGACCGCGTGACGGGACCGCGCGGCCGCTCACGAGCCGGCCGCCGCCGACACGCGGCCGAGCCGGATCGCCTGGCGCAGCGCGGCGTGGTCGCGTTCGTTCTGGTCGGCGCAGGACACCGCGAACTCCCGGACGGCTTCGGCGAACGCCGGACCCGACCCGAGGTACGCGGCGATCGCGAGCGCGTCCCCGGTGCGCGCGTGCGCCCGGGCCACCGTCCACCCGCACAGCCGGGCGTGGGCGCGCAGGATGTCCGGCGTCATCGTCGTGACGTCGACGGCGTCGCGCCCGTCACGCAGCCGGCGGACGTGGAATTCGCGGTCCCCGCCCCCGAAACCCGAGGCGCGGGCCCAGCCGAGGAAGACGTCCCCGATGGCCTGGATCCGGCGCTGCCCGGCGACCACGCGCCGCCCGGGCCCGCCCGGCACCGCGGCGCCGGTGTACTCCTGCAGCACCGACGGCCCGGCCTCCTTCAGCTGCAGGAAGAGCGGATCCCCGGTGCCCGTCCGCACGAGCAGCACCACCCAGCACCGCGTGCCGGCGTCGCCCGGCCCGGTGGCCGTGCGTGCCGCGTCGGCCAGCCGGTAGCGGTCCAGCAAGGCCCGCCGCGCGGGGCCGAGAGTGCGGCGGTACCGCGAGAGCACGGCGCCCAGGCGGTCGGTGAGCGTGGCCGGGTCGCCGTCACCGGCGAGCCGGCCCGCCGGCACGACCAGCGGACCACCGGCGGCCAGGCGCAGGTGGCCGTCACGGATTTCGGTGAGGTGCGCGCCCGGGGCGGGGCGTCTCGCGGGTCCGAGCCGGTGGGCCGCGACCACGCGCAGCGTCCGGGCGTCGGCCGGGGCGAAGAAGATGTCGAGCGACGTGCGGCGCGCGAAGTCGTGCATCGCCAGGCGGTAGGACTCGACCGCGGCGAGCACCGCGCGCCGGCGCTGTGCCGCCGGGTGCCCGCACTCCCGGCCGGTGACCTCGAAGCTCGCGGCCAGCCGTTTGACGTCCCATTCCCAGGGCGCGGGCAGGGTTTCGCCGAAGTCGGCGAAGTCGAAGACCAGCCGCCGGCCCTGGGCGGTGGACAGACCGAAGTTGGCCAGCTGGGCGTCTCCGCAGGCCTGGACCGTGAATCCGGTGCGCGGGGTCAGCGCCAGGTCGGCCGCCGCCGGCAGCGCGGCCCCGCGGAAGCAGGCCAGTGGTGAGGCGGCCATCCGGCCGTAGCGCAGCGGCCGCAGTTCCGGGACCCGGCCGGTGTCCTGCCGGGCCAGCAGGGTGAGGGGATCGGCGCGCCGGACGGGGCTGGGGAACTCCGCGTGGCCGGCGAGGGGCACGGCGGCGCGGGCGGCGCGGGCCCGGGTGATCCGTACGTCGGGCGCCACGGTCTTCTGGTCGGTCTTCTGGTCGGTGAGAGGCATGCGACGGATCGTCGGCCGCGAAACCCGCCGGGGCGTCGCCCGCCGGGGGTGAAGCGGGAGTCATCCACCGCGGGTGACGACCGGGAGCGGCGCGAGCCGCAGGGTGAGCCGTGGAGGTGCGGTGATGACGAAGGGGACGGCGAGTGGCCGCGGCGTCCCGGTGGGTGGGTCACGGGGGATCTTCCCGGTGGCGTCCGCCGCGTGCTCGGCGCCTCGCTTCGCCATCAGCCAGGCCTGCCCCGTGGCGCTCTCGGGGGAGCGACCGGGGCGGGCCGGCCTCCCGCAGGGTGGCCGCGGCGGCGCTCGGGGGCGCCGCCGCGGTCCGGCCCGCGGAACTTTCCCGTGCGCTACCGCGGTTCCGGCTGCGGGGACTCGCCGAAGGCGTCGCGCAGCCGGGCCTCCTCCACGTCGGACAGGTTGGTGTTCAGCAACGTGGCGCCGGTTTCCTTGAACGGCTCGACGACCCGGTCGAGCACGGTGTCCTGGGACATCACGAACAGCGCGGACGTCCCGGGGGTGACCTGGGCCCGGACGGTTTCGATGAACTCTTCGTCGATCCCGACGTGGCTCAGCGACCCGGTCAGCGCCCCGATCGCCGCGCCGACGGCCACGCCCAGCAGCGGGACGAGGAAGATCAGGCCGAACAGCAGGCCCCAGAAGGCCCCGCCGAGGGCGCCGGCACCGGTCAGGGAGCCGAGATCCTTGGTCTTCGGCTTCTTCCGTCCCTCCGGCCACGTCACGTAAGCCGCGTCGGCGATCGAGATCAGTTGCTGCTTCTGCAGCTGCTTGAGCAGATCTAGTGCGTTTTCGGCACCTTCGACGGTCGGGAACCGCCAGACGGTCAACGTGGACACGACGTCCTCCTCAGTCCGGGATCGGTGGTCACGCCGCACTGTTTCCCGGACGCCGGAGCGCGGCATCGCCCACGTCGTGTGAGCCGCTGACCTCCGGCGATCGGGCGACCCGATCTCACCTCGGGCGGGCGAGGACCGGCGGACGGGCCACCGACCATGATCGCCCGGGTCCGCAGCCCCGTCGACGAACGAGGAAGAGAGATCATGACCGAACCCATGCACCCCCGGGCCGGAACGACCGGTGCCAGGGCACCCCTCCCGCCGGAGCCGGCCGTCGCCCGGTCGCGGCGGGTCGGCTGGATCTGGTTCGCGGGGGCGATCACCGTCCTGGCCGGACTGTTCAACGTGATCGAAGGCCTGGTCGCGCTGTTCGACAAGGACTACTACGTCGTCGGCCCGTCCGGGCTGCTCGTCTTCACCCTGACCGGATGGGGCTGGCTCCACTTCGTCGTCGGCGTGCTCGTCGTGCTCACCGGCATCGCGCTGCTCACCGGCGCGCAGTGGGCCAGGGTCGTCACGGTCGCGCTGGCCGGGTTCAACGCACTGGCACAGCTGGCTTTCCTGTCCGCGTACCCGTTCTGGGGCGTCATCGTGATCGCTCTCGACGTCCTCGTGATCTGGGCCGTCATCGTGCACGGAGACGAAGCCACCTACGAAATCTGGTGACCCCCCGGCGTCCCGGTGGGACGCCGGTGATCAGTACAGTCGTGGCCTCCGTCCGGCGTCGACCGCGGAACCGGGGCGAACTCTCCCGACAGCCGAGAGGTGGACGTGCCCGATCGAAAGACGACTCCGTTCCGGCCGGTTCCCGGGCCCAAGGTCGCGGTGCCGCGGCTGCCGGGGATCTTCGTCCCCCGCTCGCGGCTGAACGCGCTGTTCGACCGGGCCACCGCCCGGCCCGTCACGGTGGTCCGGGCGCCGGCCGGTGCCGGCCGGACCACCGCGCTGGCCGGCTGGGCCGGCGACGGCCGCGACGTCGCCTGGCTGTCCCTGGACGAGGAAGACAACGACGAGTCCCGGTTGTGGGCGGGGATCCTCGGTGCGTTGCGCCGCTGTCCCGGGGTCCCCGCGCACCGGCTCCGCCCGCCGCCGCCCGGGCGGCGGCGGGCCTTCCTGGCCGGCCTGGAGGACGCGTTCGCCGGTCTGGACCACCCGGTCCGGCTGGTGCTGGACGACCTCCAGGAGATCTCCCGCCCGGAACCGCTGGAAGCGCTGGCCGCGTTGGCACATCAGCTGCCCGCCGGGCTTCGGCTGGTGCTGGCCACCCGGGTCGAGCCGCGGCTGCGGCTGGCCCGGCTGCACGTCGAGGGCCGCCTCTCCCGGGTGGAGGCGGGCGAATTCCGGTTCACCACCCGGGAAACGGCGAGCCTGCTGCGGGCCACGGGCGCCGTGGTGGCCGACGACCGCCTCCGCGAGCTCACCGAACGCACGGCCGGCTGGGCCGCCGCCCTCGGCTGGGCCGCGGTGTCGGCGCGCGAAGCGGACGACGCCGACGCGCTCGTCGCTTCCGTCACCGGTGACGATCGCGCCGTGGCGCGGTTCTTCGCGGACGAAGTGCTTTCGCGACTGCCCGAACCGACGTCGGATCTGCTGCGGTGCCTCAGTGTCTGCGACACGGCGAGCGCGGCCCTCGCCGTCCGCCTCTCGGGCTGCCCGGAGGCCGGGGCGCGCTTGGACGACCTCGAGCGGGCGATGGGGCTCGTCACGCGCACCCCGGCCGGCACCTACCGGCTCCCGCCATTGCTGCGCGCCTTCCTGCGTGCGGACCTGGCCCGGCGGGACCCACGGCGGGTGCCGCGGCTGCACGGGATCGCCGCGCGGTGGTACGCCGGCGAAGGCCGGTTCGGGGAAGCACTCCGGCACGCCGTGGCCGGCCGGGACCGGCGGCGCGTCCTCACCCTGGCCCGGGACCACGCGGTGCGGCAAGTCCTCGCCGGCGACGGGGAACCGGTGCGCGTCGCGCTCACCTACCTGGGCGCCGAGACGGTCGCCGCGAGCCCGCCGCTGCGGCTGGCGTCGGCTCTGGAGAACATCCAGCGCGGGCAGCTCGCCGAAGCCGCGGCCGACCTCGGCGCGCCGGACGGCGGCTGGTGGCCCCTCGCCGCCCGCCACTTCGCCTTCGTGACCGGCACGCGCCCGCCGGAGACCGGAACCCCGGCGCCGCGGCCCCTGGAGCTCGACGCCTGGGTGAACCTCGACCGCGCGTGCCGGTCACTGCGCCGCGGTGCCCGGCGGCACGCCGTCACCCAGGCACAGGAAGCCCTGCGGCTGGCCCAAGGCGAGCGGCTGGAACATCTCGTGCTCCACAGCAGGCTGGTGCTGGCCGTCGCCACCGCCGTCGGCGGCGACTACCCGGCGATGCGGCGGGCGTGCACGGGCGCCCTCGCCGTCGCGCGACGGCACGGCCGGCGCCGGGTCCCGGGCGTGGCCGAGTGCCACCTGCTGCTGGCCTACGACGACCTGATGCGAGCCGAGCCGGTCGCCGCGGCCAGGGAACTGGCCCAAGCGGCCTCGGCGGAGGTGCCCGGCGGCATGCCGCTGCTGGGGCCGCTGCGCGAGTTCTTCGAAGGCATGGTCCGGTTCGACGACGGCGACCGGACGGCGGGCTCGCAGGTCATGCGCGCGGCGCGGCACCGGCTCGCCGTCCTGGAGCTGCCGCGCGAGCTCGTCGGCGTCTGCGCGGTCGCCGAGTACCACGCGGCACTCGCCCTCCGCGAGGGCCTGCACGCGGCGGAGGTGCTCGCCTGGGGACACGAGCGGCTGCCCGGCAGCGGCGAGCTGGCGGTCCTGCGGATCCGCGCCCACCTCGCCGCCGGCGAAACCGACGCGGCCGAAACGGTCCTGCGGGAGACCGCGTCGGCGACCTCGCTGCTGCCCGCCACCCCGGTCGAGCGATGCCTCGCCGAAACCGCGCTCGCGCTGCGGTCGCACCGGCGGACCAAGGCGTTGCACGCACTCGATCGCGCGCTCGCCCTCGCCCGGCCGAACGGGCTGGTACGGCCGTTCGCGCTCGCCGAACCGCGGGTCGGACACCTGCTGATCGACCACTCGGGCGGGTTCGGCTCGCTCGACCGGTTCGCGCAGGCGGTCCACGGCCGGCTCGTCCCGCACACCCCGCCCAGCAGCCTGACCGATCGCGAACAGGTGGTGCTGCAACGCCTGCCTTCCCAGCGTTCGCTGGACGAGATCGCCTCCGACCTCACCGTCTCGGTCAACACGGTGAAGACCCACGTGCGGGCCATCTACGGCAAGCTCGGCGTCAACAACCGGCGCTCCGCCGTCGTGGTCGCCCGCCAGCACGGCCTGACCTGAGCCCCTCACCGTTCGTCGCGGCGTGGGGCGGAAAGCAGTGCGTCGGCCCAGCGGGCCCGCGGGTCGACGTCCACCAGCAGCGCCTTGGCCAGCAGGGTCGCCGGCACGGCGAGGATCGCGCCGAGCGGGCCCAGCAGCCAGGTCCAGAACACGAGCGCCAGCACGGTGACCAAAGTGGACAGTCCGACCGAGCCGGCCACGAACCGGGGCTGGACCAGCGACTGCACCACGAAGTTCAGCACGGCGTAGACGACGAGCACCACGAGCAGGTCGCGCCAGCCGCCGTCGAGCAGGGCGATGACCGCGGGCGGGGCCACCCCGATCACGAAGCCCACGTTGGGGATGTAGTTGGTGACGAAGGCGAGCAGGCCCCACAGCAGGGCGCCCGGCACGCCGAGCAGGGCGAGCGCGGTGGTGTCGAGCGCCGCCACGAGGCCGCCGAACACGGTCGTCACGAGCAGGTACCGGCGCGTCCCCGAGGCGAAGCCGCGCAGCGCCGCGGAGATCCACGGCCGGTCCTGCGCGATCCGGCCGAGGCGTTGCCCCGCCCACGCCGTTTCGGCGCTGAGGAACAGCAGGAGGGCGAACAGGAAGGCCAGGTTCGTGACCAGCCCGCCGACGCCGGCGAGCAGCGAACCCGCCAGGCCGACCAGCTTCCCCGCGTCGACGGACGACAGCATGGCGCGCAGCTGCGGTTCGCCGACGCCGAACCGGCCGAGCACGGTCAGCCCGTCGTGCGTCAGTTCGTCGACCCGCCCGGCGTAGCGGGGGACCAGAACCGACAGCTGCGCGACGGACACCACGACGACGAGGAAGAAGGCGAGCAGCACCGCGTAGACGGCGACCACCAGGACGGTGACGGTCAGCCAGCGCGGCATTCCCTTGTCCCGCAGCCACTTCCGCACGGGATCGAGGGTGATCACGACGACGAGGGCGAGGAAGACCGGGCCGACGAGCCAGGCGACGCTCTGGATGCCGGCGAGCACGACGACCGCGGCGGCGGCGCCCAGCAGCACGACCAGCGCGCGGGGAAAGGGGGTGCCGCCGGTCCCGGGGTCGCGCTCGGGCGGCCACGGGACCGGCGGCGGTTGCGCGCCGGCGCCGAACCGGTCGGCGAGTCCCCGGAACGGGTGCCGGGCGGAGCGGCTCTCCCGCCGGTCCGCGGCCGCGGACCGGTTCCGCTGGGGCTTACGGAACCGGTGAGCCGGGAAATCGGTGAGCGTGGCTCGCACCATGCGAATCCCCTCCGGAGACGAGCGGCGGCCAGCCCACAGTCGCGCTTCCCGGCGGCCCGGTCGTCACCCGGAGCGGGCGAAAGCGTGGATCCGGTCGGAACAGCCACGGCCGTAGGCACGGTAGGCCCGCGTGCGCACCCGCGAGCGTGCACTGCTCGCGGGCCACCTCCGCCGGTTTCCGCGGCGCGTACCGGGTCGCTCGTGCTCCAGTGCCCGGCTCTCCCTCTCCCGCCAGGCGGCCCGCATGCTCGCCTGCGGCGGCTCCCTCAGCTCCGGTGCTGCGGCACGACCAGCAGGGTGATGGAGTTCGCCGGGTACGTCGTCGTGACGCGGCCGTGGTTCACGGCGAGATCCGCACCCCGCACGATCGAGGAGAGATCGGCCGGGCTGTAGGTGAACCGCTGCGCCTTGGCGCTGCCGGCGGCACCCGCGATCGACAATGGGGCACTGAGTTCGGTGCCGGTCTTGTTGATCACCATCAGGGTGAGGGCGCCGTCGCAGCGGCGCTGCGCGCCGTAGACCGCGAGCTGTCCCTGGTCGCTGCTGGCGGCCGACACGCTGACGTCGCCGAACCGGCTCCCGGCCCCGTCGTAGTTGCGGTACATCCGGAACGCGTACGCGGCGGGGTCGGCCGGTTTCGGTTCGCCCCAGATGGTGGCCAGGTCGAGGCCCTCGCGGCCGAAGATGCCGAGGACGTCGGCCTCGGCCAGTGCGCCGTTGATGTCGTCCAAGGCGCCCCAGTTGTACTCGGTGATCGCGGTCTTGGTGCCGGGGGCGTACTGCGAGACCCACTTCTTCATCGTGCGGATGAACTGCAGCGGGGGAGCGTTGACCCCGCTCGGTCCGATCCACGACTCCTCGACGTAGTCCGGGTCCCACAGCGAGCGCGTCGACCGCAGCCGCAGCGCGTTGGCTTCGGGGGTCTTGTCGCCGCTGATCTGGGGGTAGTAGTGCTGGTCGAAGTAGTCGAGGAGCCGCTTGCCGGCGGCGCTGCTCGCGTCCTTCATGTTCTTCAGGAACCACTGGGACAGGTTGAGCCCGCCGTGGGCGGCGGCGTCCGCTCCCGGCGCGCACCCGTCCAGCCCGGAGGCGACCCACTCGCAGTAGCCCCAGCCCGACGGGCCGAGCACCGCCGCCCGCGGATCGGCCGCCTTGATCGCCGTGGCGGTCGCCGTGCTCTTGCCGCCCAGCTCGTCGTCGGTCACCGGCTGCGGGTGCACGTCGCGGTGGGTGGAGCTCCACAGCACCGGCTCGTTGTCCAGCTCGTAGATCGGCACACCGCCGCGCGTCGCCAGGCCGAACTGGCCGACCAGGTGCGACACCATCTCGCCCGCGAACGACGCGTCCGCCGGGACGGAGGTGTCGCCTGCTTCGGCCCCGGTGAGGTTCGTGTTGTTCAGCCTGCCGTTGCCGCAGTTGGCGTCCCACTGGTCGAACGAGTCCTGGGCCGGGAACCGGGTGGCCGGGAAACCGCAGGCGTGCGGCGACGACGGTGAGTCCTTGGCCACCCAGCCGGACATCGGCACGGTGACCACCTGCTTGATCCCGTGGTCGCGGTTCCGCTGGACGTAGGCCTCGAGGGTGTTGTCCGGCCCGGCCACGATGTTTTCGAAGTACCAGTCGCTGCCGGTGTTGTAGGTGTGGTTCTTGAAGTTGTACCGGCTGCTCGCGTTCCCGCCCCAGCGCGAGACCGGGGTGCCGAGCTCGGCGACCAGCGCGGGATCGCCGCCGTTCATCCCGTAGATGTCGGGACTGATCGCGTGCCGGGCCGCGAACAGGTCCACGGACAGGCTGAGCCCGGCGGCGGAAGCCGGTGGCGCCGCAACGGCCTGCGTGGTCAGCAACGCGGCCAGGACACAGCCACTCGCCGTGCCCGGCCGGAGGTGACGTCGTCGCTGACCGGCCATCGGAGACTCCTGACGTCGATGTATGGGAGCGCTCCCATACGCTACCCGCAGGGCGCGGGTCGTCAATCGGTCGATCGGACGTGTGGCCGTGCTCCGTGGCGAAGTGCGAGGCCGGGCACCAGCCCGTCACGGTCGGTATGTTAACGCTCACACAATTCAGCCGGACCGTCGTTGACGTGCCTGTGGTGCCTGTCTACTGTGGACCACCAATCCAGGTCGTGGTCAGGAGGTGCGGTGCCCAGACGCGGGGTGATCGTGTCGGTGGTGGCGTTGTTCGTGGTGACCGTGGCGGTCGTCGTCACCCTGGTCGCGATCCGGGCGAACGGAACGGACGCCGCCGAAGCGGCGAATGCGCCGACCAGCGCCCCCGCGATCGAGCCTGCCGTCACCGCCCCGTCCGTGAGCACGCCGTCGAGTTCGGCCGCGACCACGACGACGACCGCCGCGTCGGCCGGCGTCACGCGTTCGACGTCCGCGGCCGCCCCGGTGGCCGCGTCGGGCGACGCGCCGCTCGCCGGGAAGATCAAGCCGGGGGTCACCCGCTCCGGAGTGGCCACCTTCTACGACACGGACGGCACCGGCGCGTGCGGGTACGACGCGAGCCCGGACCCGTTGAACGCGGCGATGAACGTCGCCGACTTCGAAGGCTCCCAGGCGTGCGGCGCCTACGTCCAGGTCCAGGCGGCCGGCGGCGCGAGCGTGACGGTGCGGATCACCAACCTGTGTCCGGCGCCGTGCCGGGTCGGGCAGCTGGACCTGAACCCGAAGGCGTTCGACCACCTCGGGGCGCGCAACCTCGGGGAGATCCCGGTCACCTGGAAGCTGGTGAACCCGCCGACGGCGAAGCGGATCTCCCTCCGCTACAAGACCGGCTCGTCCCAGTACTGGTGCGGCATCCAGGTGATCGACCACCGCAACCCGGTGGCCCGGCTGGAAGTCCGCGCGGGCGGCGCCTGGAAGCAGCTGCAGCGCACCGACTACAACTACTTCCTGTCCGAGAACGGCGCCGGGTGCGGCGGGTCCGTCGCGGTCACCGACATCTACGGCGAACGGCTGGTCATCGACCCGCTGCCGGTCAAGCCCGACGTCGTCCAGCCGACGAGCCGGCAGTTCGCCCAGCACTGAGCTCTCGCTCACGCCGCGGGCGCCGTCCACTGCTGGTTCGGCTGGCCGTTGCAGGACCAGAGGATCACCTTGGTGCCGTTCGCGGTTCCCTGGCCGTTCGCGTCCAGGCAGAGGTTCGACTGGACACCCGTGATCGTGCCGTTCGCGGTGACCGTCCACTGCTGGTTGGCCTGGCCGTTGCAGTCCCAGATGACCACCGGTGTCCCGTTCGCCGTGCCCTGGTTGGACGCGTCGAGGCACTTGGTGCCGTAGACCGTCAGCTGGCGGCTCGCCGTGCGGGTCCAGGTCTGGCCGGGCGTGCCCTGGCAGTCCTGCAGCTGCAGCTGGGTGCCGTTCGCCGAGGTCCCGTTCGGCACGTCGAGGCAGCGACCGGACTGCTTGCCGGTGATCGCCCCGCCGGCCGGGGGCGTGCCGTCGCCTCCGGTGACCGTGAGCAGGACCGCCTCCCCGGCCGGGACCGACGTGGCGTAGCTCGAGGCGAAGGTGCCGCGGTCGGCGCCGGCCCAGACGTCGCGCACGGTGGCCGAACCCGTCAGGCCGAGCGACGACCACCGCGCGGTGATGGTCGCGGCCGAGCCGGTGCGGTTGAGCAGCACGACGGCCCGGCGGCCCGTGCCGGACAACACCTTCTGGTACACCTGGAGTCCCGAAGCGTCCTCGGCGACCTTCGTGCCCTGCCGCCCGAGCGGGTCCTGGTCGACGGCGATCATCTCACGGTTGGTCAGCGCGGCGCGGGTGGCGGCGCTCATGTCACTGGGCTTGTTGCCCGCGATCAGGGGGGCGCCCGAGATCGCCCACAGGCTCAGGTGGGTGCGGTTCTGCGCGTCGGAGAAACCCGACAGGCCGGCGACGAGCATGTCGGGGTCGTTGTAGTGCCCGGGGCTCTGCGCGCTCGCGTGCTGCGCGGCGTCGAAGTTGGCCAGCACGCGCGACATCGCCGGCCGCTCGCCCCAGTAGATGATGTCGCCGCTGGTCCGCCAGAGGTTGGCGATGCCCGGCGCCCAGTTCCACGGCTGGTTGCCGCCCCATTCGCAGACGGAGAACACCATCGGGCGCCCGGTCTGGGCGGTGGCGCGCGTGATGGCGTCGCTGATCGCGGTGTAGGAGGCGCGCGCGTCGAGCTTCTCGACCGAACCGCCGCACCAGTCGACCTTCACGTAGTCGAAGCCCCAGCGGGAGAACTGGAGGAAGTCCTGGTCGTAATGGCCTTCGGCGCCCGTGCCGGGGTAGGCGGGATGCCCGGTCGGGTAGTAGTACCCGCACCCGTTGCGGCCGGCGTCGGTGTAGATGCCCGCTTTCAGGCCCTTGCTGTGGATGTAGGCGGTGATGGCGGACATCCCGCCCGGCCACTTGGCGGTGTCGACGGTGATGTTTCCGCCCGAGTCGCGGGCGCCCGTCCACCAGCCGTCGTCGATGTTGACGTACTCGTAGCCCGCGTCCTTCATGCCGGAGGCCACGATCGCGTCCGCCTGCTGCTCGATGACGGTGTGGTCGATCGTCCCGGCGAAGGAGTTCCAGGAGTTCCATCCCATCGGCGGCTTGGTGATCGGCGCCGCCGCCGATGGGGCGGCGCTCGACGGCGTCGCGAGGGAAAAGAAGGCGGCGACCAGTGCGCAGATCGTCCACAGAGGACCGAGACGGCGTGGCGACGCGACATGTTCGTGCGACAACGGAACCCCCATCAGCGTTGACGGCGAGCCGGACTGTGGCAGAGATGTGAACGCTAACACAGTCGCGGCCCGCCGCCGTGAAACTTACATTTTCGTCGCCTTCACCTTGCGGCGACGCGAATGCGGTCAGCCGATGCCGAGCACGGACTTGGCGGTGGTCCAATCGTCGAGCATGGCGTTCTGGGCGGCGGCGAGGGTGGCCCGGCCGGCGCACACCGCCTTCTTGACCGCGTTCTCGACGGAATCCTTGGTGGCGGAGTTCTGGTCACCGGAGTGCGGCTCGGGCCAGAGGTTGCGCGGGTCCTTCGGGGCGCCGCCGAGTTCGAGGGGGAGGAAGTGGTCCTCCTCGTAGTCGGACAAGCTCGTGTCCGAGTAGCCGTAATCGATGATGCCCTGCTTCTTCAAGCCGTTGGTGTAGCTGGTGGACGGGCGGATCGTCGCGGTCCAGCCGGACACGCAGATCGTCGAGCCGATGGTGGACTGGGTGACGTCCGGGTTCTTCGCGCCCGGCGTGCAGGCCGGGTCGGGCAGCGGCAGATCGGCCTGCGAGCACGACGCGGCGGCCGCGACCGCGGCGGTGGCGTGTGCGGGAACGTCGGCCAGGCCGAGGGACGTGGTCAAGACGGCGAGCGTGGCGCAAGCGCGAAAAACGGCACGGCGCATCGGAGTTTCCTTCCGCGTGGGGACCGGGAATGCGCCATCACCCTGCGGGAGCACGGCGACGACACGGTGACAGTGAAGAAGCCACGAGGTGTCGGCACCACTGCGAAACTGCTTGACGGGCCGGGTTTCTGACACGCCGTCCCGAACATCCCGACCTTCGTCGGGTCGGCGGGGGACCGGCCCCTACGGCAGGCGCCCTGCCGTCCACGACGCCCATGCCCGGACGCGGCGAGCACGGCGGTGAACCGCTCGCGACGCCCGGGTCACGGCGTGGCTACAGTGAGTCGTGAATCCGCTACCGATCAGGGTTCAGTACCCCAAGCGAGGGTTCCGGCCTGGTAGGCGGTCGCGGTGGCGAGATCGGTGAACGACGCCGCCGTGCGGTAGCTGTAGTCGTCGGCCTGGTTGAACGCGGACCAGTCGGCCTTGGCGACCCGGACCTGGACTTCGCCGGTGCTGCCGCCGGCGGCGAGGGTGCCGCCGCTGAAGGCGACCTCCACGTAGGCGTCGGCCCCCGGGCGCGGCGTACTGAGCTTCACCACGCGCAGGGTGACGTTGCCGCAGCCGGGAACCGCGTAGTCGCACCAGATCTGGTAGCCCGGGTTGGTCGCGTCGCCGGTGAACCAGTAGCGCGCGGTGACGCTGTTCAGCGCGACGGGCGTGCTGCCCCGGTTGACGAGCTGGAGGCTGGTGCGGATCTGGTTGTCCGTGGCGCCGCTGCCGGCGCGCTGCTGCACGGCGAGCGAGCCGGTGCCGGGGTTGCCGCCGGCGGTGGTGACCGACACCGGGCTGCTGGCGGGGGACTGGTTGCCGGCGGCGTCCCGGGCGCGCACCGAGAACGTGTACGCGGTGCCCGGGGTGAGACCGGTGACCTGGTAGCTGGTGCCCGTGGTGCTGCCGACCGCCGTACCGGCCGCGTTCAGCACGTCGTACCCGGTGACGCCGACGTCGTCGGTCGCGGCGGTCCAGGTGAGGCCGACGCTGGTGCTGCCGGCGGTGGCGGTGACCCCGGTGGGTGCCGCCGGCGGCGTGGTGTCCCCTGTGGACGGTCCCGGCTGGGTGCCCCACACCACCGCGGAACCCTGCGAGAGCACCAGCCGCGGGTTGTCCGCGGGCGCGGTCCCGCTCGGGGCGAGGCCGGTGTGCGACCAGTCGTTGCCGGGGTCCCAGGTCCCGGTGCTGGTGATCCGGAACTGCACCTCCTTGCGGTAGCGGGACTGGCCGCCGGGGGCGACGCCACCGGGGCACGGAACCTCGACGTAGTAGATCGGGCCGGAGAACTGATGCACGGTCGGCGCGTCGCACTGGTTGTACGCGGAGGTGACGGAGATCTGGCCGGGCGTGGTGGCGCCGTCGAGGGTGAAGTAGTAGCGCAGCGAGCCGGTGAACGTGCGCGCCGGCCACGCCGACTTGTTGATCACATACGCCTTGACCTCGGTGAACGTGCCGCCGTCGGGCTGGTTGAGCGCGCCTTGGGCCAGGATCTCCGGGCCGTCCGGGGTTTCCTTCGGCGGGAAGGCGGCCAGTGGCGTGCCGCCGTACTCGCCGTAGAGGCGGGCCAGCGCGCCGGTGAAGCCGGCGTTGTAGTCGAGTGCCACCTCGTTCATCGTGTAGTTGGTGCGGTCGTCGGTGTACGCGTCGTTGGCCGAGGTGGGACCGCCGACCAGCGCGCCGTACAGGACGTGCCGGCTCTGCGCCGGTTCGGTGATGGTGTCGGCCCAGGAGCCGTGCGCGGTGCGGTGGTGCGGGTTGCGGGGCGGGTTGACGCCGAACCCGGCCTCGAAGCTCGCGCCGCGCGGGTTGTCGCCGAGCGCGTAGTTGATCTGCCGCACGCCGAAGTCGTGGTACGTGGTGGCCCGGGCGGGATCGGTGGCGCGCAACCAGTCCGAGTAGGTGAGCGCCACGAACGCGGTGTTCGCCGCGTAGCGCAGCGACCCCCACTGGTCGAGCACGGCCTGCCCGCCGGGGGAGTAGGGCACGCGCTGGCCGTTGACCCCGGTGGTCCACCAGTCCAGCCAGCGGTCGGCGTCGGCGACGTACTCGGGGTCGTGGGTGAGCTGGGCGAGCAGGACGTAGGCGCCGTAGGACTTGTCGTCCCAGGCCAGTGTCCAGCGGTAGGAGCGGGTCGTGGTCTGCGGTTCGGTGGACAGCTTCTCGTATTCGGCGCGAGCCTTGGTCAGGTAGCTCGTGTCGCCGGTGGCCTTGTAGAGCCAGATCGCGCCCCACACCAGCTCGTCCTGGTAGCCGCTCCAGGACTTGTAGAAGCTCTGGGCGTCGGTGATGCATTGGGAGTAGACGCCGCGGTGGTTGTCGGCGAACGAGTACAGCTGCTTGGCGTGGGTGAGCAGGGTGGCCGCGTAGGCAGGGTCACCGGCCTGGAACACCAGCGAGCCGGCGGCCATCTGCGCGGCGGCTTCACCGGCGAGGTCCGAGCCGGGGCAGGAGTCGTCGATGCGGTAGGCGGGCCGCGCCATGGCCATCGTCTCGGCGGGGCCCCACCACTTGTGGTCGTCGTCGCCCTTGCCGACCTGGCCGTAGAGCACGTCGGGCTGCGGGTGCGCCTTGATCAGCCAGTCCGCGCCCCAGCGCAGGTTCGAGAGCAGGGACTGCCACTGGCCGGAGTTCTGGTAGGCGGCGCGGTTCTCCAGCGCGCCCCAGGCGAGCATGGTCATGCTGAACTCGAACGGCAGCCCGAACTTGACGTGGTCACCGGCATCGTAGAAGCCACCGGTGAGATCCAGGCCGGCGTCCTTGCCGTCGTCGAGGGCGGAGGGACCGCGCCAGGAGACGCGGTTGTCGGCGGGCAGCGCACCGGAGCGCTGGGCGTCGTAGAACCAGACGGCCTTCTGCAGCGCCTCGGCGTAGTTGAACTTTCCAGCCGGTGCGGCGCCCGCGGACGTCCCCGGAACCGCCAGGGTCAAGCCGAGCACGAGCAGCGCCACGACCGCCCGGACCGCCGCCTTCGTCGTCGAAGTGCGCACGCCGCCTCCTCGCGTCTGGGAGCGCTTCCAGAGCGAGGGTAAGGAGCCGGATCCGTTGTGTAAAGCGTGGGTTGCCGAGAGCCGGTCCTGACTCGGCCGCTCGGACTCAGCTGTGTGACAGCTGGATCCCAGCGGAATGATCCACGCTCTCGTGCTGTCCGAGGCGGAAATTCTCCCGGATTTCTCGTCGGCGCGTGTCGAGAACGAGCGGCCGGCTCCGACTGAGGGGCAGCGGCGGCCAACGGGGCCGCCACCACGAGCGGAGCGCGAACGATGACCAAGGTGACCGCCCAGATGTCGGTGTCCCTCGACGGCTTCTACACCGGGCCGCGGGACACGCGGGACAACCAGGACATGAGTGGCTGGATGCGGGGCCCCGAAGCGCCCGGGTTCTTCCGGGTCACCCGCTGGGCCGTCGACGCCATGGCCTGGCGCGAGCGGCAGGGCTTCGCCGGCGGGGAGCAGTCGATCGACTCGAAGATCGTCGAGGAGACGTTCGCCGCCGCCGGGGCCTACGTCATGGGCCGGCGCATGTTCGACGCCGGCGAGGTCCCCTGGGGTGAGGAACCGCCGTTCCGCGCGCCGGTGTTCGTCGTCACCCACCGTGCCCGGGAGGTGCTCGAACGTCAGGGTGGCACCTCCTTCACCTTCGTCACCGAGGGACTGGAGCGGGCCGTCGAGCTGGCCAGGGACGCCGCCGGCGGCAAGGACGTGGCGGTGGCCGGCGGCGGGGAGCTCGTGCGCCAGGTGCTGGCCGCCGGGCTGCTCGACCAGCTCGAGCTGCACATCGCCCCGGTGCTGCTGGGCGACGGCCAGCGCCTGTTCGGCCCCGGTTTGGGCCTCGGCGCGGACGACGGCATCGAGCTGGTCCCGGCCCGGGTCGTCGACGCGCCCGGGGTCACCCACATCCGCTATACCGTCACCCGGCGGGCGAAGCTGGTGCTGGACGATCGCGGCGCGAGCGGCGCCCTGGTCGGCTCGGCCGAGACCGAGCGGTGAGAGAGGACCGAACCGTGAAGTACATGCTGCTGATCTACGGCAACGAGGAAGCCTTCAACTCGGTGGGCGCGGAGACCCTCGCCGAGATCATCCGCGACACCGACGCGCTCAACCAGGAGCTGTTCGAGTCGGGCGAGCTGGTCGGCGCCTACGGCGTCGCCGACGAGGAGAACGCCAAGATGGTCCGGGTCACCGGCGGGACGCCGGTGGTGACCGACGGCCCCTACGCCGAGGCGAAGGAGTTCCTGGGCAGCTTCATGATCGTCGACTGCGACAGCCTGGAACGAGCCCTGGAGATCGCGGCTCGAGCCCCGTCGGCGCGCTACTGGGGGGTCGAGGTCCGGCCGCTGATGCACGAGGCGAACGTCGAGCCGTGACCGGCTGGCAGGCCGTCCGGCGGCTGGTCCCGGAGGTGCTCGGCGTGCTGGTGCGCCGCTACGGCCAGTTCGACGCCTGCGAGGACGCCGTCCAGGAGGCGCTGGCGGAGGCCGCGGCCCAGTGGCCGGTGCGGGGGTGGCCGGAGAACCCCCGGGCGTGGTTGGTGACGGTGGCGTCGCGCCGCCTCGCCGACCAGGTACGCAGCGACGCGGCCCGCCGACGGCGGGAGGAGGCCGACGCCCTCCGCACCCCGCCCGCCGGTGGCGATGTCCACGCGGGCGACGACACGCTCACGCTGCTGTTCCTGTGCTGCCACCCGGCGCTGACGCCCTCGTCGCAGGTCGCGCTGACCCTGCGGGCCGTCGGCGGCCTGTCGACCGCCGAGATCGCCCGGGCCTTCCTCGTGCCCGAGGCGACCATGGCCCAGCGCATCAGCCGGGCCAAGCAGCGCATCAAGGCGGCCGGAGCCGGCTTCCGGCTGCCGCCGCCGGCCGAGCAGGCGGAGCGGCTCGGCGTCGTGCTCCAGGTGGTCTACCTCATTTTCAACGAGGGCTACACGGCCACGTCGGGGACACGGCTGGTGCGGGCCGAGCTGACGGCCGAGGCCATCCGGCTGGCCCGCGAGCTCCACCGGCTGGTCCCCCGCGAGGGTGAGGTGGCCGGGCTCCTGGCCCTGCTGCTCCTGACCGACGCCCGCCGCCGGGCCCGCACGGCCCCGGACGGGTCGCTGGTGCCGCTGAGCGAGCAGGACCGGACGCTCTGGCACACCGACGCCATCGCCGAGGGCGTGGCACTGGTGACCGACACCCTGGCGAGGGGCCCGGTCGGCCCGTACCAGCTCCAGGCCGCCATCGCCGCCGTCCACGACGAGGCACCCACCGCCGAGGTCACCGACTGGCCGCAGATCCTGGCCCTCTACACGGTTCTGGAGCGCGTGGCCCCCAACCCGGCGGTGACGCTCAACCGGGCGGTGGCGGTGGCCGAGGTGCACGGACCCGCGGCCGGGCTGGCCCTGCTCGACACCCTCTCGGCCGACGAGCGCATCTCGGCCTCCCACCACCTGGTGTCGGTGCGAGCCCACCTGCTGGAGATGGCCGGCGACCACGACGCGGCCCGCGCCGGCTACCAGGAGGCAGCCCGGCGCACCACCAGCGAACCCGAGAAGCGCCACCTCCTGACCCGCGCCGCGCGGCTGGGGTGACTGACCGGCCGCGTTCGGCTGACGGGTCACCTGGGCCGGACCTGCGTCAGGTCGGGCAGGGATTCGGCCGGGCCACCTCGGGTCCACTGTGGACTGTCGTGGGGTCGACGGTCGCGAAGGCCTGCGCCTACGTCAGCGTGATCTTGCCGTTCGCGACGGTGACCGTCTTCTTTTCGAGGGCCTTCGCCGCCGGGCCGTTCGCCACCGAGCCGTCGGCGATCTTGAACTTGCTGCCGTGGCACGGGCAGTTGATGGTGCCGTTCGCGACGGTGTCGACCGTGCAGCCCTGGTGGGTGCAGATCGCCGAGAAGGCCGCGAACGTGCCCGCCGCCGGCTGGGTCACCACCACCTGCTTGTCCGCGAACACCTTGCCGCCGCCGACCGGGACGTCGCCCGCCGCGCCCAGCTCGGTGCCACCGGGCGCCGCGGGCGCCGGCGTGGCCGCGCTGCCGCCGTAGGTGCTGCAGCCCGCCACCAGGCCCGCGCCGGCTGCCGCCATCGCCATCGCCGTCCGGCGGGTGACCGCCGGGTCCGTGTCGTCGTTGCCCACTACCGCCCCCTAGAAGGTCAAGCCCGATTGGGTGAAGAACCACAGCGACGCGCTGAGCCAGAGCCCGACGAGCGCGGTGAACACGAGCCCGCCGAGGAGCGGGAGCGACCAGCCGGGCGCGCCGTCTTTGCGCAGCAGCAGCATCTTCGCGACGAACACGCCGTAGAAGAAGCAGCCGAGCAGGGAGTGCAGGAGGACACGCGTGTCGAACGACTGGAACCCGAGCGCGTAGAGGCAGTGCAGCGCCACCGGGATCGACACGAGGAACGCCAGCCGTCCCGACCAGCGGTGCACCGGCGCGATCCACGCGGGCACCGCGCGCCCGAGCTTGCCGTACATCGCCAGCGCCGAAAGCAGCTGCACGACGGCCAGCACGACGACGACCGTGGCCAGCCACGCCTTCACCGACTGCGGGCTGGAGAAGCCGGCGACGTTCACCGCGACGCCGGTCGGGGTGTGCAGGTTGCCGTAGACGCCGAGCACCACCGAGACGACGGCGCCGACGACCAGCGGCACGAGGAGCGCGGCCGCGGCGCGGTTGCCCGCCGTGGTCATCAGAAGTCACCCGCCCCGGTCAGGCCGCTGACCGGCTCGGCGGTGACGGGCGTGCCGTCGACGGCCGCGGTGCCGGCCGCCGCGTCGAGCGCGGGGGCGGCCGCCGAGTCCTCGTCCGTCGTGAGGATGCCGACCTGGCTGCCGTCGGGCTGCACGATCCAGCCGACCTTCGCCGTCTTGCCCTTGACCTTCGGCGCCGCACGGTAGAGCCCCGCGGGCTTCTTCGCCGTGGGCGCGGTGAACTGCCAGGTCTTGCCGGACGCCGTCACGGTGCCGGTGACCGAACCGGCGTCGAAGCTACCCGTCAGGCTGGAGTTCTTCGCTCCTTTGAGATCGAGCTTCCCATCGGCCGTCACGCCCTGCAGCCAGGCTTCGACCTTCTTGCCGTCGCAGAGGTAGGCGATCGCGTGGCCGTCGCGCACCGAGACCGCCACGGACGCGCCGCCGCCGGTGACGCGCCCCGCGTAGTCCGCCCGTGCGGGCGCTTCCGTGTGGGGTGCTTCGGTTTTCGGCGCTTCGGACGTCTTGGACGGCGCTGCCGTGGTGCTCGCGGCCGCGTTGGCGGCTCCGGCGACGGGGGCGACGCCCGTCCCGGTCGCCAGGTTGACGATTCCGATCCCGCCGGCGAGCACGACACCGGCGAGCAGTGTGAACAAAGGCCCCGGATGTTTCATCGTCTACCCCGCATTTCCCTATCCGACCACCATGCCCGTAACACGGAGGCCGGGGCGAAACAGCTCAAACGCTACGCGAGGAAAAGAGGTATCGCTTAGCCCCTGCAACCGGTTGCGCCGACCCTGACGGCAATCACCACCCGAGCCGCAGCACGACCTCCCCGTGGTCGATCTCCCCGGTCGGCGAGAAGCCGTACTTCCGGTAGAAGGCGCCCGGTCCGTCGTCGCCGGGCTGGTGGCTCGTGAGCAGTTCCTGCCCGCCGTCGGCCCGCACCAGCGCGACGACCTCGTCCAGCACCGCGCGGCCGATCCCGCGGCCCTGGTGCCGCCCGTCGACGAGCAGCCGCCACAGGAAGTAGGGCCCGAGGATGCCGGGCCTGCCGGGTGGCACGTTCCAGCTGAGCATCACGAACGCGACCGGCTCGCCGCCCGAGTAGACGGCCCGGTACCAGGGCTCACCCTCGGGCGTCGTCACGGCGTCCTCCAGCGACTTCGCCACCGAAGCGACGAACCGTTCCTGGCCGGGCCGCACGCGCAGGCCGCACACCTCGTCGCGGTTGTCGTCGGTGATTTCGACCAGGCGCACCGGTGTGGTCATTCCGCTCCCCCTCAGCTCAGTACCGCGACGACTCGAGTGCCCGGCCTGAAGCAGCCGGCTTCCGCACGCTCGAAGAGCCCGTAGAGCATCTTTGCCTCGTACACCCAGTCGAGGGTGATTCCGTGCCGGTCGCCGAAGTCTTCGATGAAGCTGTCGAGCGCCGGGCGACGCTTCGCGTAGCCGCCGAAGTGGAAGTCGGCGTCGACGTCCCAGTTCGTGGTGACGGTGCCGAGCGCCTCGAGCTGGAGGCGGCGAACTTCGTCGTCAAGGAACCGGCCGCCCTTCAGCACGGCGAAGCCGAGCGCGCGTTGCGGGCCCCGCAAGCCGGCCGCGATCCCGGCCAGGGTTCCGCCGGTTCCGGTGGCGCAGCAGATGATGTCGAAGCCGGTGGTGATTTCGCCGGCCAGTTCGGCGGTACCGCGCACGGCAAGGCCGTTGCTGCCTCCCTCGGGCAGGACGTAGCAAGGCCCGAACTCGCGGGTCAGCTCGGCGATCACGTCCGGTTCGGCCTTGCGGCGATAGGTCGCGCGGTCCAAATAGGTCAGTGTCATCCCGTGCGCACGGGCGTGGGCAAGGGAGTCGTTGAGCGGGTGATGCTCTTCGCCGCGGATGACCCCGACTGTCTCGAACCCCAGGTGGTGGCCGGCGGCCGCGGTCGCGCGGATGTGGTTCGAGTACGCGCCGCCGAAGGTCAGGAGCCGCGTGAAGCCCTGTTGCCGGGCTGCTTCGAGGTTGTAGCGCAGCTTCCGCCATTTGTTCCCGGGCAGGTCCGGGCCGATGAGGTCGTCGCGCTTGAGCCGGAGGTGGACACCACGGCGCTCGAGCCGCTCGTCGTGCAGCTCCACCAGAGGCGACGGCAGGTTGGCGAGGTCGGCCATCCTGTCTCCGATGCTGTGCACGCAAGACACCTCAATGCCCTCTACCGGGCGTCATCGCTCGACATTTCTGACATCGCGTCAGTCTGCCACATTGGTTACGTTGAGGTAACCGGCAACGATCGGGCAGCCTGGGGGTAGCAAGAAACCCGGAAAGGAAATGCTCGATGGCCGAATCGCCCACGCCGCTCGAAGTGGTGTACAAGTACTTCGACGCTTTGACTGCCAAGGACTTCGCCACGGTGGCCGGCCTGTTCGCCGATGACGTCGTCTGGCATCAGCCCGGCGGCAACCGGTTCTCCGGCACCCACCGCGGTAGCCGCGTGGTCGGGGACATGATCGGCGGAATGATGACCGTCAGCGAAGGTACTTTCGAACTGGCGCCCGTCGGCGGATGTACGGGTCGGCGGCCAGCCCCCGGCCACGGCGAGCGCGATCCGCACCGGGCGGGTGGCGGTGAACGCGCCGTGGGGGAAGTAGCGGTGGTAGCCGACCGTGATCCCCAGGGTCGTCACGAAAGCGGGTGCCGGGGTGATGATTTCTTTTTCTGCCATGGCGAAGTCGTTTCGGAGTGCTGGCTCAGCGCACTTTTTCGGGAATGGCGTCCAAGGTGTGCAACACCCGGACCGCGAGCGCGCGGGTCGCTTTGCCCGTGAGTTCCGTGTCTTTTCCGAGCACGCCCTGAACGAGCTTGACGCGCTGGTCGTACCGGGAAATGTAGGTGGCTTCGGTGCTCATCTGATCGGCCTCTCCGCTCCGGCAGGCCACCGCGGCAGAGCAGCCGCGGCGCGAGTTCCCGCCTGACTGAAGCCGCTGATTGTGGTGCCACCAGGATTGGCCTTCGCCATCGACTTCGGTCGGTGTCGCCAGGGTCCGGAGCGTGTGGTTCATCCTACGCCCTGAACCGGCGGCCGGATACTCGCCGTGGCCGCCGGGACGCCGCGTGCCGGGCAAAGGTTTCCTTCGGCCCCCGGACAGAGGACGTGTGACCCTGGGCAGCCGGCGACGCCGGCGCGCAGGATGGCCGGAGGCCGGTGGCCATCCGGAACGTCCGCTTCGCACGGGCCCCGGGCCACAGGTCGTCGAGAGGACACAACGCATGCTGATCCAGATCAGCACGGACCGGACCATGCACGGCGGCGAGGAGCTGGTCCGGCACTTCGAGTCGGAGCTCGCCGCCAGGCTGGCGCGGTTCAGCGACCACATCACGCGGCTGGAAGTCCATTTCAGCGAAGAAGCCACCACCGACGACGGACTGGACCGGCGCTGCGTGCTCGAGGCCCGGCCGGCCGGGCGGCGGGCGGTGGCCGTCAGCCATCGCGCGGGTTCCGTCGCCGAGGCGTGCCGGGGTGCCACGCACAAACTCGAGAGCGTGCTCGAAAGCGTGTACGGCCGGGCCGATCACCACAAGGGCGGGGATTCCATCCGGCACCAGGACGGGCACGCCGGACCGTGACGCCCCCGGCGCCGACGCCACATTCCGAGGAGATCCCATCGTGAAATCGTTCGTCTCCGACCTTCCGCGCCCCCGCCGCCCGCTCCTCAAATCCGTTCCGCCGCCGTTGCCCGGACCGGGCGGGGAGCCGGCCTCCGGGGGCCGCGAACCATCGGCCCACCGGTACCAGGACCTGACGATCACCGTGGAGAGGCAAGGCTGGGCGCTGGTCGTCGCCGTGGCCGGCGACGTCGACCTCAGCACCGCACCCATGCTCCGCGACGCGCTCGACGCGGCGCTGAGCCAGGCGCCGCGGCGGGTCGTCGTGGATCTGTCGCTCGTGCTGTTCCTGAATTCCGCCGGCCTGGAGGTGCTGCTCGACGCTCATCGCCGGGCCGGGCCGGGCATCGACCTGAGGCTGGTGGCGACGACACGCGCGACGCGGCGCCCGCTGCAGCTCGCCCGGGAATGCGAACGACTGACCGTGCACGCCTCGCGGGCAGCGGCCCTCGCGGCGCCGCGGCGGCCGGTCGCGGACGCCCGCTGACCACCTCGGTGCGGGTGGCGGGTCGTGCGCGCCTTGCCCTGTGGTGACCAGTGGTGCCGAACGGTCCGTCGCGTGGTGACCAACGGCCCTCGTGTCCCCTGGGCGGCTCGGTGATGCTGGAGGCGGTCGTCGAGGCACCACCGGACGGGAGTGGCCATGCGGTTCCGCGATCGACGGGAAGCCGGCGAACGACTGGCCCTCAGGTTGCGTCCGCTCCGCGGCGATCGAGCCGTGGTTCTCGGGCTGTCCGGCGGTGGGCTCGTGGTCGCGGGCCGGATCGCCGACGTTCTCGGTGCGCCGCTGGACATCCTGCTCACCCGCCGGATCGAGGTCGCCGGACCACCCGCGGCGACGTTCGGCGCGGTCGGGGAGGGCGGGCTGCTCGTGTGGGACCACACCGCCATCCGCCGTTCCGACATCGCGCCGGAGGAACTGACCCGGCTCACCGGCGGGGCGCGTGCCGAGCTTGCGCGGCGGGTCGGCGTCTACCGGCAGACCGTGGCGCCGGTGCCGATCGCGGGCCGGACGGTCGTCCTGGCCGACGACGGCGCCGCCACCGGCACGACCGCGCACACGGCGATCCGCGTCCTGCGTGCCCGCCAGGCCGGCCGGATCGTGCTCGCGGTTCCGGTCGCCCAGGCGAGCGTCCTCGACCGGCTCGCCCGCGAGGTGGACCAGATCGTCTGTCTTCGCTCACTGCCCTGGCTGCAGGCGGTCCGCAACAGCTACCGGAAGTTCGCCGTGGTCGCCGACGCCGAGGCGCTCGAACTCCTCCACCACGAACCCCGCCTGCCGACGGAGGTCCCCTGGTGAAGTCCACAATGGACGTCGAGGTCACGGACGAGCTGATCGGTGGCGGTACGATCCTCGTCGAAGGCCGCAGCGTGATCGGGTCCCGCACTCCGCTGATCCCCGGCGACCGCGCGGCAGGTGGCTTCGCGGTGGTTCCCTTACCGTGGCCCTCCCGCGCCGCGCGGCCTGGAGTCGCCGGACCTCTGTTGCGGGGTCGTTCGGCGCGGGCGGGCGTAGCCTGGGGCGGTGGATGACAGCACGCGGCACGACCCGCACGTCATCACGGTCTTCCTGGTCGACGACCACGAACTCGTGCGGCGCGGGGTCGCCGAACTCGTCGACGACGAACCCGACCTGACGGTCGTCGGGCAGGCTTCTTCGGTGGCCGAGGCCCTGGCCAGGGTGCCCGCACTGCGCCCGGACGTGGCGGTGCTGGACGTCCGGCTTCCCGACGGCAACGGGGTGGAGCTGTGCCGCGACCTGCGCGCGGCGCTGCCCGGCCTGCGGTGCCTGATGCTGACCTCCTTCACCGACGAGGATTCGATGGTCGAAGCGGTGCTGGCCGGCGCCGAGGGGTATGTGATCAAGGACGTGAAGGGGCTGCAGCTGGTCGACGCCATCCGCCGGGTGGGGTCCGGCGAGACCCTGCTGGACGGCCGCGCGGTCGCCGCGCTCGTGGCCGAGTTGCGGGCGAAGACCGGGAAGCCGAGCCCGCTGGCGGGGCTGAGCGAGCAGGAGCTCGTCCTGCTCGACCTGCTCGGGGAAAGCCTGACGAACCGGCAGATCGCCGAGCGGATGTTCCTGGCGGAGAAGACCGTCAAGAACTACGTGTCCCGGCTGCTGGCGAAGCTCGGGCTGGAGCGGCGGTCCCAGGCGGCCGTGCTGGTCACCGGGATCCACGACGCGCAACGCCGTCCGGGCTCCTAGCGTCGAAGGGGTGTTCGTCGCTGATCACGACGTCTTCGAGCAGCGCGTGCGCGGGGGACGCGACCGCGGTGCCGTGGCCGAGGCGAAGCATGATCTGGGGCCAGATCCCGCCGCCGAGCAGCTGCCGCAGTTCACGCCGGGTCGCCGGTACAGCCATGGCCTGCGAGGAGAGCGCCGCCGAGATCCCGGCGGCGCCGGCGGTCAGCAGGACCCGCTGCATGGCCTGGCCGGCCTGGAGCCGGGCGAGGGCGGTGTCGTGCAGGGTGCCGACGACCACGACCAGCCGGTCGGGCTCGAGGTCGAGGTCCGTCCCGCCGCCGGGACCGGGTGTCGCCGGCGGGACTTCCGCGCGGCGCATGATCTCCCGCAACGCCGGAACCTGCTCGGCGGTGATCGTGGCCAGCCACCCGCGTTCGATCTCGGCGCCGCGCCGGAGCTGCCGCTGGACCGAAGGAGGCACGACGGCGGCGGTGAACGGCCGGCGGTTGCTCCGCTGGTCGGCGATGGTGTCCGCCAGCGTCTGGTCGTGCGGGGCGTTCGTCTCGTGTCCCTGCGGCCGCACGACGGCGAGCAGGTCGGGCCGGTCGGCCGTGGGGAACAGGTGGACGTCGGGATGGCTGCCCTGCGCCTTGATCGCCAGCCGGAGGTTGAGCAGGGCCACCCCGCAGTTCAGGAGCCGTTCCCGCTGATCGCTGTCGGTGCTCGCGGCGGGGACGTCCGTGTACAGCTCGATGGCGTCCGGCGTGCACTGGAACCGCCAGGGCCGGGCGATCCGGAACGGCGAGGGAGCCGTCGCCGTGAGGAGGACGGATCGCACCTGGCTCGCGCTGAGCGGACCCACGGGCATGACACCGGTCTTCATGAGACAGCTCCGAGGTTCGCCGGACTTCGCTTCGTGCCCACCGTCCGCCCGAACAGGCCCCCGGCCAAGTGCCGAACGGCCTCGGACGTCCCGGCGAAGGTCGTCGGTTGCGAACACGGTGCGGTTCGCCCGGATCCCGCTGCGGGCCGGAGCGCTGTGCCAGTGTGGTGACATGCCCGAAGATGCCGCTTCGGGCCGGGACCGGATGGACGCGCTGCTCGCGGCCGTACTCGCGTTCTCCGCCGGTCTGGAGCTCGAGACGACGCTGCACCGGATCGTGACCGCCGCCGCCGACCTGGTCGACGCCCGCTACGGCGCCTTGGCCCTGCTCGACGACGACGGCCGGACGACCGGGCTCGCCGTCACCGGCGTCGACGACGCCACAGGAGGCCGGATCGGGCCACCACCGGCCGGCCACGAGCTGCTCGGCGCGTTCGTGACCGGCCGGGATCCGGTGCGCCTGGCCGACCTGGGCTCTCCACCGGGCAACCCGTCGACGCGGAGCTTCCTCGGTGTCCCGCTCGTGGTGCGGGGTGCCGTGCTGGGACGGTTGTACCTCGGTGGCGAGCACCCCTTCACCGCTGCCGACGAGCGGGCGATCGTGGCGCTGGCGGCGGCCGCCGGGATCGCCGTGGACAACGCGCGGCTGTACGGGGAAACCCGGAGCAGGCAACGGTGGCTGGAGGCCACTGGCGAGATCTCCGCCGAGCTGCTGGGCGGCGCCGACGTCCACGAGGTGCTGCGCCTGATCGCGAGCCGGACCGCCGGCCTCACCGGTGCCCAGGACGTCCTCATCGCGCTGCCCGCGGAACCCGGTGGGGTGCTGGTCGTCACGGTGTGCGCCGGACCGGACGCCGACGTGCTGACCGGCCGCCGGATCCCGCTCGGCGGATCGACCTCGGGCGCGGTGCTGGACGACCACGTGCCGCGCAGCGTGCCGAGCCTCGCGTTCGACCTGGGCCACGGCGTGGACCTCGGGCCGGCACTGGCGGTGCGGTTGCGGTCCACCGAGTCCAGTTCGGGTGTGCTCCTGGCGATTCGTCCGCGCGGGGCGCCGCTGTTCGAGGAGCACGAGCTCCAGATCGTGTCCGCCTTCGCCGACCAGGCCGCGCTGGCGCTCCGGGACGCCGAAAGCCAGGCCGCCCGGCGTGAGCTGGACGTCATGGTGGACCGTGACCGGATCGCCCGCGACCTGCACGACCAGGTCATTCAGCGGCTCTTCGCGGTCGGCCTGAGCATCGAGGGCACCCGCCGCCGGAGCGGCTCAGCCGCGGTCACCGTCCGGCTCGCCCGGCACATCGATCAGCTCCAGGACGTCATCGAGGAGATCCGGGGCGCGATCTTCGACCTGCACGCCGAACCGGGAGCCGGGCGGGGGCTGCGCGCACGCCTGCAGAACGCGGTCATCGACACGACCGCAGACTCGGCGATCCGCACGACGGTGCGGTTGGCGGGCTCGTTCGACCGGGTGCCCGCCGGCCTGGCCGAGCACGCCGAGGCGGTGGTCCGGGAAGCCGTCACCAACGTCCTGCGGCACGCGCGGGCCGACGAACTGGCGGTCACCGTGTCCCTGGACGGTGACCTGCTCGTCGAAGTCTCGGACACGGGGATCGGGATGCCGGAAGCCGCGGTGCGCAGCGGGCTCCGCAACCTCGAACGGCGCGCCGCGGAAGCGGGCGGGTCCTTCCGGGTCGAGCGCCCGGCCGGCGGTGGCACCCGTCTGATGTGGACGGTTCCGGTGCCCTGACGCCGGTCGAGCCGAGGCCGCGTTCAGCTGTTCGCCGGGTCGCCGACGCAGACGCAGCCGCGGTTGAACCCACCCGCCGTGGTGGCTGTGCAGAAACGGCGGGCGATCGAATCGTGTGAGCTCTGGGCATGGGAGCAGGCCGCACACGCAACTCCGGCCGTGGCGCCGGTTTCCGTACCGGCGCGGCCCGGTCGCACGTCGGCTCCCGTCAGGTCGGCCCCCGTCAGGTCGGCCTCCGTCAGGTCGGCTCGGAACGTCGCCGGTGTCATCGGGCGCGGCGTCCGGACGGGTCGTGTGCCCGCGGGTTCGCCGCGCGCGGCCGTCGCTGCGGACCGGAGCCGGCGTTGCCGCCGGACGGCGGTGCCGCCGTGCCCACCGGCTGGAGGAACAGGCTCCCGTACCGGTGCTCCTGGGGCGCGGTGAGCGCTCCGGGATGGGGTTCCTCGATGACGGGGTGGCTGAACAGCGAACTGTCCGAGGTGAGGCTACTGATCGGGATTTCCTTTCGTGGACGCCACCGGAGGTGGCGCGGTTCAGGCGGGCAGCGCTTCGGCGGCTTCGGCCTGCGCTGCGGCGGGCAGGGACCCGTCGCCGGTGCTGTCCCGGTCCGCGGCGGCCGCGAGGGCGCGCTCCGCGGCGTCGGGACCCGTTTCCGGCGGGACGACCAGCAGGTCAGCCGGAGCCGGTCCCAGCCGATCACCGACAGGGTGCCGGGGTGCTGCGACCGGAATCCCTCGAGCCGGACGACCGGATTGGAGCCGAGGACGGCGCAGGTTCGATCACTCGCGCACGAGATGCTCTCGGACAACACCCAGCGTACACGACGGCTGCGCTGAGTGTGTTAAGACTGGTGTTCTAGCAAAGGGGCCCTCGTGGACCAGCTCAGTCTCGGCGTCATCGCGCGTTCACGCAAGGAGAACGAACGACGGTTGCCGATCCACCCGCACCACTTCGACCGGATCGCCGCTGATCTCCGGGAAACCATCTACCTCGAACACGGCTACGGCGAACCGTTCGGCGTCCCCGACGGGAAACTGGCGGGCGTCGTCGCGGGGATGCGCACGCGCGAGCAGCTCATTGCCGAGTGCGACGTGCTGCTGCTGGCCAAGCCGCTTCGGGAGGACGTCGCCGAACTGCGGGCAGGCCAGGTGCTGTGGGGCTGGCCGCACTGCGTGCAGGACGTCGAGCTGACGCAGCTGGCCATCGACCGGCGGCTGACCGTGATGGCCTTCGAAGCGATGAACCACTGGCGGCGCGACGGCTCGTTCGACCTGCACGTCTTCCACAAGAACAACGAACTGGCCGGCTACTGCTCGGTGCTGCACGCCCTGCAGCTGATCGGGTCGACCGGCGACTACGGCCGCCGGCTGCGGGCCGTGGTGATCGGCTTCGGCGCGACCGCGCGCGGCTCGGTGACCGCGCTGAACGCCCACGGGATCCACGACGTCGACGTCCTCACCGCCCGCGGTCTCAGCGCGGTCAGCTCGCCGATCCACTCGGCGACGATGGTGCACATCGACCACGACGTGAACAACCCGGGCGACCTCCGCCGCAGCCACGCGATCACCGACCACGGCCGGGTCCCGCTGGCCGGGTTCCTCGCCGAGCACGACATCGTCGTCAACTGCGTGCTGCAGGACACCGCCGCACCGCTGACGTTCCTCATCGAGGAGGACCTCGCCGCCTTCGCCCCCGGCAGCCTCATCGTCGACGTCTCCTGCGACGAAGGCATGGGCTTCAGCTGGGCCCGGCCCACGACGTTCACCCGGCCGGCCTTCCCGATCGGCGACGGCCTCACCTACTACGGCGTCGATCACAGCCCCTCGTACCTGTGGAACTCGGCGACCTGGGAGATCAGCGAAGCGCTGCTGCCCCACCTGCGGTCTGTCCTCTCCGGACAATCCACATGGGACAGGAACGAAACCGTCCGGCGTGCCATCGAGATCCGGGACGGCACGGTCTGCAACCCCGCGATCCTGTCGTTCCAGCACCGCTCGCCGGAATACCCCCACCGGCGTCGTTAGGTGCTGTTCGGCCGTGACCGGCCCGGCCTCACGAGCGCGGTCCGGAGCGGGTGGCGATGCCGTCGGCGGGTTCGAGCCCGAGCACGGCGAGCAGCAACGCGCAGTCGTCGGCGTCGATCGCCGCCGACGCCACCACCCGGGCACCGTGGTAGCGCTGGTCGCGGGTGAGCTCGGTCCCGGTCTGCTCGAGCGGGGGTGCCGCGGGGCGCCTCATCGGCACGGGGCCGCGGGTGGAGAGCTGGGGTATCGAGATGTCGCAGTGGTCATCGGTCCTCCGCCGGTCTCGGCTGCCGGACTCTTCATCGTAGCCTCGACGGCCGCGCGGCGGCGCCGGTCCGCGCTAGAGTCCGGGGGAACGCACCCGCGGTGGCGGAGCTGATCCGGACCTTGTCGTTTCGCAGGGGCTGGCCGACACGGCCACGATCGGCATCCTGCAGGAGCGGGCGGTCCGGCACGGGGAGACGCTGTCCGAGCAGCTGCAGACGGCCCTGAACAGCCGGGTGACCATCGAGCAGGCGAAAGGTGTCCTCGCCGTGACCGGCGGGCTCAGCATGAACGACGCCTTCACCGCGTTGCGTGCCTACGCCCGGAGCCACAACCTCATGCTCGGCAACGTCGCCCGCGCGCTCGCGGAGCGGAAGCTCGACCCGGCCCTGCTGCTGCCCCGGCGCGACCACACATCATGACCGGCGTCGGCGCCGAGTCGTGAGACAAGGCCCCGGATCGCCGCCGGCACGGGCTTTGCGAGCCGGCGGAAGAATCCGCGACGGCGGCCCGGCGCGGACGGTGCGTGAGCAAATCTCCGGCTTGCCGGCCGGCGGGTTCCGGTTCCGGCCGCTGGGGGACCGGATCACCAAAGGACGAGCCGGATCTCAGTTCTGCGCGGGTTGGGTGGCGAGAGTCAGCAGGTGCTCGCCGGTGAGCCGGAGGACTTCACGACTGTGTTCGCTGTCGCGGTCGGTCAGCCAGGTCATCGTCAGCCCGTCCAGTACCGAGTTCAGGTAGCGGGCGAGGACCGGCACGGGGACCGTCCACTGGATCCCGGTCTTGGCGGCGGCGTCGGTGAGAAGGTCCTCGTGGACCTTGAGGTAGTGCCGGTACTGCCGGTGCGCCAAGTCCTCCTGACCCGGCTGGCGCAGGGCGTGCTGGGAGAGTTCGTACCCGAGCAGGTGCTCGCCGGGGTTCGCCTCCACGCCCTCCCAGTACGCCGTGAGGCTCTTGACGATGATCGAGCTCAGGTCGTCTTCGTCGGCGAACGCCCGCCGCGCCGCGGCGGCCAGGCTGTCCGTGATGCGGGTGATCACCTCTTGCAGCAGCTGCTCGCGCGAATCGAAGCAGTAGTGGAAGACGCCCAAGGTCATCCCGGCCTCGCTGACGATCGCCCGCGTCGTCGCCTTCCCGGCCCCGTCGCGAACCATCACCCTGAGCGCGGCCGCGATCAGTTCTTCCCGGCGGTCCTTCAACGCCATGCGAGCCATCCGGCTACCCGCTCCCTCCCGATCACCAGGTTCGGTCCGCACGTTACCACGGTGTCTTGGACGGTTGACCAGTTAACCGGACCTATACTGGTCAACTGACTTGGACAACTGGCCAAGTCGCCGGTATGCTGGCCGGCAACGACAACGATGCGGCCCCGACGGCGTGGCCTCGAGCGGTGAGGAGCCACGATGGGAAAATGGGCGATCTTGGCCGGAGCGATCGTGCTGGAGGTGGCGGCGACCCTGGCTCTGCGGGCCACGATCGACGACGCCTGGTGGGCGGTGCTGACCGTGGCCGGCTACCTCGGCGCGTTCGTGGCGCTTTCCGCGCTGCTGCGTAAGGGCGCTCCGATTGGTGTCGTCTACGGCATCTGGGCGGCCGCGGGAGTCGCGCTGACCGCGGTCATGGGCGCGGTGTTGTTCGCCGAGCCGTTCACGCCGCTGATCGCGATCGGGATCGCCGCGGTCATCGGCGGCGTCGTGTTAGTGGAGACCGGTCACGGCACCGAAAGCAAGGTGCGGTCATGACGTGGGTGCTGCTGGCCGGGGCGATCCTGTCGGAGGTGGCGGCGACGCTGTCGCTGCGAGCCTCGGAGGGGTTGCGGAAGAAGCGGTGGATCGCGCCCGTCGCGGTCTTCTACATCGGCGCCTTCGGCTTGCTGACGGTCGCTCTCGCGCAGGGGATGCCAGTGGGGATCGCGTACGGCGTCTGGGCGGCCTGCGGCGTCGCCCTGACGGCGATCGGCGCGCGGGTGTTCTTCAAAGACGCGCTGACGAAACGGATGGGAGCCGGCGTCGGGCTGATCGCCGCGGGCGTGCTGATCATCGAACTCGGCGCGACCGCGCACTGAGCGAAGGAGACGGCGATGGCTGCGCTGGTGGACCAGACGATCCTGATCGTCGGCGCGTCCTCGGGGATCGGTGCCCAGGTGGCGCGGGACATCGCCGGTCATGGCAACCGGGTGGTGGTCGTCGCCCGGCGGGCGGCGGAGCTCGCGGCCGTGGCGGCGGAGGTCCGCGCGGCGGGGAGTGAGTGCCTCGACCTCGTGGCCGATGCGCTCGACCCGGCGGCCGCGGCCGCGGTGGTGGAGCGGGTGGTGGCGGAGTTCGGTGCGGTGGACGTCGCGCTGCTCAACGTGGGTCAGGGGCCGGACATGCTCATGGCCGAGGCCGGGGTGGCCGACATCGCCCGGGTGATGGCGGTGAACTACGACGTGACGGTGCACTACCTCGTCCCGCTGATCGCGCAGATGCGCCGCCAGGGTGGTGGCTTGATCGCGCAGACCAATTCGCTGGCGGGGCTGATGGGCATTCCGCGTCAAGGGCCGTATTCGGCGGCGAAGGCGGCGGTGCGAATGCTGATCGACGCGGCGCGGGTCGAGCTCGCTCCGGAGGGGATCCGCTTCACCTCGCTGTATCCGGGCTTCGTGGCGACCGCGCGCGTCAGCGCCGACGGGCTGCCGAAGCCGTTCCAGATCAGCGAAAAGCAGGCCGCGCGGCACGTGGTCCGGGCACTGCGGCGGGAACCCGCCGACGCGTCCTTCCCCTGGACGACGTCCGCGCTGATCCAGCTCCTGCGGGCATTGCCCGCAGGCGTTTCCGGAGCGCTGTTGAGAAAACTCGCCTCTTAGGGACCGGTAGCGGTCGGTGCAGCTGCCGCGGCGCTGCCGTGCGACGATCTGCGGGGAACCCGGATCGGACGAAGGAGCCCCAGACCTTGCCCCTGGTGCACGCTCTGTGGTCGCCGGGCCGGGGTCTGCTGCTCTGGGCGGAGCACGACCGAGGCCCGGCCGGCACGTCGAGTCGTTCGGCACAGATCGCGCTTCCGCATCCGTTCGCGGTCTCCAGCGCGAACCTGACCGCGCTGCATCCCGGCAAGCCCACGTCGGTGACGTTGCTGCTCCCGTCGCGGGTGAACCGGCCGCTCGCCTCCTCCGAGCCGGGCGGCAAAAGGCGGGGCCCGGCGCCGACGCTGCGGCCGTGGTCGGTGCCGGCGTTGGTCGTGGACGCGACCGAGCTGGACGACCTCGACGACTCGGCCACGTACGGCGCTTCGGTCACCTACCTGCGGGCGGTGGCCCGCCTGGCCGCGGATCTGGTGCGGCGCGGGCGAGTGCTGCCGACGCTGGTCCGCCAGGGCGACGTGGCGGAGGCCCGGTGGCGCCCGGTGCTCCAGGGCGTGGATTTCGTCGCGTTCGACGCGCTGGTCGCGGCCATGCCGCCGGTCGGGCGGGCCGAGCAGATCGCGCCGCTCACCGGGGCCTCGCCGCGCGCGCTCGTCACCGATGCCCTGCACACCCTGGTCGACGCGGCGGTCCGGGACCGGCTGGCGCGGGCGGATCCGCCCGTCGACCTGCGCGGGGGCCGGGGTGCGGCCGGGGTGTGGCTGTCCGCTTTGCAGGGCGGCGCTCCCCGCGTCGAGCTGCCGCTGGGAGAGCTCGGTGTCCTGGCCGACGCCGTCGCGAAGTGGGACGAGGTCGCCGACACCGACGTCGTCGACGGCCGGGCGTGTTTCCGGCTGGCCGAAGCCGGCACGCTGCGTCAGCCGGACGCGGACGATCCCGACGACCAGACCGGCGACGGCACCAAGTGGCAGCTGCAGTTCCTGCTGCGTGCGACGGCCGATCCGAGCTTGCTGCTGCCGGCCGGGCAGATCTGGTCAGGCGGGGCGAACGGGCTGGTCAGGGACCCGAGAGGGCTGTTCGTCGCCGAACTGGGCCGGGCCGCGCTGGTGGAACCGGTGCTGGCGCCGGCGTTGCGCAGGACCCAGCCGTCCGAGTACGACCTGACTGTCGAGGAAGCCGAACAGTTCCTCACCTCGGGCGCGACCCGGCTGATCGAGGCCGGCTTCGAAGTGCAGCTTCCGGCCACCTGGGACGGCAGGCGCCGGCTCGGGCTCCGGCTGTCCGTCCGCAGCACGCCCGCCGAACAGGTCGTCGCTCGCAGCCGGGTCGGCCGCGACGAGCTGGGCGGGTTCCGCTGGGCGCTCGCGGTGGGCGACGACGAGCTCGGCGAGGAGGAACTGGCCAGGCTCGTCGCGGCGAAGACACCGCTGGTGCGGCTGAGGGGGAGGTGGATCAGCGTCGATGCCGACCGGCTCCGCGCCGGCCTCGAGTTCCTGCGCCGCGACCCGAACCGGCGCCCCGACCGCCCCACCGCGGCCGAGCTGCTGGAGCTGGTCCACCTCACGCGCGAGACACCGCTCCCGGTCACCGACGTCAGCGCCGACGGCTGGGTCGGGGACGTCCTGGCCGAGCGGGTCGGCCACACCCTGCGGCCGGTCGAGCTGCCGCCGTCGTTCCGGGCCACGCTGCGCCCCTACCAACAGCGGGGGGTCGCCTGGCTGGCGTTCATGTCGGCGCTGGGGCTCGGTGCGTGCCTGGCCGACGACATGGGCCTCGGCAAAACGGTCCAGACGCTGGCGCTCGAGGCCGTCGAACGGGCGCACGACGATCGCCGGCCGACGTTGGTGCTGTGCCCGATGTCGCTGGTCGGCATGTGGCAGCGGGAGGCGGCGAACTTCGCTCCCGGCCTGCGTGTCCTCGCCCACCACGGCAGCGCCCGCGCGCGGGGGGACGCGCTCGCCGAGCAGGTCGCCGCGGCCGACCTCGTCGTCACGACCTACCCCACCGCCGCCCGGGACGCCGGCGAACTCGAGCGGTTCGACTGGCGACGCCTGGTGCTCGACGAAGCGCACGCCATCAAGAACGCCGACACCGCGACGGCCAAGGCGGTGCGCCGGTTCACGGCCGGGCACCGGCTCGCGCTGACCGGCACCCCGGTGGAAAACCGGCTGGCCGACCTGTGGTCGGTGCTGGACCTGCTCAACCCCGGGCTGCTCGGCAGCAGGTTCGAGTTCCGGCAACGGTTCGCGGTCCCGATCGAGCGCCGGGGCGACACCGCCACGGCCGCCGTTCTGCGCCGGCTCACGCAGCCGTACCTGCTGCGCCGGGTGAAGACGGACCCCGCGATCGTCCCCGAGCTGCCGGAAAAGCTCGAAATCCGGCAGGAATACCGGCTCACCCGCGAGCAGGGCACGCTGTACAGCGCGATCGTCGACGAGATGATGAAGAAGATCGAGAACAGCCACGGCATCAAGCGCCGCGGCAACATCCTCGCCGCGATCACGAAACTCAAGCAGGTCTGCAACCACCCCGCGCACCTGCTGCACGACGGTTCCCCGATCGGGCACCGCTCCGGCAAAGTCGTCCGCCTCGAAGAGATCCTGGCGGAAATCCTGGCGTCGGGCGATCGGGTGCTGTGCTTCACGCAGTACACCGAATTCGGCCACATGCTCGTGCCTCATCTGTCGGACCGGCTCGGCACCGAAGTCGCGTTTTTGCACGGCGGCCTGGCAAAAGGGGCACGAGACGCGATCGTGGAACGCTTCCAGTCCGGCGACGGGCCGCGGATCCTCCTGCTCTCGCTCAAGGCAGGCGGCTCCGGGCTCACGCTGACCGCCGCCAGCCAGGTCCTGCACCTGGACCGCTGGTGGAACCCGGCCGTGGAGAACCAGGCCACCGACCGGGCGTTCCGGATCGGGCAGGGACGCACCGTCCAGGTCCGGAAGTTCGTCTGCCCGGGCACCATCGAGGAACGCATCGACACCCTGATCGCCAAGAAGCGCGCGCTCGCGGGAATGGTCGTCGGCGAGGGCGAAGGCTGGCTCACCGAACTGTCCACGGACGCGCTGCGCGGGGTGCTCACCCTGGGGGAGGAGGCGATCGATGACTGAGCCGCTCCCGTGGTGGCCGAAGCGGTTCATCCGGGCGTTGACGGCGATCGGCGTCCTCCTGCCCGCTCGCGGCCAGGGGCGCGTCGTGTCGATGGAGGTCGGCGCCGGGCGCGTCGACGCCGAGGTGCGGGACGACCGGCCTTACCAGGTCCGAATCGGACTGACGGCGTTCGGGAAAGCGGACTGGGCGGCGATCACCCACGCCCTCGCCGCCAAAGCGTCGTCCACGGTCCTGCTGCTCAGCGGCGAGCTGCCCCGTGACGTCGAAGAGACCTTCAAAGCGGTCCGGCTGCCGTTGTTCCCGTCGTCGGCGCGGGAGGTGTCACTGGACTGCACCTGCCCGGACGCCGAGGTGCCGTGCGGCCACCTGAACGCCGTGTTCTCCGCGCTGGTGGCGCGGGTCGGCGACGATCCGTTCACGATTCTCGCTCTGCGCGGCCGGGACCGCGAAGCGCTGCTGGAGGAGCTGAAGAACCGGCTCATCTCGGCCGAGCCGCTCGATCCTGACGACAGGTCCCCGGCCCTGACCGAAGTCATGGACACCTTCTTCGACTGCGGTCAGGCCCCGGGCCTGGGCGGCGCGGCGCCATTGCACGGCCCGCGAACGTCGTCCGACGCGCTGGTGGACCAGGCTCCGCCGTTCGCGATCACGGCGGGCGGCGAAGACGTCACCGAGCTGCTCCGGCCGGTGTATCAGGCACTCGCCGGAGAAAACGGCACTCAGTAGGGGTTGCCGGGCACGTTGAGGTGCGTCTGGTACAGGCCGAACCCGCCACCGGAAACACCGGAGGTGAGGTACAGGGTCCGCCCGTCCGGTCCGCCGAACGCCGCGTTGGTGGTGTTGCGACCGGCGGAGATGGTGCCGAGCTGGGCACCTGACGGGGAGAAGACGTGGACGAGCCCTTCGTCGTAGGAGGCCCAGTACAGGTTGCCCGCGCAGTCGATGGTCGCGCCGTCGGGTGTCCTCATGCTCGCGAACGTCGCGCGGTTGCCGGTGGTGCCGTCGGGGAAGACGGTGTACCTCATGATCGCGTTGGCGCCGGTGGCCCCCACGTAGAGCGTCCTGCCGTCGGGGGACAGGACGACGCCGTTCGGCTGCGGCAGCGTGTCGTCGACGAGGCTGACCACACCGTCGTGGACGCGGAAGACACTGGTCCGGCCGCCTTGCTCGTCGGCGCGGTTGCCGCGCTGGTAGTTGGGATCACTGAAGTAGGTGGTGCCGTCGCGGCCGATGGTCAGGTCGTTCGGTGAGTTGAACGCTCGGCCGAGGTAGTTCGCCGCGACCGTCGTCCGGCTGCGGTCGGTCAGGCTGTAGGCGGACACGGTGCGGTTGTCGTGGGTGGCGGCGAGCACCCGCGTGCCGTCGGCGGTGATCGCCAGGCCGTTGCTGCCGGAGTCGGCGATGAACGTCTCGAAGGTCGCGGGCGGCGTGTATCGGAGCACAGCCGAGGGCTGCACGCCTTGGGGACCGGTGGGGTTCTGCATGTTCGACAGCAGCAGGGTGCCCGTCCGCTGGTCCCAGGTGGGCCCTTCGAGGAAGGTGAACCCTCCCCGGATGAGCTGGGACGCCACCGCCTGGCTCGGCAACGGCGAACCGTAGGTCGCTCCCGGTGTGCACGGTGCGGACGTGGTGGCGCCGGACGTCGCGGGCGCCACCACGCCCGCGAGGACGATCGCCGCCGCCGGTACCGTCCACTTGCGACAGTCAAGTGTCCTGCGGTGAGCCATGACGGCTCTCCTTTCGTGAGCGGCCGGGGTTCACCGTCCGAGCTCGACCTTGAGGATGCTTTCGTTGCTGTTGTCCGGGATGCTGTCCTTGTCGCCGTAGTTGCTGGTGGTCAGCCACAGGCCGCCGTCGGCGGACGGTTCCACGGTGCGCAGCCGCCCGTACGTGCCGTTGAGGTACTGCTGGACGTCGGTCAGGCTGTCACCGGAGATTTCGGCCCGGTACAGCCGCGTTCCGCGCTCGCAGGCGATGTAGAGGCCGGTGCGGACCACGGCGATGCCGCTGCACGAACCCTCGGCGACGGGATAGGTGTGCTTGGGCGCGACGAAGCCGGGTTCGCCGCAGCTGCCCGAGGTGCCCTCGCAGCGGGGCCAGCCGTAGTTGCCGCCGCGGACGATCAGGTTGGTTTCGTCCATTATGGAGTTCCCGAACTCCTGTTCCCAGAGCCGGCCCTGGGAGTCGAAGGCCAGGCCTTGCGGGTTGCGGTGGCCGTAGCTCCACACCGGGGTGCCGAAGGGGTTGTCCGAGGGAATGCTGCCGTCGCGGTTGATGCGCAGGACCTTGCCGGCGAGGCTGGTGAGGTCCTGGGCCCAGTCGCCGTTCTGGCCGTCGCCGGTCGAGATGTAGAGCTTGCCGTCGGGCCCGAAGCGCAGCCGGCCGCCGTTGTGGTACTTGTTGCGCGGGATGCCGGTGAGCAGCACCTGCGGGGTGCCGGTGAGGACGCCACCGGTGTAGCGGACGCGCACCACCCGGTTGTCGGTCGAGCTGGTGTGCATGACGTACAGCCACGGGTCGCTCGCGAAATCGGTGGCCACGGCGAGGCCCAGGACCCCGCCCTCCCCGTCGGTTCCCGAGACGTCCGGCATCCGTCCGGCCACGGTCTTCGTGCCGGTGGCGGGGTCGAGGCGGACGATTTCGAAGGTGTCGCGGCGGCTGTAGAGCACCTGTCCGTCGGGCAGGGTGGTCAGCCCCCACGGCAGGTCGGTCTCGGTGGTGACCCTGGTGACCGAGCACAGCGCCGTGGCGCAGGAGGAGCCCGTGGTGACCGCGACCGCCGGGCTCGGGGCCGACCGGTTGCCCTGGGCGTCGCGCGCCCGCACCTGGTACTGGTAGCGGGTGTTCGCGGCCAGGCCGCTGTCGGTGAACGAGGTCGTGGCCGCGCCGCCGGCCGAGCCGGCCACGGTGCCGTCGCGGAGCACCTCGTAGCCGGTGACGCCGACGTTGTCGGTGGCCGCCGTCCAGCGCACGGTGACCGTGGTCCCCGACGTCGCCGCCGTCACGCCGGCGGGGGTGGTGGGCGGCTCGGTGTCGGCCTGGCACTGCGGCACGGTGACGGGGACCGTGGAGCTGGCCTGGGAGACGTTGCCCGCGGCGTCGCGGGCGTTGACGTACAGGCCCCAGGTGGCCCCCGGCACGACGGTCAGGTCGGCGGACAGGGCCGTACCCGGCACCGACGTTATCAGCTGTCCGTCGTGGTAGACGTCGTAGAACGCCACCGCGACGTCATCGGACGACGCCGACCACGACAACGTCACCCCGGTGCACGTCAGGTTCGAGGTGCGGGGGTTGGCCGGCGGGGTCGGTGGCGTCGTGTCGTCGCCGATCCTGACCAGCTGCCACCGCTGATTGGCGCCGTCGGCGTCGGGCAGCTGGACGACCCGCGCACCGTCGGCGGTGGAGGAGTTCAGCACGTCCACGGCCTTGCCACTGGCCCGGTTGAGCAGGCGTACGTCGCCGCCGGCGGAGCCGGCCAGCCGGAACTGCTGGCCCGCTCGGTCGGCGTCGGCGCTCTGCACCAGGCCGGCCCGGTCGGCGGTGGAGGGAAAGCTCAGGACCTTGGCGCTGTGCTTGGACTTGATGCGGTAATTGCCGCCGCCGGAGTCGACGAACTGCCACTGCTGCGAGACGCGGTCGTCGCGGGTGCGCTGGGTGATCCTGGCACCCTCGTAGGTGGCGCCTCCGGACACTTCCAGCGCCTTGCCGCTGTTGCGGTTGACCAACACGTACGAGCCGTGGGTGTCCACGGTGGCGGCCGACGCGACCGGTGACGGAAGCACGGCACCCAGGCCCAGCAGCACCACTGTGCACACCGCGCGGAGGCCCGAGCGGGCGACCGTGCGCTTCCTTCCCGGGGTATCTCGCATGGTGTTCCTCTCTCAAGGAATTCGCTTTGTTGTCGCTGACAGAGGTAGGCGGCCTCATGCCCTGGCGGCCGTCGGCGCGTCCCGAAGTGCCGGCCCACAAGGCTTTGCGCACGGAGAGCCATGCATCGCCTCCTTGCGAGCAGGGTGCGTACCGAGCGGCGAGGGCGCTGAGCCAGCGACTGGGAGCGCTCCCAGGTCACGGTAGCGCAAACTCTTTGCCGCGGACAAGACCGGTGAGTGGGTATCCAACTACGTCCGCCTCGGCTGTTGCGGCATGCTCCGCAACGACGCACAACCGCACCGAGGAACGGTATGGCTCACTGAGCGCTACTGCGGGCGCGATCAGCTCGTCGAGCGCACCGACGCGGTCGTGGCTCCGCCGACCGAGAAAGTCGCCCCGGGGGCGGCGTGTTCGACGGGCCCGCCGAACCGGGCCGAAGCGCGGGTCACCGCTTGCTCCGGGGTGAGGAACCGGCCGGCATGCCGTGCGACACGGCCCGGCTGGTGAGCCGGAGCGAGCCGATCCTCGCCTGGTGCCCGTCGCGCAAGTCGGTCACCGCGAACGCGGCTTCGATCGGGCTGCGGGCCGGCGTGTTGGTGAGGAAGCCGGCCAGCCGGTCGGCGATCCCCGCCGGATGATAAGAACCCAAGATCCATCTCAGGTTGCTCACCCCGCAGGATCGAGGCCTCGCCTTCACGAACCCGGCGCGGATGCGATGCCGTCGGCGGGTTCGAGCCCGAGCGCGGCGAGCAGCAACGCGCAGTCTTCGGCGTCGATCGCCGCCGACGCCACCACCCGGGCACCGTGGTAGCGCTGGTCGCGGGTGAGCTCGTAGCCGGTCTCCGGGAGTGGTCGTGGCGCGGCGCGCCTCATCGGCGCGGAGACGGGCGTGGGCAGCTGGGGCATCGAGAGGTCGCAGTGGTCATCTGTCCTCCGCCGGTATCGGCTGCCGGTGGCGCCGCCGGGGGTCGGGGCGGGACGCGCGCCTCCGGCTGACGCGGTGTCAACGCAGCCGGACTCTCCATGGTAGCCCCCGCGGCGGGGCTGCGAAGCGGAGTGCGGAACGTCTCCCCGCACCACCCGCCTGGTCGACTACTTCGCCGGCCGGCGGATCTACGCTGGGTGCTCGTGCCCCGGACCTCGGCGACCGCGAATTCCAGCGGGCCGAGGGGACCGGCAATGCCGCCGTCCGAAATCGTCGCCGTTCCGAGTTCCGCCGGATGGTGGACGCACATCACCTGATCCGGGGTCCGACACCGTGCCAACCCGAGGAGATGTGCCGTGACCACGACGACCACCGAACTCGACCCGGAAGAAATCGCGCAGATCGGCAAGGAACTGGACACTCTGCGCCGGCGGGTGGTCGAGGATCTCGGCGCGGCCGACGCCGGCTACATCCGCGGCGTCGTCGCGGCGCAGCGGCTGTGCGAGGTGTCGGGCCGGGCACTGCTGTTCGCCGGCTGGTTCCCGCCCGCCTGGTTCGGCGGGGTCGCCGCGCTGGCGGTGTCGAAGATCCTCGACAACATGGAGATCGGCCACAACGTCATGCACGGCCAATACGACTGGATGAAGGATCCCGCGCTGAACTCGCGGACCTTCGAATGGGACATGGTGTGCCCGGGCGAGCAGTGGCGCCGCTCGCACAACTTCATGCACCACACCTACACCAACATCCTCGGCAAGGACCGCGACGTCGGTTACGGCATCCTGCGGATCAGCGAGGACCAGGAATGGCACCCGTACTACCTCGGCAACCCGATCTACGCCGCGGCGCAGGCGTTGTTCTTCGAATACGGCATCATGCTGCACGACCTCGAGGTCGACCGGATCCTGCAGGGCCGGCGTTCCTGGGCCGACGTCCGCCCGCTGGTGGCCCCGATGCTGCGCAAGACCGCCCGCCAGGCGGGGAAGGACTACGTCGTCTTCCCGTTGCTCACCGGCCCGCTGGCGCCGCTGACGCTGACCGCGAACATCGGCGCCAACCTGATCCGCAACCTCTGGGCGTTCGCGATCATCTTCTGCGGGCACTTCCCCGACGGGACCGAGGTGTTCACCGAGGAGGAAAGCGAAGACGAGACCCGTGGGAAATGGTACCTGCGGCAGATGCTCGGTTCTGCCAACATCACCGGGAGCCCGTTGTTCCACCTGCTTTCGGGAAATCTCAGCCACCAGATCGAGCACCACCTCTTCCCGGACCTGCCCTCGCGTCGCTACCCGCAGATCGCCGCGGAGGTGCGCGAGATCTGCGAGCGGCACAACCTGCCGTACAACACGGGTTCCTTGTCCCGGCAGTTGGGTTCGGTCGTCCGGAGGATTTTCCGGCTGGCTGTTCCGTGGGCGGCGTAGCCTGGATTCGGCTCAGAATCGAGCCACGTCGACGATCGAGCCGACTGCTTCATGCAGTTGCCGGAGCAGCGGCTCGAGTGGTGCGGGGAGTGTGGGACGAAAAGAATTCGCAACTCGCATCAGGTGCGTACCGCTGATCCCGTGGTCTCGGAGCAGGTCGGCGGAGCCGAGTTCGTCAAGAACGCAAATGATGAACCCGCCACCGATGCTGACCCGGGCCGGCTGTTCCGGCATCTGGACGATCAAGGCGAGTGGTCTGGTGGCGTCCCATGCCGATACTGTCGATAGATCTCCTGGCGTCGACCGAGAACCTTGCGTTCCGTACTGGATCTCATGATCCCCTCTGTTACCAGCCGGCGGAGTTCGAGGTCGTGTGCCTGTGTTCCGATGGCTCTGTGCAGCAGTTTGACGGTGGGATTCCGGGTGCGTGACAGCTGATCCACGTGCTGGACGTCAGGAACGAAGGGTGCGCAGGCCGGTGCGGATTTCGCTGACCAGGATCTCGGGCTGTTCCAAGGCCGCGAAGTGCCCGCCCTTGTCGGCCTCGCCGTAGTGGATCAGATTGCGGTAGGTGTCTTCGATCCAGCTTCGGGGCAGGCGTGGGATGTCCTTCGGGAAGACGGTCACCGCGACCGGAAGCGTCAGCTTCGGGCCGGCGAGAGTACCCGATTTGTTCTCCCAGTAGATGCGGCCGGACGACGCTGCGCTGTTGGTGAACCAGTAGAGCGATATCGCGTCGAGCATGTCGTCCATGCTGAGGGCGCTCTCGGCGAGCCCGTGGTTGTCGGTCTTGGACTGGAACTTCTCGTAGATCCACGCTGCCTGACCGGCGGGAGAGTCCGCCAGGGCGAATCCGACCGTCTCCGGCTTCGTGCCCTGAAGGTGGTTCGATCCACCGAGTTCGCCGGTGTAGAAGGCAAGGCCCTCCACGGCGTAACGCTGTTCGGGCGACAAGGTGCCGGGTATCTGCGCGGGAAAGGCGTACTGGGTGTTCAGATGAATTCCGAGAAGCCCCTCGGGTCGCATGGCCCCGAGGGCGGTGGTGACGACGGCACCCCAATCGCCGCCTTGCGCGGCCCATCTCGGGTAGCCGAGACGCTTCATCAGCTCCACCCATGCGCCGGCGATGCGCGCTACGGTCCACCCGGTCTCCGTGGGCTTCTGGGAGAACCCGAACCCGGGGAGCGACGGGACGACGACGTCGAATGAATCGGCGGCGTCTCCTCCGAACGAAACCGGATCGGTCAGCGGGCCGATCAGCTTCAGGAACTCGACGATCGAGCCCGGCCATCCGTGCGTGAGTATCAGCGGCATCGCGTGGGGGTTCTTGGACCTGACGTGGATGAAGTGGATGTCCAGCCCGTCGATCTCGGTCAGGAACTGGGGGAAGCGATTGAGCTCGGACTCGAAGCGCCGCCAGTCGTAGCCGCGTTCCCAGTAGCCGACCAGAGATCTGGCGTTCTCCACGCGAACCCCTTGCGACCAGTCGTCCACCGTTTCCGGATCCGGCCATCGAGTTCTGGCCAGTCGCTGCTTCACGTCGTCGATCTCCGAATCGGGGATCGAGACGGTGAACGGGCGGACGAGGGCCGAGGCCGGTGACGTCGGTGCGGTCATTGCCTACTTCTCCTGAGCTTCGAAGCGCGGCGCAACTCGTCGTTGCACACTGGTGTGCAATCTACCTCGTTGCACACCAGTGTGCAAGAATGTGTCGTGCCCACCGAGTCCTCCCGTGCGCGCTCGATGAACGAGACACGCGATCGCATCCTCGACGTCGCCCTCGATGTGCTGGGGGAGAACCCCGACGCCGGAATGGGCGACATCGCCTCCGCTGCCGGCGTCGTCCGTCGCACCGTCTACGGCCATTTCCCCTCGCGCCTCGACCTGGTCCGGACACTCACGGAACGGGCCGTCACCGAGATGGCGGCCGTGCTCACCGAAGTCAACGCCTCCGGCGCGGAAGCGGACGCGACGTGGGTCGAATTCATCGCCCGCGTCTGGCCGGTGGCGCACCGGTACCGGGTGCTGCTGGCGCTGCGCCGCGGCGAGTACGGCGAGGCGATCCACAGCCTGCTCGGGCCGGTCGACGAGCTCCTCGCCGACCTCGTGAAACGGGGTCAGGACAGCGACGTTTTCGCCCAGCACCTGCCGGCGGGCATTCTGAGCCAGCTTGCCTACGGCGCCGTGTTCGCCATCGCGGACAGCGAACTGCCGGACGGGACCCTCGGCGCCCGGGCAGCGACGATCACGAGCCTGCTGATGCTGGGAGTTCCCGAGACGCGCGCAATCGCTCTCGTGGGCGACCAGCCCTACGCCGCTCCGTGATCAGGGTTGGATCGCGACCGACTGGTACCTGGACATCTGGCCGCGGGCCGGGAACGGGGACCCGGCCAGCGGCGTCAGCTGTCCGTCACGGGACACGTCGAACCCGAACAGCTGGGCGCTGAGGTCCTGGTTCGACACGTAGACGTGGCGGCCGTCGGACGCCGGCCAGAGCGGTACTTCGCCGGTCGCGGTCGGCGTGTCACCCACCCGTCGCAGGGTGCCGTCGGAGCCGATCGTGAAGACCCACACGCCGTCCCCCGCGCCGGCGTCGTCTCCGCCGACCGTCACGAACATCAGGTGGCCGAACGGTTCGCCGGTGGTCTCGACGGGTTGGCCGATCGGTGTCAGCTCACCGCGCGCACCGACCGGTACGACGAGACCTTGGCCGCCCCGCCGTTCACCACGTAGGCGAAGTCACCGCTCGGCGGTAACACGATGCCGCGTGGCTGCTCCAGCGTCTTGACCGGGTCGCCCGCCGGGGCGAGATCCCCGGAGGGCCGGATCGTGAACACGGAGACGCTACGTTCGCGACATTGCAAAACGTCGACAACGAGCGACACGGCGGGCTACCCGGAAGAGAGCTCTGCCGAATTCGGTCGAGACGTCACCAGGTCACCGGCAGGGATGTGACGCCGAGGACCGGCGAGAGGGTTCTGAACTCGAGCTGCTCGAACGGGACCGCCAGGCGCAGCTCCGGGAACCGGCGCAGCAACGCGGGCAGCGCCGACTTCAGTTCGATGCGGGCCAGCTGCTGGCCGAGGCACTGGTGCGCCCCGAACCCGAAAGCCAGATGGGGCACCGGTTTGCGGTGCACGTCGAGCCCGGCGTTCCCGCCGACGAGGGCGGGGTCGTGGTTGGCGGCCAGGAGTGACAGTGACAGCCACTCGCCGGCGGCGACCTGGTGACCGTTGACGTCCACGTCCTTCGTGGCGCGCCGGTCGAGGTAGGTGCCGATGGACAGGTACCGCAGGAGTTCCTCGATCGCGGAGGTCGTCACGTCGTGGTCGTCGCGGACGGCGGCCAGCTGTTCCGGGTGCCGCAACAGGGCCAGGGTGCCGAGCGCGATCATGTTCGAGGTGGTTTCGTGCCCGGCGATGAGCAGCAGGTTGCCGAAGCCGACCAGTTCCTCGTCGGTGATCTCGTTGCCGTGCTTGCCGATCACTTCGCCGAGCAGCCCGTCGCCGGGCTCGCCGCGCAACCGGGCGACGAGCTCGCCCATGTAGGCGTGCATTGCGGCGTAGTTGGCGAACTGCTCTTCTTCGGTGCGGGTGGCGTCGAGCAGAACCGCGCTGCGGTGCTGGAAGTCGGCGCGGTCGGCGTAGGGGACGCCGAGCAGGTCGCAGATCACGAGTGAGGGGATGGGCAGCGCGTAGGCCTGCACGAGGTCCGCCACCGGCCCGGACTCCTGCATCGCGTCCAGGTGCTCGGCGGCGAGCTTTTCGATGGTGGGCCGCAGGTTCTGCAGCCGGCGGACGGTGAAGGCGCTCGCCAGCATCCGCCGCAGCCGCAGGTGGCCGGGACCGTCGTAGCCGAGCAGGAAGCCGGGCTGGTTGAACAGGGTGCGCGGCGCGTCGGGATCGGCGTTCATGTCGGCGCCGATGTGTTCGTGCGCGAACACGGCGCGAACGTCGCCGTAGCGGGTGACGGCGCGGGCGTCGAACTGCCCGAAGAACGGGTGGTAGCGGGGGATGACGGGCAGATCGGGTCGCTCGCGCAGCGCGGTCAGCTCGGCGGCCGGCTCGAAGGGGCAGCGTTCTGCCCGGCGGCCGGTCGGCACCACCGTGGGGTGCGGGGAATCTGGCATGGTCTGCTCCTCGGCCGGAAATGTGAGACAATCTGTCTCATAAGTTTGACTGTGGCACGACTCGATCTATGAGTCAACTTGTCTCAGAGGACCTTGCTCGTATGCTGTGACAGTGAGTTACTCGACGGACCCGCGCGCGGCACGTTCCCGGGAGGCGATCCTCGTCGCCGCCCGGGAGTTGCTGGCGAGCGAGGGACCCGGCGCGGTCACTCATCAGCGCGTCTCCCAGGAGGCCGGCGTGGGCCGGGCGACCGTCTACCGGCACTGGCCGCGGTCCGAGCAGCTCTTGCTCGACGTGATGGAGGGCGCCGACCTGCCGTTGTTCAAGGACCCCGAAACACCGGTCCGGCCGTGGCTGCACCGGCAGCTCCGGCAGCTGGCCGACGAGCTGATGCCCCCGGAGGTGGCCGGTCTGTCGCTCGCCATGATGCAGTCGGCGCTCTGGGACGCGGAGATGGCACGCCGGCGCGACGAGTCGACCCGGACGATCAAGGAGCGGATCCACGCGGCGGTCCGCTCGGCCGTCGCCGGGCAGGAGCTGGAGACAGACGCCGGGCCGGCGGACCTGGTGTCGATGCTGGTCGGGCCGATCGTCTACCGCACGGCGATGCAGCGCGACGTGGTTCCCGACGGACTCATCGACCGGCTTCTCGACGGCATCGGAACCTGGCACCGCTGAGCGCGGGACCCGGTCACCTCCCCGCCACCGGCTCGACGGCACCGGTGGTGCGCAAGGGTGTTTCCCGGATGCGCCAGGCCGCGACGGCGGCCACCGCCGCCACCACCGCGGCGACGGTGAAGATGCGCGACATCCCCGTCGCCAGCGTGCCGCCGGTCAGCAGCGCGCCGAACACCGAGGTGCCGATGGCGCCGCCGATGGTGCGGAACATGGTCGTGTTCGCCGTCGCCACGCCGATCTCTTCGGCCGGGACCGTGTTCTGGGCGATCAACGTCATCATCTGTGTGCTCAGGCCGAGTCCGGCGCCGATGAGCACGAGCGCGGTGCTGGTGAGCCAGACCGGCGTGCCGGCGTGGGCGGTGGCGAGCACCGCGCACCCCACGGCCATCGCCGATGCGCCCATGATCGGGAAGAGCCGGTACCGGCCGGTCCGGCTGCTCACCCGGCCGGCCACCTGGGACGCGACCACGACGGCAAGGGTCATCGGTAGCAGCAGTGTTCCGGAGTCCGACGCCGACGCGCCCTGCACGGTCTGCTGGAACAGCGGCACGAAGGTGATCGTGCCGAAGCTGATGACACCGACGACGAAGATGATCACGGTCGTGAGCCGGATGTTCCGCTGCGCGAACAAAGTCAGTGGCAGGACGGGCTCGCGGCTTCGCCGTTCCACCCACACGAACGCGCCGGACGCCACCACGGTGAGCGGCACCAGCACCACCGCCGCGCCCACGCCGTTGGTGAGCAGCAGCAGTGCGGTGACGGCGGTCGTGAGCAGCAGCGCACCCCCGACGTCCAGGTGCACCCGGCGCCGCGGCGCCGGCGGCACCACCAGGACGATCGCGGTGGCGGCCAAGACGACCAGGCCGAGCGGGAGGTTGAGGTAGAAGTTCCAGCGCCAGCCCAGCAGGCTCGTGACGACGCCGCCGAAGAGCGGGCCGCCGATCTGCCCGGCGGCCATGACGCTCGCGGTCAGGCCCTGGTAGCGGCCGCGGTCGCGCGGCGGGACCAGGATGCCGATCAGTGACAGCGCACCGACGACGAGCCCGCCGCCGCCGAGGCCCTGGACCGCGCGGAACGCGATCAGCTGCGTCATGTCCTGGGCGAACCCGCACGCGACGGACGCGGCGGTGAAGAGGGCGATCGCAGTCAGGTGCACGCGTTTACGCCCGTAGAGGTCGCCGAGCTTGCCCCAGATCGGCGTCGAGGCGGCCGTGGTGAGCGTGTAGGCGGTGACGACCCAGGACAGCCGGTCGAGGCCGCCGAGCTGGGCGACGATCGTGGGCATCGCCGTGCCGACGACGGTGTTGTCGAGCATCGCGAGCAGCATGCCGAGCAGCAGCACGGTGAACGCCGCGCGCAGCCGCGCCGGGCTCATCGGTGCGGCGGCGGGCTGGGGACGCGGAGGTGAGACGACCATGACCGGGCTCCGTTCAGGCCAGGGAGCCGAGGACCAGGCCGGCGACCCGGTCCGGCTGCTCGAGCTGCGGCTGGTGGCCCGCCTCGCGGACCACCGTGAACTCGGCGCCTTCGTCGTTTTCCCCGGCGAAGGCCGCCGCGTACGCGCGTCCGTAGGACAGGTCGGCGATTCCGTCGCTTTCGCCCCAGACCACCCGCACGGGCAACCGCACCGATTCGAGCCGGGTGCGCAGGGCCGGGTCGTGCATGTACGGGTCGCCGGCGTAGCGGTTCAGGGCCACGGCGTTCCCCTGCATCGCGGCGAGGCGCTCCGGCGGCAGCAGGGCGGGGTCCAGCCGGAAGCGGTCGGGGGAGTGGAAGACGACGTCGGCGAGCTTGTCCGGCGGCGTCGCGGAGAGGTCGGTGATCGGGTGCCCGTCGACGGTGATCCCGACGGGGTCCAGCAGCACGAGCCGGCCGACGCGGGGCGCGTCGCCGGCGTCGCGGGCCGCCTGCTCGTCGACGCCCATCTGTGCCGCGATCCACCCACCGACCGAGTTGCCGGCCACGAGGACGTCGGTCAGGTCGAGCTCCTCGAGCAGCCGGCGGAAAATCCGGGCGAGCCCCGGCACTTCGGCGTCGGCGGCCGGGGTGCCGTCGAAGCCGGGGATGACGGGCGTGAGCACCCTTGTCCCGCGCGCGGCGAGCAAGGCGGCCAAGCCGGCGACCGACGCCGGTCCCGCTCCGCCGTGCACCAGCAGGACAGGACGTCCGACGCCGCGGTCCTCGACCCGGACGACGAGGTCGTCGACCCGGACGTCCGTGGTTGCCGGCTCGGCCACCGGCGTCTCGTCGGCGTACGTGGTGGCCGGTTCCGTGTGGTAGCGGGCCATGATCTCGGTGATCTCGGCGTCTTGCGCGGGCCGCCCCGCCTTTTCGGCGAACGCGTGCAGGTCGCGGAAGTACTGGACGTACAGGTCCGGCGTGAAGGTGTTGAGGATGACCGCGGGCTCGTCGCCCGGGTTGGCGAAGGTGTGCGGCGCGCCCGGCGGCACCATGACGAGGGTTCCGGCGGGCGCGTCGTGGGTCTCTTCGCCCACGGTGAAGCGGGCCGTGCCGCGGACGACGTAGAAGCCCTCGTCGTGCTGGGCGTGCCGGTGCTGCGGCGGGCCGGCCGTGTGCGGGGCGACGACGATCTCGCCCAGGCCCAGCCGGTGGCCGGTGGTGCTGCCGTCCTCGAGGATCCGCAGCTGGATCGGACCGGTGAGGGTGATCTCGCCGTCCTCGGGTCCGACGATCGCGATGCGTGTCATGTTCCGCCCCTCATGAGAGTCAACTGTCATGAGGAAGGTAGACCTTCATCTGGTGTTCGTGCAAGTGGACTCTTATGATGAGAGGGCACTCAAGTACGAAAGGTCGTGGAGATGGACGGCGGACGGGTCAACCAGAAGCGGCGGACGCGCAACGCGATCGTGGTGGCCGCCACCGAGCTCGTCCGTGGCGGCCACCCGGTGACGATGCCCGAGGTCGCGAAGGCGGCGGAAGTCTCCGAGGCGACGGCCTACCGCTACTTCCCGGACCTGGCGAGCCTGCTGCGCGAAGCCGTCGCGGGGACGCTGTTCGACCCGGCGGAGGCGCTGGCTCCGCTCGCGGGCTCCGCCGATCCCGTCGCCCGCGTCGCGGCCGCGACGGAACACCTGCTGCGTCACGTACTGACGCACCAGAGCGCGGTCCGCGCGATGATCGCGGCGACCATCACCCGGCCCGCCGACACCGCCGGTCGTCCCGGCCTGCGCTTCGGTCTCATCAACGAGGCCCTCGCGCCGCCGGCCGACCTGGGCGACCTCGACGCATCCGGGTTGGCTCAGCTGAAACGGGATCTCGCGGTCGTCATGAGTGCCGAGGCGCTGTTCGGACTCACCGATCTCCATCGCCTGCCGCCCGAGGAAGCTGTCCGCAGTGTCATCCACACCGCGGTGACGCTCACCAAAGCAGCTCTCGGCGAGAAGGCGACGACGGGCGAAGGACGCTCTGGTGACCCGCGCTGACCGGCTTCCGGTGGCACACCGGCAAAACGACCCCCGTGGCCGCCGGCTGGGACTCGGCCGACGTCGGGCCGCGATGGTCCTTCAGGGGCGCGCGACGGCAGCGGGCGCGGCGAGCAGATCTCCCAGTCCGCCGCGGGCGTCCTCGATCACGAGCGCCTCGGCTGCCGCCGGGTCGCCGACCCGCAACGCCCGGACGAGCGCACGATGGCTCCCGTAGCGATCCAGGCCGAACTGGTCGTTCCCGGCGATGCGTTCGATCAGCCGGGCCCGCCGTTCCGGCGGGGAGAACACTCGCGTCTGGCTGAGCAGGCGCACGAGAACCGGGTTGTGGGCACACGCCTCGACGACCTCGTTGAAGCGCTGCATGGCGTCGAGCAGCCGCTCCAGGTGCCGGGCCACGTCCTGCCCGGCCTGCTGCCGCTGCTTGATGACGATCAGCAGGTCGTCGGCTTCGTCGAGGACGGCGTCGAGGTGGTCCAGCTGGGCCGGGGACGCGTGCCGCGCGGCGAAGCGGGCCACCATGCCCCGCAGGGCCACCTCCACCTCGGCCAGGTCCTGGATCGCGGCCTCTCCGACGGCCGTCACCTGGACCGTCCGCGGCCCGGTCCGTTCCAGCAGGCCGTCCTGCTCGAGGCGCCGGATGGCCTCTCGCACCGGAGTCGGGCTCACCGACAGCCGCTCGGCGAGGCCGCGTTCGGTGACCTTCTGTCCCGGCCGCAGCTCGCCGGTGGTGACCGCGTCGCGGATGGCGCGGTACGCGCGGTCGGCCAGCGTGTCGGCCGTCAGGCCCTTCAACGTCTCACTCGCCATGGCGTCACTCTATCTGCCACAGCAAAGTCAATAAGAGACACTTGACATTCTTGCTATAGCACAAGTAGCTTGGCGGCATGACGACGACGTCGAGCGCACAGCACGTGCGGAGGGGACGGGTCACGTTCTTCGTGGCCCTGGCGGTCTTCGCGCAGGAGTCGACGTGGAACCTCTACGACTCACAGGTGCCGCCGCTGCTCCGCGAACACATCGGCAGTGCCGCGCTGATCGGTCTCCTGATGGGGATGGACAACGTGCTCGGCATCTTCATCCAGCCGTGGATGGGCAACCGGTCGGACCGCACCCGCACCTCGTGGGGCCGGCGCATCCCGTACCTCGTCGTCGGCATGCCCGTGGCAGCGTTGCTGTTCCTCGTCATCCCGCACGTCGCGGCCTCGTTGCCGCTGCTGATCGTGGTGATGTTCGGCTACGCGCTGGTCGCGAACTCGTTCAAGCCGATCGCCGAATCCCTGCTCCCGGACTTCGTCCCGCCCGAGCGGCGCAGCCGGGCGAACGCGGTCGTCAAGATCGCGGCGAGTCTCACGGTGATGTTCGCGGCCCTGATCAGCATCTTCCTGATCGACACCCATCCGAAGCTGTCGTTCGCGATCCCCGCGATCCTGATGGTGGCGTCCCTGGTCGTGCTGGCCGCCAACGTGCGGGACAGCCGGTCCCCGGCCTACCGGAGCGCTGTCGACGAGGAACGCGAACAGCCCGGCGCGGCAGCACATGGCGGGCGGGTGCGGGACACCGTGCTCGACATCGTCCGAGACAGCGATCGCAGCCGGCTGCTGCTCATCGTGGCCATCCTGCTCTTCGGCGGCGCGTGGGCCGCCTCACGGGCGCTGATCACGCCGTACGGCATGGAAGTGCTGCGCCTGTCCCGCGGTGAAGCGGGCGGGCTGACCCTGCCCAGCGGAGTGGCCTTCATCCTGGCCGCCTACCCGGTGGCGAGGCTCGCCGAACGCTTCGGCCGGCTGCGGGCGATGACCGTCGGGATGACGGTGTTCGCGGCCGGCATGGTGCTCGCCACCGTGATCCGGAGCCCCGCCGGCGTCGTCACCGGTCTCTGCGTGGCGACCGCGGGGGCGTCCGCATTCCTGGTCAACGCCGTCGTCGTCCTGTGGAACCTCGCCCCGTCCACCCGCGTGGTCGGGACCTACACCGGGCTCTACACCGTCGGCTGGGTGGGAGGCGGCTTCCTCGGCCCGGCCGTGGTCGGCGGGCTGGTCGACCTGACCGGCTGGTCCCTGCTGCTGCTCCACGTCGCGGTCGTCGCGCTGCTGGCCGTGGTGGCGGTCGCGCGCGTCAGTGCCCTGCAGCGCCGGTCGTCCGCGAGCCGTGCGCTGTGAACGGGCGCGGATGAAGCCGACGGCACTGCAGGTCAACACCGCCCGCGGCGCCATCGTCGACGAAGACGCGCTCGCCGCGGCGGCAGCCCTCGCGGGACGGGCGCGGTTCGTGGTGAACGGAGAGAAATGAGGACCATGGAGACAGTGCGCGTCCTGGCACCGAGCGGCATGCTCGGCGCCGGCTGGGACCACGCGACGGTCGAGCGCGGCATCGCCCTGGGTGCCGACGTCATCAGCATTGACGGCGGGTCCACCGACTCCGGCCCCTACTACCTCGGCGCCGCGACGGCCAAGACGACGGCCAAGGCGGTGGCACGCGACCTGCGCAGCCTGTTCACGGCCGCCGCGGGGGCGGGGATTCCGGTGATCGTGGGTTCCTGCGGCACGAGCGGGACCGACGCCGGCGTCGACTGGGTCGCCGGGATCGCCGCCGGGGTGCTGGCGGAGGAAGGCCTGGACATGAAGGTCGCGCGGATCTACAGCGAGCAGAACACCTCCGACCTGAAGGAGTACCTCGACGCGGGGCGCGTGCACCCGTTGCCCCCGTTGGGGGAGCTCGACGCCGAGACCCTGGAAAGCTGCACGCACGTCGTCGGCGCGATGGGTCACGAACCGATCGTCGAGGCGCTGCGCGCGGGTGCCCAGGTCGTGCTGGCCGGCCGCGCGACCGACACCGCGGTGGCGGCCGCGTACCCGCTCATGAAGGGCATGCCCGCCGGGCCCACGTGGCACGCAGCGAAGATCATCGAGTGCGGCGGCCAGTGCACGAGCAACCCGCGTGCGGGCGGGGTCCTCGCCACCATCGACGCCCACGGTTTCACCATCGAGCCGCTCGACCCCGCGGTGTCGTGCACGCCGATCTCGGTGGCCGCCCACATGCTGTACGAGTCCGTGAACCCGTTCGAAATGCGCGAGCCCGCCGGGACCCTCGACGTCCGGGACGCGCGGTACACCGCGGTCGACGACCGGATCGTCCGCGTCGAGGGGTCGGAATTCCACGTCGCCGAGCAGTACACGATCAAGCTGGAAGGTGCCCGGATCACCGGCTACGAGACGATGTCGTTCTCCGCGGTCCGGGACCCGGTCATCCTCGCCGGCATCGACGCCTGGGCGGAGCTGATGCGCACGATCATCACGCAACGGGTCGGGCAGACGCTGGGACTGACGGACGATGAGTACGCCTTCGACCTCCGCCTCTACGGTCACAACGCGGTATTGGACGACCTCGAGCCCGAAAGCGGGCCGCCGCGCGAGGTCGGCGTCATGCTGCTCGTCAACGCCCCCGACCAGACGACCGCCACGGCTGTGGCCAAGGTCGCCAACCCGGTGATGCTGCACCTGCCGACGCCCGGGATGGACTACCTGCCCAGCCTCGCCTTTCCGTTCTCGCCCGCCGAGATCGAGCGCGGCGCGGCGTACGAGTTCGTGCTGAACCACGTCGTGGACTGCGCCGATCCCGCCGAGCTGTTCCGCACCGAGCCGGGGGAGAAGACCCATGCCTGAGACGACCCTTGCGGATCTCGCCCATGAGGTCCGTTCCAAGAACGCGGGCCCGTTCTGGGTCACCATAGAACTCTTCATGCGCGACGCCGAGGGCTACCGGATAGCCGCGGACTTGGTGAACGAGCGGGTGATTGCGGAGCTCTACCGCGTCGAGGAGAAGTCGGTCCGGCTGTTCCGGATCCCCGCGCTCGACGTCGTGAAGATCTCCTTCCCGCGCCCGGTGAGCCAGGGCTCGCTGCGGGACCGCGACGTCCACGCGGGACAGCACCACGTCCCTCTCGCTCGCTTGCCGATCGCCGGCCGCCGCGGGGAGGTCTCGTGATCCGGGTCGCGGACCTGCCTGCCACCCACCCCGGCCGACGGTTGCTGACCAAACGCTCGCCCTTCTTCGCCGCTCCGGGCGAGCCCCGCTGCAGTTACTGCGTCTACGTGCCCACGAGCTGGACCCCGGACGCCGAACTGCCCGTCCTGGTGGCCGTGCACGGCACCGGCCGCAGCGTCGGCGAGCTGCGCGAGGGGTTCATCCCCTTCGCGGAACGCCACGACCTGATCGTGGTGGTCCCGCTGTTCCCGGTCGGCATCGACGACCCGGACGACGTCGACGACTACAAGCTCCTCGATGCCCACGGCATCCGGTTCGACCTGGTGCTGCTGGACATCCTGGAACAGGTGCGGTTCCGGTGGAACGCGCGGATCGGCACCGTGCTGCTGTGCGGGCACTCCGGCGGGGGCCAGTTCGCCCACCGCTTCCTCTACCTCCACCCCGGCCGGGTCGCTGCCGTCGCGGTCGGCGCTCCCGGCGGCGTGACTCTGCTCGACGACTCGCTCGCCTGGCCGGAAGGCATCGGCGACACCCGGCAGCGGTTCGGGATCACCGTGGATCCCGGCGCGGTCGCCCGGGTGCCGGTGCTGCTCGTCATCGGCGGCGACGACGACGGGCGGGCCGACCTGGCCGCCATGTGCGACCACGGCCACAGCCGGCCGGAACAGCTCGACCGGCTCTCCGAAAGCCTGACCCGCCACGGCACGGCCGTGGAGAAGGCCGTGGTCCCCGGCGTCGGCCACAGCGCAGCGGGAACACGACCGCCGGTCACCGGCTTCTTCGCCCGGCTACTGTCCGAATGAGACATCTCGTGAAAGGCAATTCCTTGCCCAAAACCGGCTCCGGTCTCCGCCGGCGTCGTAGCGGACCTGGTCAGATCCCGGCGCGGGTTTCCGCCTTCGTATCAGTGTTCTTCGAGGAGTGCCTTGAGGGCGCCGGCGACCTGCGTGGGGCGTTGGATGGGGCCGAGGTGGCCGCCGGGGCACCCACATCCGGGGCCTCGCCGACCTGCAGGAGCGCGTCGCGGTGCTCGCGCTCACCCAATGGGCCGACGCTGCGCCGGGGGATGCTGTTCGGCGCACCCGGCAGTCCAGTGAGGGGAGTGCCCGCCCGATACCACTATCGAGAGCTATCAAGGGGCTGCGTGTCAGGCTTTCGCGGGCGCCGGGCTCAGGAAGACGATGAGGAACGTCGCGAGGGGACCGAGCAGGAGCGAGAGCAGGAACCAGAGCAGGCCGCTGCGATTCTTGCTCTGAGCGAGTCCGGCGTTGATGAGGCTCAAAGTGCCCCAGCCCGCGTAGTAGCCGGTGTTGATCATCGAATGCTCCTTGACGTCGGGTTGTCGGCCGCGTTCAGAATCGGCTACGAAGGTCAAAGTAGCGGTGTCATCGAACAGCCGCGACCCGTCGCGTCTGGAAACGGTCTTCGGTCGGCTTTATGGCGGTTTCGCGTCCGATCCCGCTGGTCGAGCCCGTGAGTTGCGCACTGCGGAGTCGTTGCCGCTCATGGGGATTTCCTTCAGTTGACGATGAGGACCAGGCGGCCGCGGACGTGGCCGGTTTCGGCGGCGCGGTGGGCTTCGGCGATGTCGGCGAGTGCAAAGGTCCGTTCGACCGGGAGCCAGAACTTGCCGGCTTCGATGAGTTCGCCGATGGTCGCGAGGGTGTGGAAGGCGTTGCCGTCGGCGAAGCCGTTGCTGAAGTGCACGCCGTGCCGCTCGGCCCCGGCGAAGTCGGCGAGGGTGATCACGTTCTTCGCGTCGCCGCCGGCGAGAGCGATGAGCTCGGGTAGTACGCCGTTTCCGGCGACGTCGAGGGCGACGTCGACGCCGTCGGGTGCCAGGGCGCGGACGCGGTCGGTCATGCCGTCCCCGTAGATGACCGGTTCCGCGCCCAGCATGCTCAGGAAGCCGCTGTTGCGCGCGCCGGCGGAGCCGATCACCCGTGCGCCGCGGGCAAGGGCGAGCTGGACGGTCGCGGTGCCGATCCCGCCGGAGGCGCCGTTGACGAACAAGGTGGTTCCGGTGGTCACGTGGAGCTGGTCGAGGCCGCGGGTGGCGGTTTCGAGGGCGACGGGGATGCCGGCGGCGTCGACGAACCCGAGCGACGGTGGGATTTTCGCCCGGAAGCTCAGCAAAGCGAACTCGGCCGCCGCCGCTTGGTCGTCCGAGATCCCGAAGACGCGGTCGCCGACGGTGACGTCGGTGACGCCGTCACCGATTTCGTCGACGATGCCGGCGACGTCGGCGCCGGTGGTCTGGGGGAGGGTGGCGCCGAAGCTGAGTTCGCCGCGGCGGATCTTCGTGTCGCTGGCGCTGATCCCGGCCGCCCGGACGGTGATCCGGACCTGGCCGGGGCCGGGGTGCGGATCGTGCAGGTCCACGAGCTCGAGGACTTCGGGACCGCCGTACTGCTTGAACTGCACTGCTTTCACGGTGATCGTCTCCTGTCAGACGTTGCGGCTGTGGGGAACTTGCTTCGTGTAGTCGACGTCCCAGTCTTCGACGCCGATGGCGATGATGCGCCGGGGGTGGACGCGGATCATCGCGTCGTCGTGGTGGCCGGGGGTTTCGACGTCGGTGAGGGCCTCGGCGTGGCCGCGGATCTCCAAGGAGCGGACTCGCCAGGGGTCGGTGCTGGGGACGTCGTCGATCACGAGTGCGATACGCCCGTTGTCGGCGACGTTGCGGAACCTGCGGCTCTTGCGGAGGTTGAGCCCCATCAGGTCGATGGTTTCGGTTTCGGGGTTGTAGGTGAAGCCGACCGGGCTGACCTGGAGGGTTCCGTCCGGCTGGGCGGTCGCCACCCGGCACAGCGGCTGGTCCTCGAGGTACTGGACTTCCTTTTCGGTGAACACGTGTCTCCTCGGGTCGGTCAGTGGGTGGGGACGGGTTCGGCGTCGGGCTCGACGGCCAAGGGACCGCCGCGGAACAGCACGGCCGAGAACAGGGCGCCGCCCAGGAACAGCGCGGCGGCGATCCAGAACACGAAGTGGTAGCCGGCGAAGGTCGCCGCGGCGATGGTGGCCGGGTCGGTGGCGGGGTGGGCGGCGAGGTAACCGGCCGTTGCGGTGGCGCCGAGGGAGCTGAACACGGCCAGCCCGATCGAGCCGCCGACCTGCTGGGTGATGTTGGCCATCGCGGACGCCACCCCGGTTTCGTGGGGCCGGACTCCGCTGGTGGCGGCGTTCTGCCCGGGCCCGAAGACCATGCCGAGACCGAGGCCGATGACGAGCAGGGCCGGCAGCACTCCGCCGGTGTAGGTCGAGCCGGCGTCGATGCCGGTGAGCAGGACCATGCCGGCCGCGGCGAGGAGGCTGCCGAGCGGGACGATCGGACGGGGTCCGACGCGGGGGAGCAGCACCGCGCCGGAGAACACCGCGCCCGCCATCACCAGGACGACCATGGGCAGGAACGCCAGGCCGCTCTGCACCGGGGTGAACTTCAGGGTGTCGGCCAGGTAGTACGTGACGAACAGGAACACGGCGAAGCCGCCGGTGCCCGAGATCCCGATCGTCAGGTAGGACGCGCCGCGGTCGCGGTCCAGGACCACCGACAGCGGCAGCAAAGGGTCCCGGATGCGGCGTTCGACCACGACGAACGCGATGACGAGGACCAGGCCGAGCGTGGTCGGTCCGAGGGTCCACGGGTCGGTCCAGCCACGGGTGGCGGCGTTGCCGAGGCCGTAGACGATGCCGAAGAGGCCGAGCAGGGCCAGCGCGGTGCCGGCGAGGTCGAGCGGGGTGCGTTCCGGGCGGGTGCGGTCGACGAGAAAGACGAGGGCGCCGGCGATGGCGATGGCGGCGATGACGACGTTGACGTAGAGGCACCAGCGCCAGGACAGGTTTTGGGTGAGTACGCCGCCCAGCAGCAGGCCGAGTGCGCCGCCGGCGCCGGAGATGGCGCCGAAGACGCCGAAGGCGCGGCCGCGTTCGTCGGCGTTGTCGGCGAAGGTCACCGAGACCATGGACAGCGCGGCGGGGGCGAGGATCGCGGCGAAGGCGCCTTGGGCGATGCGGGCGAGGAGCAGGAGGCCGAATCCGTCCGCGGCGCCGCCCAGTGCCGAGGCGGCGGCGAAGCCGATCATCCCGATGATGAACAGCCGCTTCCTTCCGTAGAGGTCGCAGAGGCGGCCGCCCAGCAGCAGGAGGCTGCCGAACGCGAGGGCGTAGCCGGTGACCACCCATTGGCGGTTGTCGTCGGAAAACCCCAGATCGCGCTGGGCGGTCGGAAGGGCGATGTTGACGATCGTGGAGTCCAGGATGACCGTCAGCTGCGCCAGGCTCAGGACGACGAGCGCGAGCCACCGGTTCGGTACGGCTTCGGATTTCATGGGGGACCTTCGATCGCTCACGAGCTTGACTTACCAATGTTATATTAACTTACCGACGATAAGTCAAGTGCCGACGGGTAAGGTGCTCGGTCATGACCGATGACGTCCTCTGGCTGCGGGACGAGGCGCCGCGTCCGCCGAGGCGGAACACACCGCTCACCCTGGAGCGGATCATCACCGCGGCGATCGCCGAACTCGACGCGGCGGGAGCGGAACGGCTGACGATGCGCAAGCTCGCCGAACGGCTCGAGGTGACTTCCACCGCGCTCTACTGGCACGTCGCGACCAAGGAAGACCTGCTCGACCTCGCGCTCGACCACGTCGTCGGCGAAGTGCCGGTGCCCCCGCCCGGCTCGGAGCCCAGGTCAGGACTCCGGGCGCTGCTCGTCGGCTGGCGTGCCGCGATGCTCGCCCATCCCTGGTCGCCCGCCCTGCTCGGCCGTCCGCTGCTCGGACCCAACGTGCTGGCGCGGACCGAGTTCATCCAGGCGATGCTCGTCCGGTCCGGGTTGGCCGGGCTGGAGCTGGCCGCCGCCACCAGGACGCTCGCGGGCTTCGTACTGGGGGCGGCAATGGCGGACGCCACCTGGCGGCGGCTGGACGACCCGGCCGCGATCGCCAAGGTCCGCGCGCACATCCTCGCCTCCGCCGAGCGCTATCCGACGCTCAGCACGTCCGGGTTCGTCGAAGCCGGGTGGTCGGACGACGAGCTGTTCGTCTTCGGGCTCGACCGGGTGCTCGACCGGCTTCTCGCCGGCACCTGATCGGGGCCGGCGGCATGGCGTTGTGGGCGGCGGGTTGTTGTTCGCCCGTGCCGGGAAAGCGGAACCCCGCCGCGGGCATCGCCTGAACCTGCGCGTCATTGCGCCGCTTGCCGCCTTTACGGCGCCCTCGGCGTTCTGGTCGGCGCCGCGGTGCCCGCCGCCTGCACAGCAATCGCCACCCGGCGCCGCGCAGGTCTTCGTGCTGGCCACCGAGGCACTCATGGTGCTGTTCGCCTTCGTCTCCGGCGACCCGCGCCGGCAACGCCGGACAAGCCTCCTACGCCGCCAAAGCGGGGGTGTCCGGCCTCGCGCAGGCGCCGGCCATCGAAGGCAAGCCCATGGAATCACGGGAATCCACCTGTGGACCTTCGACGTGACCGGTTCCGCGGTGCGCGTACGCACAGAGGAATCCTGGGACGGAGACCGGGTTCGTGCTGACACCCCGTTCATGCAGGCCGCCCTCGACCAATCCCTCGCCGCCTGGCCCAACCACCTGAAGAAAGCGGCGGAAAACGCAAGCTGATAACCGCTTGCGCAGGTCATCCCCTACTTCACCCGAAACCTCGACACCGCCGCCCTGTCCTGGTCGAGAACTTGGTCAACTGGAAGTGCCAGATGAGCATTGCCGGCACACCTTCGTTCGCGGCTTGTGCTGCCTCGGGAATCAGGGCGGCCAAGCTCCACGGCCAGACGTCCCATGGACCCATCGTCCCGGACGCTGGATGGGAGTCCGGCGATTCGGCGTGGTCCCTCGTCGGTGTGCGGGGCTCCTCGCAGCTACGGGGTTGCAGGCCCACTTGCAGGGCTGTGCGCAGGTAGTCCCCGATCAGGTGGCGGTAGCTGACCAGTCGCCCGGGTCGCCCGTCCGGTCCGCGTACCGGTGGGATCGAGCCGCGCGCTACCGCCTCTGGGTGCACATCGGCGATCACCAGGTGCCCACCTGCACGCAGGACCCTGGCGAACTCCGCCATCACTGGCTTGAGCGCAGGGAGATGCGTCAGCGCCAGGCCACAGACGACCAGGTCCACTTCGGAGTCCGCGACCGGAAGCTGGTACAGATCGCCGAGCAGGAACTCGCCCGGCGGCACCCGCACACGGGCGCGTGCGAGCATGTCGGGCGAGCTGTCCACTCCGATGACCCGATGTCCGCGCTCGGCCAGCCATTGTGCATACCGGCCCGTGCCACATGCGGCGTCCAACGCAACGCCCGTTGGCAGCGAATCGAGTATTCGCTTCACCTCGGGCTCGTCGATGGAGAACGCCGCGTTGCCGGGCTGGTCATACGTATCGGACCACCTTCGGTAGCCCTCAATCGTGTCGACGCGGTCTACGTCCACGGCCGCGTTTGCCAGCGACGCCTCATCGAGCAACCGACGGACTTCGGCGATCCGCGAGTCCACGAAGTCGCGGTCGAACTCCCCGGTGAACCCGCGCATCAGAGCGAGACCCTCAAGCCCGAGCAGGTAGGCCAACGGATGTTCGTAGATCACCGGGGCGAGGGTAATGGTGAACACCTGAACGGGCCATCGATTTGTCAGCCCGCCTGCGGGGCGTGCGGATCAGTCGCCTGGTTCGAGGTGGCGCCGCAGCGCGCCGGTGAACTCTTCCACGTGCGCGAGCTGCTCCGGAGACAACGCATCGACGAACAGTTCGCGAATGTCTCGCAGGTGCGGTGCCGTCGACGCGCGGAACGCTTTCGATCCGGCGTCGGTCAGGCGCACGTCGATGCCGTGGACGCTGTCGTTGCACGCGGTCCGGGTGATCAGCTCGCGCTTCTCCATCCGCCCGAGGTGGTGCGAGAGCCGGCTGCGTTCCCAGCCGATCGCGGTCGCGATCTCCGAGGATCGCAGGGTGTTCTCCGGCGCTTCGCTCAGCGCAAGCAGGACCTGGTAATCGCCGGAGGACAGCGCCGAGTGCTGTTGCAGCCGGCCGGCGAGGCGGACGCGCAGGGCTTCGGCCGTCTCGATGTAGTCCCGCCAGATGCGCAGCTGGTCCCGTGTCGGCACTGTGCGGCGCGTCTCGTGGGTCATGGAGCCTCCTCGACTTGACATGTCAATCCTAACGAGCGCACGGGCGAGCTGGCGCCGTCGTACGCGCCGGAGCTGCACGTCGCCGGCATCACGGCCGGCGGGACGCCCGCGGACCTGAACGTCGTGGCGAAGAACCTCGACGGCAGTGTCGGGTTCGGGTTCCTGCTGCTGTCGGCGCTAGGCCTGGACGCGGCGTACCCGGAGCTGGACCTGCCCGCCTACCTCAACGACCGTGGCCGCACGCTGTACGAGACGCAGCAGGACGCGTGCGTCGACGCGGTCTTCGGGTACGCCTTCGGGCACATCGCCGACTACACGACGTCGAACCCGCTCACGACGGCGAAACGGCAGGCCCGGCTGGCGCAGAACGAGCTGGGTGCCCGCCCGCCGCACGCGCCGGTCTTCCTGTTCCACGGCAGCCTCGACGAGATCATCCCGCTGTCGCAGGCACAGACGCTGCGGCGCGAGTACTGCGCGGCCGGGGTGGACGTCACGTGGGGCACCTACGTCGGCGAGCACGTGACGACGCTGGCGTTCTCCGCGGGTGACGTTGTGAACTACCTCGGTGACCGGTTCGCGGGCAGGCCCGCGCGGTCCAGCTGTTGACCGATTTCGTCCTTCGGGTAAGGCGTCATGCGACTTTCCCCGTGCAGGGACACGGAGAAGTCGTTGACGACGACGGCGAGCGGGGCGTACCGCGGCAGGGAGGTGGTTCCCGGGGGAGATTCCGGTGGCAATCACACCAATCGTGCTGCCGGACGGGCTGCTGATCCGGGTCGACGTGCTGCTGGTGATGGAGCGTCGGCCGCGGGGGAGCAGCCGATGAGCGTGATGCGCAGGTTCGAGTCTTCGGCGGGACCACCAAAGGACGGGAACAGTACTGAACTGCGGTTGTTGACCGGGACGTTGGTCGTGGAGGCAAGGTTCGGCTCGAGCGATGGGCGCTCGGACCTTCATCGCGCTCGCCAACATCGGCGAACTCGTCATCGACAACACTGTCACCACCTGGCAGACCGCCGACCGTCACCTGCGCACCCTTCTGACACCGCGCCGGCGCGGACGCGCTACTGGTTTGACCACGTCCGACTGGCGCGCACGCGCTCCCAAAGGGATACGAATTCCTGGCTCGGCGCGTGCCACTGCGGCGGAATCAGGCCGTCGCACTTGCCCAGCACGCGCAGTCCATACTACGGCTGCAGTTCTCTATTCATAGCTACGCCGATCATGGCAGTTAGATCAAATCGCCCAGCGCGACCCCCGGTGGAGTCGAAGGTGATCTTTCCTCTATATTATGTGAACTGAACTGCTGAACGTCCCTGTCGTCAACGGAGGTGGGATGGAAAATCCACAACCTGCGGTCCATCGTACGATCATCGCGGTGGACATCGAGGGATACGGCGACCCGCGTCGCACCAATCCCCATCGAGTCGCGGTACGTACTGGACTGTATTCGGTCATGCGGCAGGGCTTCGAGAACGCGAATATCCCGTGGGCTAATTGTGATCTTCAAGACCTGGGTGATGGGCTGTTTATACTCGCGCCGCCAGAGATGCCCAAAGCTCAATTCGTGGAAGTGCTACCCCCTCTACTGGTTGCCGGTTTATGGGAGCATAATTCAACTCATCCGGCGGAGGAGCGGATCCGACTGCGGATGACACTGCATGCCGGTGAGGTGGCTTACGATGATCACGGGGTTACGGCAACGTCGATCAACCTCGCTTTTCGGCTGCTGGATTCGAAGCCGTTGAAGGATGCACTTGCTGAATCTTCGGGCCCACTTGCCATCATTGCTTCCGAATGGTTTTTCAATGAAGTTATCAGAAACTGTCGTGAAATTGATCCGTCCATGTTCAGGTTGGTTCAAGTCAGTGTGAAGGAGACGATGGCAACCGGCTGGGTCAATGTAATTGACCGCCATGTGCCTGACAGTGTGAGCCGGGCTGCCAGTAATCTACCTGTCGAGCTGACCAGTTTCATTGGCAGGCGGCACGAGTTGAAGAAGGCGAAGCGCCTGCTGTCGACGGTGCGGTTGTTGACGTTGACCGGTACCGGCGGTGTCGGCAAGACGCGGCTGGCGCTGCGGATCGCGGCCGAGCTACGCGAGGGTTTCGCCGATGGCGTGTGGCTGGTCGAGCTCGCCGAGCTGCGGGACTCGAGGTTGTTGCCGAGCGCGGTGGCAACCGTGTTGGGGCTGCGTGATACCGCTGATCCGGCTGCCGGTCTCGCGGAATTTCTCAGGGACAGGCAGTTGCTGTTGGTACTCGACAACTGTGAGCACATGGCTGACGAGTGCGCGGCCCTGGTCGCCAAGTTGCTCGCAGTGGCCGACCGGGTTCGCGTTTTGGCCACCTGCCGCCATGTACTACACGCTGAGGGCGAGCACGTCCTCTGTGTCGAGCCGATGGCGGTCCCACACGACGTCGACGCGAGCGGTGGAAGGGGAGCGGCCGGAGGGAAGCGTCAGACCGACGCGGTTGCCCTATTCGTCGATCGGGCGGCCGCGGCCCTGCCTCACTTGAGGTTCGCGCCGCGCGACATGGCGGTAGTGAAGCAGATCTGTGTGCGGCTGGAGGGCATTCCGCTCGCACTGGAGTTGGCCGCCGTTTGGTTGCGGGTGTTGTCGGTCGATCAGCTGCTGCAACGCCTGGTGGACCGGTTCGCCTTGCTCACTATGGGCCCATGCACCGTACAGGCGCGGCAGCGGACGCTCGAGGCCACGATCGATTGGAGCTATGAGCTGTGCTCTCCGGACGAGCAGTGGCTGTGGGCGCAGCTGTCGGTCTTCCCCGGTGGGTTCGACCTGGAGGCGGTCGAGTACATCGGTGAGGTTGAGCACGCGCCGAACGCCGGTGTGCTCGGTGTCCTGACCGGATTGATGGACAAGTCGGTCCTGTTCCGCCAAAACGGCGCGTTTTGCGGGCACACCTGGTATCGGATGTTGGAGACGATGCGCGTATACGGTGCGGGCAAGCTCGCCGAGCGGGGCGGCGAGCAGGAGGTGCGATTGCGCCAGGCCGAGTACTACGTGGCTCTGGCCCGGCAGTACCGATGCGACGGGTTCGGGCCTGGGCAGCTGGAGTGGGTCGCGCGGCTGCGACGTGAGCACGCGAATCTCCGGGCCGTGATGGACCACTGCCTATCGATCCCCGACCGGGCGAGCCGGGCGCTGGACATCGCCGCTTCCCTGTGGAACTTCTGGTACGGAGGCGCTCTCGTGCGCGAGGGCTACAGGTACCTGTACGAGGGACTTGAACTCTGCCACGGCTACACACTGGTGCGGGCGCAAGCTCTGTATGCGGCATCGTTTCTGGCAATCCAGATCGGTGAGGCCGACCTCGCGGGGGAGATGCTGGCCGAACTGACTGGCCTGGCCGAAAGGTTCGGTGACGAACGGCTCCGCGCCGGCTACGCCGAGTGCAGCGGGATGTCCGCATTCTTCGCGGGTGACCTGTCCGGTGGCGCCGAACTGCTGGAACGTGCTTTGTCCGGCTACCGCGCGGCCGGTGATGCGCTCTTGGAGTTCAACGCACTGGTCCTGCTCGCCGCCGTGTACTTCTTCCTCGACGATCCGCGCGGCGAGGCTGTCGCTGCGGAGGCGGTGACGTTGACTGAGCGACACGAGGCCCGTTGGTCACGGGGGTACGCGTTGTGGGCGGTCGCAATCCACCGTTGGCGATCGGGTCACCCTCGTGAGGCCGCAAGCATCCTCCGTGAGGCCATCGCGTTGCGGTTGGCCGATCGCACTCTGCTCGCGTTTCTCTTCGAGGCGCTGACCTGGTGCTACTCATCGGCTGCCGAGTACGAACGGGCCGCCCGCCTACTCGGTTGTACTGTGGCAGTTTGGCGACAATCCGGCGCGCGCATCAACGAGACGAGCCCCTACCGGACCTTCGACGAGCAATGCGCCGAGCAAACTTCCGCAGCACTAGGGGCCGAAGTGTTCGAGAAAGCCTTCACCGGAGGGGCCGGCTTCGGACTCGATGAGGCAATCCGGTACGCACTCGACGAGAATCCATTAGCGGCTGGGGGATAGCCTGGCAATGTCTGCTGGGACTGTTCCAAGATCATGGGGATAGACCCCCAGCGGCGCGTCGTACCCGAGACCGTGGAACATCCGATGCGATAGTCCTGGTGCGGTGCGCCTGTCGTATCGGTGGCGCTGCTCAAGTTGAGCGTGACACCGGTGACCACAACCAGCGCGGCCGTGGGGAGGTCGACGGAGGTGAACGTGGTAGTCGCACACGACGATGCCCCTTTCGGTTCGACGGGGTTTCTCATTCGAAATGGTTTCCACCGTGCCGCGCTCAGGGCGTGGTTATCGTCTTGCCGAGGCATCATGTCGGCATGCGACTGAGGCGGTCGTGGAGTGCCGTGCGGTACTGCGCCGGGCGGCCCGGCGAGGTGGGGGACCTTGGTGAAGCCGAGCGCCGCGTCGAGCGAGGTGGCGGCCAACACGACGACCGCCACACCGACCGGGTACCAGCGCCGGGCCGCCAACGGGAGGCACGTCACCGCGGCGGCCAGTACCGGTCGTCGTCGATCTGGGCGTGCGACTGGAGCCGCTACTGCCCTGGCAAGGAACCAGGACGTCACGTGGAAGGGCGGCAAGAACCCCACGCCGGAGCGTGCGGAGGCGATTCACCGGGAGTTCCACCACGAGGGCATGACGCTGCAGGAGATCCTGCAGCTCGGCTGGCAGATGACGGGTATCCCGGACGCCATAAGCTGCAGTAACGACCCGTCCTGGTTCGGCTGCGTTGGCCATCGTGCCGTACCTCAAGGGCGGGAAGGCGCTCGCGGCGCTGGCGAATTCGTCGAAGTTGGGACGCGTCGCGCGTTTCGCGGGTGTGATCGACGACGCTGTCAAGGGTCAAGACGGGTTGTGGATCTGGCTCAGGCGGCGTGCACCGCACCGCACCGCTTCACGGGCGACACACAGGTCTTGATGGCGGATGGAACGACGAGGCCGATCGCGGAGATCAAAGTCGGCGACGTTCAACTCCCGCGCGATTCCGGCCACGCTGCGTCCGGTAGCTCGCTGCTCGAAGCACCGCGCACTACGCAGCCGCCCATCGGGTCGAGGCCGGCGCATCCACCGCCTGAGCGGAGCGAGCCGACGCCCCGCCTGACGAGCGCGCTACGGACACCCGGGGAACGCGGCGGTCAGCTCGAAGATCTCCGGCACGTGCGTGGCGCCCGGCCGGGAGTCCTGATCTGCGGTGTCGACCGGTTGTCGACGGATCATGGACAGCCCCTGCCACGGTGAATCCCCTACCAGCCACTTGATCACAGCAAGGCGGCCGGCCTCTGCAGCACGCCACAACGACGAGCTCTTGCCCCTCGAGGCGCACCGTTGCGTAGTCCGCCTCGGGAACGATCCGTTTTGCTGCCACAGAAAGAGGGGAAATCATGAAGTCCCATGCCCGCTGGGGGCGGCGGTCCCTGGATGTGTGACATTTGCGGTCGAGGTCTTCCGGGTGGCCGTTGGGGCGAGGAACGGCGTGGCCGGGGGCACATCTTCGGGCCGGCGGTCGAAGTTCGGGAATTTGCTGTATCCACGGCTCCGCCGTCGACCCTTCTGGGTATGACTCTGCTCCCGTCCTCCGGATCCGTCATCCCCCCGGCGCTCAGCGCGTTCGCCTACGTCCGTGACGAACACCCCGAGAAGTCCGGAGAGCCCCGGGCGGATCCGGCGACGGTGCTGCGTGACCGGGTCAAGGCCGGTGACCGGGTCGCCGCGGAGCTGCTGCTCGCCGGCCTCGGTGAGCAGGCGTCGGGCACCGGGTTCCCGGACAACGGGAAGCAGCCTCCCGTGGCGTGGCGGGCGGCGCTGGTCGCGTACTGCGGGACCGGGCTCGCCGAGGTGGTCGAGCTCCTCGGCGAAACGCAGACGGCCGGGCAACCGGCCCGCGAAGACGTGCAGTTCTCGCTCCTCGCCGCGGTTTGGTACCTCGCGTGGGGCGACCTTGCGGGCAGCCGCGAGCTGGCCCGTCACGCCGGCGAGGTCGCTCGGGACCTCGATGCCGCGGCTCGGGCCGCCTGCCACCGCGTCCTGGCTGTGCAGGCGAGCCACGACGGCGACGATGCGCTGGCCGACGAGCACTCCCGGACCGCGCTGGAGCTGGCGCCGGGCGCGCACGGGACGCTGCTGGCGTTGACGATGTCCCTGTACCGAGCGCGGCACGCACTGGAGCGGGAGCGGCTCGCCGAAGCGGTCGCGGAATCCGAGGCGGCGGTCCGGGTCGGGCGGGTGGCGGGCTATCCGGGTTTCGAGCCGTTCGCGCTCGGCATCGCCGCGGCCGCGAAAGCCCAGCTCGGTCGACTCGGCGAGGCGCTCGCCGACGCGCTCGGCGCGGCCCGGACCCCGGCCACCGGTGCTGCGCGCCGCGACCGGGCGTTCGGGCTGACGGTGCTCGGCGGGGTGCATCGGCGCCGGCGTGAAGCGCTCCAGGCCCGCGAGGCGCTGGAGGCTGCGCTCGGGGAACCGATGGACTGCCCGGCGGCCGGGGTCGTCAGGACGGTCGCACTGGCGGAACTGGCCCGTGTCCGCGCCACGGACGACCTGCGGTCGGCTCGCGAATACGCGCGCCAGGCGGTCGAGTCGGCGACGGGGCCGGGCCGGACGGCGGCCCTGCTGGGCCGCAGCTGGGTGGCGCTGCTGAGTGGTGACACCGCCACGGCCGCGGCCGACGCCGAGGAGGTCAAGGCCATCGCGTCCCTGGACGAGCGGCCCGCGGCCACCGCCGAGGCCCTCGAGCTGCTGGGGCTCCTGGCGGCCGCCCCGAAGGCGGCGGCCGACCGGTTCCACGAAGCGGGCCTGCGTTACCGCCAGGTCGGCGACCGGCTCGGCGAGGCGCGGGTCAGGATGGCCGCGGCCGCCCTCCGCGGCATCACCGGCAGCCGGTCCGTGCGCTGGGAACAGGAAACGCTGCGCCACCAGGGTGTCCGGTTGGATCCCGGGGTGGCGGACGCGCTGACGGTGGTCGCGCGGCGCGCGCCCGTGATCGCCGTGCACGCACTCGGCGGGTTCCGCGTGCTGCGAGGCGGCGTCGGCGTCGAGCCGGGGGAGTGGCAGTCGAAGAAGGCCCGCGACCTGCTCAAGATCCTGGTGTCGTACCGCGGACGTCCGGTGCCGCGGGCCCGGCTGATGGACCTGCTGTGGCCGGGTCAGTCCCCGTCGACCGGCGGGAACCGGTTGTCGGTGCAGCTTTCCACGCTCCGGCGCGTGCTGGACCCCGACCGGCGGATCCAGCACGGGAGCCCGATCATCGCCGATCGGGCGGCCATCGCGGTGAACCTGGACCTCGTCGACGTCGACGTCGAGCGCTTCCTGATCACCGCGTCGGACGCCTGCACGGCCCACCGCCACGGGCACGACGACACGGCCGAGCTGCTGTCCGCCGCGGAATCGCTCTACGTCGGCGAATTCATGCCGGACGAGGTGTATGCCGACTGGAGCCAGGAACTCCGGGACGAAGCCGAAGCCGCGTACATCAGCGTCCTGCGGGCCAAGGCGGCGCGCTCCGGCGACGTCGACCAGCGCGTGTCCAGCCTGCTGCGCATCCTGCGCTGCGACTCCTACGACGAGGAAGCGCACATCAAGCTCGTGCAGGTGCTGCACGAAGCGGGCAGGCACGGTGAGGCCCAGCGCCGCTACCGGGCCTACGCGCTCTGTATGCAGGAGATCGGTGTGGTGCCCGCGATGCCCCAGCATCCGAAGAAAAACCGGGCGCTCTGACCTGCGGGGCAAAGGAAACCGCAAGCCGCCCCGAGGGCGACCTGAAGGCAACCGACAGACCCGTTGTGGAGACTGGGAACAGATCGGCAGCGGCGGGGAGGTACTGCGGTGGGATCGTCCTTTGCGGACATTTTGGGGGATCGGGCGGTGAGCGTGACACCGTATCCACGCGAACGGACCGTGCACGGGCTCTTCGAGGACTGGGCCGATCGCACGCCGGACGCGCCGGCCCTGCGTTACCGGGGTTTGGTGGTGTCCTACGGGGAACTGGACCGCCTGGCCAACCGCCTGGCGCATCGTCTGCGCCGCATGGGGATCGGCGCGGAGGACCGGGTCGGTCTCTGCGTCCGGGACGGGAACTGGGTCGTCGGCGCACTCGCGACGCTGAAGGCGGGCGGCGCCTACGTGCCGCTCGACCCGGCGTACCCGGCGGACCGGTTGCGGTACATGTGCCGGGACGCGGGTGTCGAAGTCGTGCTGCGCGGCGGGGAGACCGACATCGAACTGGCGGGGGAGCAGGTCTTCCTGGATACCCCGGCCACCGGCCGCGAGCCGGAAACCCGGTTGGCCGCAAGGGTCTTCCCGGAGTCGCTGGCGTACGTGATGTACACCTCGGGCTCGACCGGGACGCCCAAGGGCGTCGCGGTCGGGCACCGCAACATCGTCCGGCTGGTGCGCAGCGGGGACTCGATAGCGCTGGGCCCGGGCGACACCGCGGTGCAGGCGGCGAACATCTCGTTCGACGCTGCCACGCTCGAGACCTGGGGTGCGCTGCTCAACGGCGCCCGGCTGGCCGGGCTCGAGCCCGGCGACGTGCTCGTGCCCGACCGGTTCCGGCAAGACCTGCTCGAGTCCGAAGCGGACGTGGTGTTCCTGCCGACGGCGCTGCTCCGGCAGCACGCGCTCGACGCGCCCGGGATTTTCCGTTCTGTGCGGCACCTTTCGTTCGGTGGCGAGCAAGCGGACCTGCGTACCGTGCGGGCCGTCCGGCGGGCGTGCCCGGACACCGAGCTCGTGAACCTCTACGGGCCGACCGAAATCACCACCTACGCCACCGCGTTCCGCTGCCACGACCTCGACGGCGCCGACGTCGTGCCGATCGGCCGGGCCACGGCCAACAGCAGCGCCTATGTGCTCGACGACGAGCTGACGCCCGTGCCGCCGGAGACGCCGGGCGAGCTGTACCTCGGCGGCGACGGCGTCGCCCGCGGCTACCTCGGACGGCCATGGGCGACGGCGGAACGGTTCCTGCCGGATCCGTTCGCCACGGCTTCCGGGGCGCGCATGTACAGGACGGGTGACCTCGTGCAGCGTCGGGCGAACGGTGAGCTGGAGTTTCTCGGCCGCGCGGACCGGCAGGTCAAGGTCCGCGGGCACCGGGTCGAGCCGGCCGAGGTCGAGGCGGTGCTGCGGGGCTTTCCCGGCCTCTCCGACGTCGTCGTGACCACCGGCCGCGACGCCGGTGACGATGCCTGCCTGATCGCCCACGTCGTGCTCGACGACGGCCTCGGCGTGAACGCTCTTCGCCGTCACCTCGGCGAGCGGGTGCCCGGATACCTGGTGCCCGCGGTCTTCGTGCCGGTGGACCACCTGCCGCTCACGCCCAACGGCAAGGTCGACACCGCGGCGTTGCCGGCTCCGGAAGCCGCGGGCGCGGCGCCGGTCACGGCCGGGAACCGGGCCGAGCGCGCGGTGCGGCAGATCTGGCAGGACGTCCTCGGGGTCACCGTGCCCGCGGGGGAGGTGCATTTCCCCGACCTGGGCGGGCATTCGCTCGCCGCCGCCCGCGTGCGCTCCCGGCTGTCCGCACTGTCCGGTGTGGACGTTCCGCTGCGCCTGGTGTTCGACCATCCGACACCGCGCGCGCAGGCGGCCGCCGTCGCCGAGCTGACGGCGACCGCCGAGCACCTCGCGGACACCACGGCCGCACCGGCGGCGGTGAAGCTGGACCCGGCCGAGCTGCTGGCCGGATTCGAAGACTGAGCTGCATTCGACGGCTGAGCTGCGTTCAAACTGAGCTGATTCAAAAGCTGAGGGGCTTCTTCCGATGACCGAACTGCTGGGGCGCCTCCGCGCGCTCACCCCCGAACGCCGCGCGGCGTTCCTGCGGGCTCTCCGCCAGGACCACGAACGGTACGACCTCCACCCGCTGACCGCCGCCCAGCGCCGGATGTGGCTGCACGAGAAGCTGCGCCCGGGCAGCAGGCGGGACCACGTCAGCTTCCGCATCGACCTCGACGGCGACCTGGACGTCCCGGCGCTGACCGCCGCGTTCGACCGGGTACTGGCCCGCCACCAGGCGCTGCGGACGGTGTTCGCCGACATCGACGGCGAACCCTGGCAGCTGGTGCTGGCCGAACCCGCCGCCGAATCCCGCCTCCGCGTGGCTTCCCACCCCGGGGACCGGCCCTTCGACCTGGAGCACGCGCCCCCGGTGCGGGCGACGCTGAGCCTGGCCGGCTGGCACAGCTGGGTGCTCCACCTCGAACTGCACCACATCGTGTGCGACGGCTGGAGCATGGGCCTGATCTTCGACGACCTTTCCCGCTTCGCCGCGGGAGGAAGCGCCACCGCGCAAGCACCACGGCACGTCGACGTGGCCTTCTCGAAGCCGCGGGAGGAGCTGCTGCCGTTCTGGCGGGACCACCTCCGGGACGCACCCTCCACAGTGGAGCTGCCGGCGGATCGGCCCCGGCCGGCGGTGCTCGACGAGGACGGCGAAGAGGTCGCCTTCAGCTGGCCCGCCGAGCTCGCCGAGGGCGTGGCGGCACTGGCGGTGGAGCTCGGCGGCACGCCGTTCATGGTGCTGCTCGCCGCCTGGGAAGCCGTGCTGCGCCGCTACGGGCGGGAGCGCGACTTCGTGGTCGCGACCCCGGTCTCCGGCCGGACCGAACTGTCCACCGAGGACGCCGTCGGCCTGTTCGTCAACACACTGGCGCTCCGGGCGACGGTGGACACCGCAGACACGTTCCGTGAGCTCGCGGGCCGCGTGCGGGACACGACGCTGGACGCGCTCACGCACCAGGACCTGCCGTTCGACACCCTCGTCGACGACCTGCGGCCGGAGCGCGACCCGTCCCGGATGCCGCTGGCTCAGGTCATGTTCGCGGTGGAAGAGGCCTGGGCGGACCGGCTGCGGCTGCCCGGGGTCGCCGTCCGGACCGCCGAGCGGGCCACCGGCACGGCGACCTACGACCTCACGCTGCTGCTCACCCCGCGGCCCGGCGGCATCGACGGCCGCCTCGAGTACCGCACCTCGCTGTTCGACCGGGGCACGGCGGAGCGGATCGCCGGACACGTCCGGACGTTGCTCACCGCCGCCCTCGCCGGCCCCGATCGGCGCGTGGGCGAACTCCCGTTGCTGTCGGCCCCGGAACGGCGCGAGATCGACGGCTGGAGCACGACGAAACCGCCGGTCGAGGGGCCCCGGGCGGACGAGCTGGTCGCCGGTGTCGCGGCCGAGCGGATCGCCGTCGTGGCCGGGGACAGCCGGCTCACCTACGGCGAGCTCACCGCCCGGGCGAACCGGATCGCGGCGCTGCTGCGGCGGCACGGGGTCACCGCCGAGACGCCGGTGGGTGTCTGCCTCCCGCCGTGTCCGGACGCGGTGGCCGCCTTCCTGGGCGTGCTCGCCGCCGGCGGCATGTACGTCCCGCTGAACGCCCAGCTGCCCGCCGACCGGATCCGCTACCTGGTGGCGGATTCAGGGGCGCACGTCGTGCTGGCGGACGAGACGACCGCACCGCTGCTACCCCCGGGCACCGATGCCGTGCTGCTGGACGAGGTGGGCGCCGTGCCGGGTCCGCCGCACCGGGCGGAGATCCCGCCGGACGCGGCGGCGTACCTGATCTACACCTCGGGTTCGACCGGCCGCCCCAAGGGCGTCGTCTGCACCCACCGCGGGCTGACGAACCTGGTGGGCGCGATCCGCGACCTGCTGGCGATCGGCCCGGACGACCGGGTCCTGCAGTTCCATTCGGCAGGCTTCGACGCGGTCGTCTCGGACATCGTGACCGCGCTGTGCACCGGCGCCGAGCTGCACCTCGCGGCGCGGCACGACCGCACACCCGGCCCCGACCTCGTCCGGACCCTGCGCGAGCGCCGGATCACCATGCTGGACGTCCCGCCGGTGGCGCTGCAGGCCATGGACCCCGCCGGCCTGCCGGACCTGCGGGTGCTCACCGTCGGCGGCGAGGTGTGCCCGGCGGACGTCGCCGCGGCCTGGTCACGCGGCCGCGAGTTCTTCAACACCTACGGCCCCACGGAGACCTCCGTGATGGTCACCGGCGGCCGCTACCCGGGCGGCCCGGCCGTCCCCATCGGAGCGCCGATGACCGGGGCGCGGATCCACGTCGTCGACGAGGACCTCCACCCGGTGCCGGCCGGGGTGACCGGCGAGATCTGCATCGGCGGGGCCTGCGTGGGCCGCGGCTACCTGGGCCGGCCCGCCCAGACCGCGGCGGCGTTCGTGCCCGATCCGTTCGCCGGTGACGGCACCCGGATGTACCGCACCGGCGATCTCGCGAAGTGGCGCCCGGACGGCTCGCTGGACATCCTCGGCCGGGCCGATGCCCAGGTGAAGATCCGCGGCCACCGGGTCGAGCCCGGCGAGGTCGAGGCGCGCTTGCGGGACTGCGCCGGGGTCGACCGCTGCGCGGTGGTCGTCCGCGAGGACGTCCCCGGTGACAAGCGGCTGGTCGGGTACGTCGTGTCCGGCACCCCGCTGGGCGCCGACGAGCTGCGGGACGAGCTTTCGCGGGAGCTACCCGACTACCTGGTGCCGACCGCGTTCGTCCGGATCCCGGAGCTGCCGGTGACCCCGAACGGCAAGCTCGACCACCGGGCGCTCCCGGCACCGGGCGCGAGCCGGCCCCGGCTCGGCACGGCGTTCCGCTCGCCGCGGGGGGCGGCGGAGGAGGCCGTCGCCACGGTGTGGCGCGCGGTGCTCGGGCTGGACGAGGTCGGCGTGGACGACAACTTCTTCGACCTCGGCGGCAATTCGATGCTGCTGGTGAAAGTCCACGAAGGACTGCAAGCCGTGCTGGGTGTCCGCGTGGCCGCGGTGGAGCTGTTCCGGTACCCCACGGTGGCGCAGCTGGCTCGCTTCCTCGCGGACGGCGAACCCGGAGCGCGCCGTCCGGAGAGCGACGGCAGCGGCCGGCGAGCGTTGGCGACGCGTACCCGCCGGGTGCGCGGGGAGCGGGGGAAACGATGAACGACGAAGCGGAACTGGATCTCGCGATCGTGGGGCTGGCCGGGAGGTTCCCCGGCGCGGCCGACGTCGGCGCGTTCTGGCGGCACGTCCTGGCCGGGGTCCCGGTGGTCTCCCGGTTCACCCCCGCCGAGCTGGCCGAGGCCGGGGTGCCGGAGCACGAGTACCGGCACCCGGACTACGTGCCGGCGTTCGGGGTGCTCGACGACGTCGAAGGGTTCGATGCGGCGTTCTTCGGCTACTCGCCGCGGGACGCGCGGTTGATCGACCCGCAGCAGCGGCTCTTCCTCGAGTGTGCGTGGCAGGCGCTGGAGTCGTCCGGCCACCTCACGCGGGCCGACGAGGAGCTGGTCGGCGTCTACGCGGCCACCGGCATGAGCACGTACCTGCTGAAGAACCTCCTGGCCGCCGGCGATGCCGCCGGGTCGGAGTACGAACTGTCGCTGGGCAACGACAAGGACGCCGTCGCCACCCGCGTCGCGTACCACCTCGGCCTGCAGGGTCCCGCGGTCGCGGTGCAGACGGCGTGCTCGTCGTCGCTGGTCGCCGTGCACGTGGCCGGGCAGGCCCTGCTTGCCGGGGAATGCGACGTCGCGCTGGCCGGGGCGGCGCACGTCCGGGTGCCGATGCGTTCGGGTTACCGGTACGAGCCGGGCGGGATCATGGCCCGGGACGGCGTCTGCCGTCCGTTCGACGCGGCCGCGACCGGCACGGTCGGCGGCAACGGCGCCGGGGTCGTCGTGCTGCGGCGCCTCGCCGACGCGGTGCGCGACGGCGACACGGTCCACGCCGTGGTCAAGGGTTCGGCCGTCAACAACGACGGCCGGGCCAAGGTCGGCTACACCGCGCCGGGCGTGGCCGGGCAGCTCGCGGTCATCCGGACCGCACACCAGGCCGCGGACGTCGACCCGGCCACTATCGGGTACGTCGAGGCGCACGGCACCGGCACCGCGCTCGGCGACCGCATCGAGCTGGCCGCGCTCACCCAGGCGTTCGGCACCGCGGGACGCCACGCGCTGGGCTCGGTCAAGGCGGTGACCGGGCACCTGGACGTCGCCGCCGGGGTCACCGGGCTGATCAAGGCGTGTCTCGCCGTGCGGCACGGCGTCGTGCCGCCCAGCCCCTACTGCACGACACCCCAGCCGGAGCTGGCGGACAGCCCGTTCTTCGTCAACACCGAGGCCGAGCCGTGGCCGGTGGCCGGGCCGAGGCGGGCGGCGGTGAGCTCGTTCGGCATCGGCGGGACCAACGCGCACGTCGTGATCGAGCAGGCCCCCGAAACCGCCCGCACGGAGACCGGCGGCGAACACGTCCTGGTCCTTTCGGCGCGCACGCCGGCCGCGCTCGAACAGGCGCGGAAGGACCTGCGCGAGCACCTCCGCGGCGAGGACGTCCCGATGGCGGACGTCGCGTACACGCTCCAGACGACCCGCCGCCGCTTCGAGCACCGGCTCGCGCTGGTGGCCCGTGACCGGGACGAGGCGGTCCGCCGTCTGGGTGGCGGACCGGACGCCGACACGGCCTCGGGCGACCTGACCGACGGCTCGGTGGCGTTCCTCTTCCCCGGCCAGGGCGCGCAGTACACGGGGATGGGCGCCGAGCTCCACCGGACCGAACCGGTGTTCCGCGAGCACTACGACACCTGCGCCGGCCTCCTGGGCTTCGACCTCGCGGAAGCGCTGCGGGGCGAGCAGCTCGGGCAGACCCGGATCACCCAGCCCGCGTTGTTCACCGTCGAGTACGCCCTCGCGAAACTGTGGCAGAGCAAGGGGATCCAGCCCGCCGCCATGGCCGGGCACAGCATCGGCGAGTACGTCGCCGCGTGCCTGGCCGGAGTGTTCGACCTCGAAGACGCGCTGGCGATCGTCGCCACCCGCGGCCGGCTGATGCAGGCGATGCCGGTCGGCGCGATGCTCTCCGTGTCCTTGCCCGCGGACGAGCTGGTGCTCCCGCCGGGCGTCGAGCTCGCCGCCGCCAACGCACCGCGGCTGTCCGTGGTAGCGGGGGAACGGGACGCGGTCGCCGCGTACGCCGGACGCTTGCGCGGCGACGGCGTGAAGTGCCGGGAGCTGCACACCTCCCACGCGTTCCACTCGGCGATGATGGACCCGGTCGTCGCGGAGTTCGCCGGGTTCGTCGCCGGGTTCCTGCTGCGGGCCCCGCAGATCCCGGTGCTGTCGAACGTGACCGGCGACTGGCTCACCGACGGCGACGCCCGTGATCCGGGCTACTGGGCCCGGCAGCTGCGCGCGCCCGTCCGGTTCGACGACTGCGCGAGCCGCCTGCTCGCGCGGCCGCACGCGCTGCTGGAGGTCGGGCCGGGCACGACGTTGACCACGTTGGTCGGCCAGCGCCCCGGCGCGCCGGCCCGGGCCACGGCCTCACTGGGCGGGCCGAAGTCGAGCGAGAGCGAGCGCGTCGCGATGGCGGGCGCGCTGGGACGGCTCTGGCTGGCCGGGGTCGCCGTGGAATGGCCGCGCGCCGGGCGGCATGTGCCCCTTCCCACTTACCCGTTCCAGCGCGAACGCCACTGGGTGGGGCCGGCGGCGACTCCGGAACCCGCGCCGGAAACCGTGCCCGCGGAACGGGACCGGACGCCGCTGGCGGTTGTCAGCGAAATCTGGGCCGAGCTGCTCGGCCTTCCGGACATCGGGGTCGACGACGACTTCTTCGTCCTCGGCGGACATTCGCTGCTCGGCACGAAGGTGGTCGCCCGGATCCGCGAAGCCCTCGGCGTCGACCTCCCGGCCGGCGCGGTGTTCGACGCGCCGACGATCGCCGGGCTCGCCGCCGCCGTCGAACAGCTCCTGGCCACCGACCCGATGGCGGAGCTGCTGGCGGAAATCCGCGCACTGTCACCGGAGGAGCTGCGGGCGCAGCTCGCCGCCACGAGGGGAGAAGACCGATGAACGGCGAGCCACGCCACCGCGTCGTCGTGAACCACGAAGAGCAGTACTCGATCTGGCCCGCGCACCGGCAGAACCCGCCGGGCTGGCGGGACACCGGCCACGAGGGCACCCGCGCCGAGTGCCTGGACCACGTCGAGCGGGTCTGGACCGATCTCCGGCCGCGCAGCGTCCGCCAGTAGCCCCGAAAGGACCTGAAGATCCATGACGCACGACATCTCGCCGGAGCTCGCCGAGCTCACCCCGGACCAGCGGGAACTCCTGCTGCGCCGGCTGGGGAGGCGACAGCCGCGGCCCACCCGGCTGCCGCTTTCGCCGACCCAGGAACAACTGTGGTTCCTCGACCGGATGGACCCCGGAACCGCCGTCTACAACGTGCCGTTCGCCTTCCGCCTGCGTGGCGCCCTCGACGTCGAAGCGCTGCGCTCGGCGCTCAACGCCGTGGCCGCCCGGCAGGAGGCGCTCCGGCTGGTCTTCGCCGAGGACGAGACCGGGCCGCACCAGCTCGTCCGGGCCGACGTGGACATCCCCTTGCCGGTCGCCGACCTGCGGGACCTGAGTGCGGCCGCGCGGGACGCCGAAGTGGCCGAGCACGGCCGCGTCTCGTTCGACCTGCGGACCGGCCCGCTGCTCGCGGCCCGGCTGCTCGTGCTCGCCGACGACGAGCACCTGCTCCTGGTCACCGTGCACCACATCGTCTACGACGCCTGGTCCGGTGACGTCTTCACCACCGAGCTGGTCGCGTACTACGGTCAGTTCGCCGGCGGCGTCCCGGCCGCGCTGCCACCGCTGCGCGCCACCTTCGCCGACCACGCCCGCCGGCAACGCGATCCCGCCTTCCGGTCCGAAGTGGACGCTCAGGTCGCGCAGTGGCGCGACCGGCTGGCCGGTGCGCCGCCGACGTCCACCCCGCGGCCGGACCGTGCCCGCCCGGTCGTCCAGACCCACCGCGGCGGCCGCCACAGCCGATTGCTCCCGGCCGCGCTGACCGGCGCGATGGGGACATTGGCGCAGGAAGCCGGCGCCACCCTGAACGCTGTCGCGCTGGCCGGGTTCGCGGCCGCGCTGCGCCAGGTGACCGGCCAGGACGACCTCCTGCTCGGGATGCCGGCCGCGGGCCGGTCCCGGGTCGAACTGGAGCCGCTGATCGGCTCCTTCGCGAACATGCTGGTGCTGCGGCTGGACCTCTCCGGTGACCCGGCCGTGCGCGAGCTGGTCCGGCGGGCGCACCGCACGGTGGGGGAGGCGGTCCGGCACCAGGACGCGCCGTACGCCCGGGTCGTCGAAGAGCTCGCGCCGCCCCGGGACCCGGGCATCAACCCCCTGTTCCAAGTGCTGTTCACCGTGGCGGACACGAGCGACGGGACGGCCACCGCGGCGGGCGTGGAATTCGCGCCGCAGCCGGTGGACAACCAGCTGACCGACTTCGACCTGTTCGTCACGTTGTCGCGGCGCGACGACGAATGTGAACTGGTCCTCGACTACAACGCCGACCTGTACCTCGCCGACACCGTCGAGCGGCTCGCGGACCGCGTCGTCGCCGCGCTGACCGGCATGGTCCGCGACGCCGGGGCACCGCTCGGTTCGGTGCCGGAGCTGCGCCGGGACGTCATCGCGCTGGCGGGGACCTTCACCACCGATCTCGCGGCCGCGCCGCTGCAGTTCTGGCTGGACTTCGCGCAGCTGCCCGCCGCCGTCGAGCGGGTGCCGTACGGGCAGCTGGTCCGGCACCTGCTGACCGGCGGGGAAGCCGCGGCGACCGTCGTCCTGCTGCGCTGGGAAGACTGGCTGCGGCAGTGGAAACCGGGCACCGGCGAGCCGTCGGCCGTGCTCGGCGCGGCCATGCGCGACCTCGAGACCGCCGTGGCGGCCCACCGGCAGCGGACGGACGCGCCCCTGGTCTTCGTCCGTTGCCCGGCTTCGCCGCGGGCCACCGGCCACGCGGTGCCGTTCGCCCGGCTCGACGACCGGCTCGCGCTGCTGGCCGCGCGGATCCCGGGGGTGACGGTCGACTGGGCCGAGGAAAACCCGGTCCCGGTGGCGCACGACCCGGCCGCCGACGACCTCGGCCACCTTCCCTACACCCCGGAGTACTTCGCCGCGCTCGCCGGGTTCGCCGCCCGGCGGCTGCCCGCACCGGAGGCGGCCGCGGAGCGGGCGGCTTACCGGGACGAGTACCTGACAGACCCGGCGGAGGTCGCCGAGCGCGTCGCCCTGCGCGCGGTGTCCTCATCGGCCGACAGCGCACCGCCGGCCGAGCCGGCGACCCCGGCGCAGCGGCGGCTCGCCGACATCTGGCGTGAGGTCCTCGGCGTCGCGGAGGTCGGGGCGAACTCCGACTTCTTCGCCCTCGGCGGGCACTCGCTGCTGGCCACCCAGCTGCTGTCCCGCCTCCAGCGCGAGTTCGGCCGCGAAATCTCGCTGTACACGCTGTTCACCCACCCGACCGTCGCCCAGCTGACGCTGGTGCTCGACGAGGCCGGGGCGGCGGCGGACGAGCCGATGCGGCCGGCACCGCCGGACGCCGAGCCCGCCGCGTCGTCCATCCAGCAGCGGCTGTGGGCCACGAGCCGGATCGACCGCGAGGACGCCCGGCACAACACGACGTTCGCCGCGGTCCTGCGCGGCGTCCTCGACGAAGGGGCGCTGGAGCGCGCGGTCGCCGAGATCGTGCGCCGCCACGACGTGCTGCGGACCACCTTCGCCGAACACCGTGGCCGCCCGCGTCCCGTGGTGCACGCGGAAATGGCGTGCTGGTGCGAGCCCGCCGACCTCGCCGAGGACCCGGAAGGGGCCATCGAGGCGATGAGTGCCTTCCCGTACGACCTCGACGAAGGACCGCTGCTGCGCGTCCGGCTGCTGCGAGCCGGCGCGCGGGAGCACTACCTGCTCGTCGGCATGCACCACATCATCTGCGACGCGACGTCGTGGGGCATCTTCCTCGACGAGCTCGCCACGTTGTACGACGCCTACACGGCGGGACTGCCCTCTCCGCTGCCCCGCCCGCCGCTGCAGTTCGGCGACTTCGCCCACCACCAGCAGGCCTGGCTGGCCGGCGACGACGTCGAAACCCACATCGCGTACTGGCGCGAAAAGCTGCGTGGCGCTCCCGCCCCGCTCGAACTCCCCGGCGACGCTCCCGGGTGCGGTACCGAGGAGGTGGCCGGGCGGGCCGTCCGGCGGTTCGCCGCCGGTGCCGCGGTCCGCGAGCTGGCCCGCGCCGAGAGCGTCACGCCCTACAGCGTGCTGCTCGCGGTGTACGCGGTGCTGCTGTACCAGGAGAGCGGGCAGCCGGACGTCCTGATCGGGATGCCGACGTCCGGGCGGGACCGCGCCGAACTGGAGGGCGTGATCGGGTGCTTCGCCGACCTGCTCCCGCTGCGGCTCGACGTCGGCGGCCGGCCGAACTTCCGGCGGCTGGTCCGCCGCCTGCACTCGACGGTCAAGGACGCGCAGGCGCACCAGCGGCTGCCGTTCCCGAAGATCATGGAGGCGCTGCGCCTGCCGCGCGACTCGGCCCGCCACCCGCTGAAGTGCGTGCTGAACTACGCGGACGCGGCCGAGGAGACGCTCTCGCTGCCCGGCATCGAGGTCGAACCGCTGCCGGTCGGCGCGGCCGGCGCCGACTTCGACGTGCTGTTCACCCTCGACTGGCAGGACGGCGACCTGCAGGCCGACCTCACCTACGCGAGCGAGCTGTTCAGCCGCGACCGCGCCGAAGGCCTGGTCGACCGCTTCGGCGAGCTGCTGGCCGAGCTGGTCGCCGCGCCGGACACGGTGATCGGCGACGTGCCGGCCGTCGAGCCTGCGCCGGACCGCGCCGCGCTCGCGATCGGGCTGGCCACGTCGTTCCGGGCCACCCGGGTGGTGCCGACCGTGGAATTCTGGTCGGAGCTCCTCGGCGAGCCGGCCTGGGCGCTCGTCACCGCACCGGCGGGCCAGGTACTCCGTCCCCTGCTCGACCCGGCCGGCCCGTTTCGCGCCGGCGCGCTCAACGTCGTCCTGCTGCGCTGGGAAGACTGGCGGCCCGGGGCGGCGCTGTCCGGCGTCACCGCGCTGGAACGCGACCTCGACGAGCTCTGCGAGGCGGTGGCGGTCCACCGGGCCCGGACCGGCGCGCAGCTGCTGCTCGGGGTCTCGGCGGCGGCGCCGGACGCCCGCTGGGCGCGCATCTTCGACGGCCTCACGCAGCGGCTGCGCGGGTTCGCCGAGAGCGTGCCGGACGTCGCCGTGCTCGACCTCGACGACTGGGCGCGACGCTACGACGTCACGTCCGAGGCCGAGTTCGAGACGGCGGCCGCGACGGCGGTCGTCCGCTGGGCCCGGCGGCCGTTCCACCCGCCGGTGCCCGCCCTCGTGCTCGACCCGGCCGGGTTCGCCGAGCCGGACCTGATCCGGGTGGTGCGCGAGCAGCTCGGACGCCGGGACGTCGTGCTCACCGCGGAACCGTCGTCCGCCGAGCTGGCCGCCTTGGTGACGATCGGGGCGCTCCGGGTCGGGGCCGCGGAGGGGTACCCGCTGCACCCGGAGCACCCGGCCGGGCACGTCTGGCCGCTCGACGAACCCGCCGACGGCGCCGCGCAGCCGCTGCCGGCGGACCTGGTCGCCGACATCGCGACCAGGCTGAACACCGCCGCCCGGATCGCGACGGCGGTCGGGTCCGGGTTCCGCCGCACGGCGCAGCGGACATCGGCGGCTCCCCGCACCGACCGCGAGCGCGCGCTGGCCGGGATCTGGGCCGAGGTCCTGCACCTGCCCGAGGTCGGCATCCACGACGACTTCTACGAGCTGGGCGGTGATTCGCTGCTGGCGATCACGGTCGCCTTCCACGCCGCCGAGGCGGGGATCCGGCTGTCGGCGCGGCAGCTCACCGAGAACCGTACGATCGCGGAACTCGGCCTGGACGCCGGGACCGCGCCCGTCGCCGCGGTGACGCACGAGGTCGCCGCGGGCGAGCAGCCGCTGACCCCGGCCCAGCTGTGGTGGTTCGAGACGGTGGCGTCCACGATGGACCGTCCGGCGTGGTTCAACCACCCGTACTACCTGGAGTTGCGCCGCCCGGTCGCCGTGGAACACCTCGAAGAAGCCGTCCGGCGCCTCGCGGCCCACCACGATTCGCTGCGGCTGCGGTTCCGCCGTGACGGCGAAGGCGTGCTGTGGCAGCACCACGCCGACGTCGAGGGCGGGGTGCCGTTCGCCAGTCACGAAACCGACGACGAAGACGCGATCGCCGAGCTGGCCGCGGCGGCCCAGCTCACGCTGGACCTCGCCGACGGCCCGACCTGCCGCGTCCTGCACTTCGCCGGCGGCGGTACGCGGCCCGACCGGCTGCTGATCATCGCGCACCACCTCGTCGTGGACGCGATCTCCCGGGACGTCCTGCTGGGTGACCTGCAGACGCTGTGCGGGCGGCTGGAACGGGGAGAGGAGCCGTCCCTGCCGGCCAAGACCACGGCCTACACCACGTGGGCCCGTCGCCTGTCCACCAAGGACATGTCCGCGGAGCTGCCGTTCTGGCGGGCCCAGGCGCCGACGGAGGCGGCGTCGCTGCCCGCCGACCTCGACGGGGTCACGACCATGGGTGCCAGTGCGATGCTCAGCCACACGCTGAGCACCGAGGAGACCGACGGCCTGCACGAGGTCACGCGGCGTCGGCGGGTGAACGTCCGCGACCTGATCGTCTGGGCGGTCACCGAAGCCGTGGCGGCCCGCACGGGCGGCCGGGAGTGCGCGCTGGCGACCACCGGGCACGGCCGCGAAGACCTGTTCCCCGACGTCGATCTCCATCGGACGACCGGCTGGTTCCAGGTGATGTACCCGGTCCTGCTGCGGCTGCCCGACGGCGGTGACCCGGTCGCCGCGATCGCCGCACAGCTCGCTCGCGTCCCGAACAACGGGATCGGGCACGGGATGCTCAAGTTCACCGCCCGCGCCCCCGGACTCACCGCGATCGCCGAACCGCGGCTCGCCGTCAACTACATGGGCACGTTCGGGTTCGACGAAGTCACGCAGGCCGAGGAGCTGTTCGAGGTCTGCAAGGCGCCCTACGGCGAGACCGAGGACGGCACCGGCGCCTGGCCGTACGACCTCGATGTCGGCGGCGTGGTCGTGGGCGGCCGCCTGCGGATCGACGTCGGCTACGGAACCGCCGTCTACCGCGCCGCGACCGCCACCGCGTTCCTCGAGGACGTGACCGCACGCCTGCTCGGCCTGCTCGCCTGAGGGCGGAGCAAGCCGGAACCCCCACGAAAGGACTTTGAGACCATGCAACGACGACCGTCCGGATTCTCCGCGTTCACCGCGGTGTGGTTCGGTCAGCTCCTGTCCGTGGTCGGCACCCGGATGACCAATTTCGCGGTCAGCATCTGGGTGTGGGACGCCACGGGCCGCGCCACCGACTTCGCGCTCGTCCTGCTTTCGGCGTTCGCCGCGACGGTGATCTTCAGCCCGCTGGCCGGGGTGTTCATCGACCGCTGGAACCGGCGGCTGACGCTGATGATCAGCGACCTCGGCTCGGCCGTGGCCACCGGACTGCTGCTCGTGTTCTTCCTGACCGGTTCGGTCAGCATGTGGCAGCTGTACCTGGTCAACTTCGCGACCGGCGCGTTCCTCGCGTTCCAGGTCCCGGTGTTCTCCTCGACCATCACGCTGATGATGCGGCGCGGACAGTACCCGCGGGCGAACGCGATGATGTTCGCGGTGCGCTCGGTTCCGGGCCTCTTCGCGCCGGCGCTGGCCGCGGCCCTGCTCGCGGCGTCCGACATCCGGACGATCCTGCTGGTCGACACGCTGTCCTACGTCGTGGCCGTCGCCGCCGTCCTGCTGGTCGGCATCCCCGAGGTGCCGCGGCAGGCGGGCGCGGTCGTGATGTCGATGTGGCAGGACTGCCTGTTCGGTTTCAAGTACATCCTGCGCAACCGCTCGTTCCGCAACCTCCAGGGCTTCCTGATCGTGATCAATGTCCTGGCTTCGATCGGGTTCGTGCTGCTGCGGCCCCTCGTGCTGGCCAGAACCGGCAACAGCGCCACGGCGGTGTCGGTGGTGATGACCACCGGCGCGGTCGGCGGCGTGCTCGGCGCCCTGGTGCTGGGCACGCTGAAGTCGCCGCGCGACAAGATGCTGCGCGTCCTGCTCGCGATCGTCGTGTTCAGCGTGTTCGGCAGGCTGATGTACGGCGTCGCCGACGTGCTGCCGCTGCTCGCCTTCTCGATCATGTTCGTGTCCTTCACGATCCCGATCATCGACGGCTACACGAACACCATCTGGCAGGAGAAGGTCGAACCGCACCTGCAGGGCCGGGTGTTCGCCGCCCGGCAGTTCACCGAAGAGCTCACCGTCCCGATCGCCACGCTGATAGCGGGCCCGCTGGTGGATTTGGTCCTCACACCGTGGATGCAGCCCGGTGCGCCGGGCGCGGGCCTGCTCGGCGGCCTGTTCGGCACCGGTCAGGCGGGCGGGATCGGGCTGGTCTTCGCGGCGATCGGTGTGCTCGGTGTCGGCGTGGCGGTCGCCGGGTTCGTGATGCCCAGCGTCCGCCGGATCGAGCGGATCCTGCCGGACCACGAACCGGCCGAGGCGGCAGACTCCGCGGCGGACTCCGCCGCGGATGACGGTGACCCGGCGCCGGTGGGGGTGTCCCGATGACCGCCGCGCGGCCGCAGGAGCGGCTGATCGAGCTGATCGCCGACGTGCTCGAGGTCGATCCGGCGTCGGTGACCGACGCCGACGGTCCAGCCACCCTGCCCGGGTGGACCAGTCTTCGCCACCTCCAGCTGATCGTCACGCTCGAGGAGACCTACCGGCTTTCCTTCGCCTACGAGGATGTCCGGCAGGTGGATTCGGTCGGCGGTCTGCGGGCGGTGCTGCGCGCCAAGGGGGTGCCGGTATGAGTGCGCTGACACCCGGCGAAATGCGGTCCTCGTGGCGCGCGGCCTCCCGGTCGGAGACCAGGCCGGCGCTGCGGATCGGCCTGCTCGCCAGCTACACGATCGACCAGATCGTGCCCTACCTCGGGATGGCCCTGCACGATGCCGGCTTGCCCGCGGCGTTCGACGTCGGCCCCTTCGGCCAGATCGTCCGGCAGTGCCTGGACGACGACGGTGTCGTGGCTCGCACGAACCCGGACGTGCTCATCGTGGCACCCCGGTTCGAGGAACTGGGCGAGAGCGGTCCGAAGTGGACCGCCGATCTGCTCGACGTGGCCTCGGCGGCGGTGCCGACCATCGGCCGGTGGAGTGGGGCGGTGGTGTTCGTGCTTCCCGCGCTCCCGGAGGCGCGGACCTTCGGTGCCGGTGACGCCGGGCGCGTCACCGGGGTCGTCGCCGAGGCACACCGGGCCCGGGACGCGGTCCGCTCGAAGCTGGCGGGCCTGCCCAACGTGTACCTGGCGGACACCGAGGAGGCCGTCCGCGCGATGGGCAGCGGCCGGGCCCACCACCCGACGATGTTCCGGCTGGCCAAGGTGCCCTACACGGAGGAGCTGTTCGCGAGCCTCGGCGGGCAGCTCGCCCGGGTGCTGGGCACGCGGTACGGCTCCGCCTGCCGGGCGGTCGAATTCGATGTGGACAGCCTGGCCGGGGGACTCGCCCAGCTGCGGGAACCGGTGCTCGAACTGCACCGCGCCGGCGTGCGGATCTCGTTCCGGGCCACCGGTGACGTGTGGGACGAGCTGGCGCGCGACTGTCCCGAACTCGTCGAGTTCGCCGGGGAGCCCGGGGTCGCGTTGCTGATCACCGCCGATCCGGAGCGGGGCGGGCTGCTGCTGGAGCGGCAGCCGGAGTCGTGGCCGGGGCAGCTGCTGGCGGCCGGGCTGTTCGACCGGCCGGCGCCGATCCGGAAGGCGGGGGAGCCGGTGGCGCCGGAAGTGTCACCGGCCGCCTCGGTGGCTTCCGGGGTTTCGCTGACCGGCTTCGTGGCGAGCCTGAACGTCGAGGTCGGGTTCTCACCGGCGCAGGAGCACCTGGCCAAGGTATCCGAAGTGGTCGCCAGGGCGAAGGACTTCACGCTCGGGAACGGCCAGGGCGCCGACGAGATCGCCGGGTGCGCCGACGAGGTCGTGGCCGTTTCGGTGCGCGACCGGTTCGGCGACTACGGCGTCAGCGGTGCCGTCGGCCTGCACCGGGCGGACGGCGTGTGCCTGGTCGACCTGTTTTCGCTGTCCTGCCCGGTGCTGGGCAAGGAGGTCGAGGACGCGGTGCTGGGGGAGATCCTCCGCCGCGCCGAGGGCGACGAGGTCGTGTTCCGCTTCCAGGACACCGAGCACAACGCCGCCGCGACGACGTTCCTGCGCACCGCGGCGGAGAACTTCCCCTCGGTGCACGCCGGAACGAGGGACGGGCCGGCCGTGGCCGGTCCGGTGGTGCCGTTCGGGATCGTCGCGTTCGGCCGGTCGCTGCCCGAACCCTCCGATGTGGACAGTGCGGCGCCGGACTACACGACCGACCTCGACCGCGTCCGCGGCTGGGGCTACCGGACGTTCCACCGCGCCCCGGAGGGCGTCGGGCTGACCGACCTGGCCGTCGCCGCGGGGGAGCAGGCCCTGGCCGAGGCGGGCGTCGCGGCGGAGGACGTCGACCTGGTCGTGCTCGCCATCGCCGATCTCGCCGAATACCTCTACTGGGATCCCGCGGCGGCGACCCAGGCCCGGCTCGGGGCGAGCGGCGCCGAAGCGCTGCTGGTCAACCAGGCGTGCGGGGGCGGCGTGGCCGCCTTCGACCTGGTGGCCGGCAAGTTCGCCGCGCATCCGGGCTACCGGACCGCACTCGTGGTCGGCGCCAACCGGGTCGCCGAACCCTACTGGAACCGGATGGAGATCAACACGAGCATCTACTCCGACGGCGCGGCCGCCGCGGTGATCCGGCGCGACCACGGCTCGTGCGCGTGGCTCGCCACCGAGATCATCACCGACGGCACCTACGCCGACTTCATGCGGATGGACGTCGGCGGTGCCGCGCGGCCGTTCACCGCGGGGGACGGGGAGCAGCCGCAGGTCCGCAGCCCGCAGGACCGGCTGGACGACTTCTTCGCCGGAGACGTCCGGAAGATGTTCACCTTCGTCTCGATGATCCGGGCTCGCAGCCGCGAGGTCGTCGACGCCGCGTGCAGCCGTGCCGGCGTCGCCCGCGCGGACCTGCGGCGGGTGATCCATTTCAACGACAACGCCCGGCAGCTGGCCGACCTCGCATCGGACTTCGGTATCCCCCTCGAGTCGACCAACCGGGAAATCGCGCTCGAGCTCGGCCACGTCGGCTGCGCCGACCAGCTGCTGACCCTGGAGCGGTTGCTCGGTGACGGCGAACTGGCCGCGGGCGACCTGGTGGCACTGACCAGTACGAGCAGCGGCATGCACTGGGTCTGCACGCTGCTGCGGGTGTGAAAGGAGAAAACCGTGGAAGACATCCTCACCCGGATCCGCGCGGTCCGGAACCCGGAGGCGGCACCGGACCAGGGCCTGCTGGCGGCGCTGGATTCGTTGCGGCCGGCGGTGCACGCCGAAGCGGGCCGGCTGCTGGACGGCGTCGCGTCCGCCCGGATCTCGCCGAAAGCGCTGCAGCCGGTGAAGGTCGCGGTCGCCGGAACCTTCACCGCCGAGAACGTCGCGCCGATGCTCCGCCTGGAACTGCTGCGGGTGGGCATCGAGCCGCAGCTGCACGTCGCCGGCTTCGACCAGCTGCTGGTCGAGCTGGCGGATCCCGGCTCGGCCCTGGCGGGCTTCGCTCCTGACGTCACCTTGTGCCTGCTGCACGACCAGGCGCTGCTGCCGCAGACGTGGGACCCGGCCGACCTGGCCGGACTGGCCGAGCGGATCGACGGCCGGCTCACGCTGCTCGAGCAGGCCGTGGCCGGATTCGTGCGGCGCTCGGCGAGCACAGTCGTGCTGCACACGGTCGCCCTGTCGCGGCCCGAACAGCGCAAGGTGATCGGGTTCGCCGGACGGGCCGAGCTGGGCAGGCTGTGGCGGGAGGTCAACTCCCGGTTGCTGCGGCTGGCCGCGGACCACCCGGCGGTCCAGGTCCTCGACTTCGAGGCGCTGCTGGCCGACGTACCGGGACCGGTGCGCGACGACCGGCTGTACCGGTTCGCCGGCATGGCGTGGACGCCCGCGGTCGAGCTCGCGTACGCCCGCGAGGCGGCGGCGTTCTGCCGGGCCGCGTCGGGACTGGCGAAGAAGCTGCTGGTCCTGGACCTGGACAACACGTTGTGGGGCGGTGTGCTCGGCGACGACGGCCCGGATGGCATCCAGCTCGGGGGCGGCTATCCGGGCAACTGCTACACCGGCCTGCAGCGTGCCCTGGCCGGCCTGCGCAGCCAGGGCGTCCTGCTCGCGGTGTGCAGCAAGAACGAGCAGGCGCTGGTCGACTCGGTGCTTACCGGCCATCCCGAGCAGGTCCTGCGATCGGACGACTTCGTCGCGCGCATCGCGAACTGGGGCCGGAAGGACCACAACATCCGGCAGGTGGTGCAGGCGCTGAACCTCGGGCTGGACAGCGTGGTGTTCGCCGACGACAGCCCGTTCGAATGCGACCTCGTCCGCCGCGAGCTCCCGGAAGCGACGGTCGTCCAGCTCGACGGCGACCCGGCCGGGCACCTTGCGGCCGTGCTGGAGCCGCAGTTCTTCGGCGCCGTCGCCACGACGTCGACCGACCGCGAGCGCACGTCGATGTACCGCGCGAGGGCCGACCGCGAGCAGTTCGCGGCCTCGATCGACTCGGCGGAGGACTACCTGACCGAGCTCGGCCTGCGCGTGCGGATCGCCCCGGCCGACGAATACAGCCTGCCGCGGGTGATCCAGCTCGGCCTCCGCACGAACCAGTTCAACCTCGCTCCCCGGGCGCACACCGAGGGCCGCACCCGCGAGATGGCCGCGTCGCCGGACCACCTCGTGCTGGGCTTCGAGGTCGAGGACCGGTTCGGCAGCGAAGGCATCGTCGGGGCGGTCTGGGTGACCCGCGGAGCCGGGCACTGGCTCATCGAGAACTTCGTGATGAGCTGCCGAGTGTTCGCGCGCGGGGTCGAGCACGCCGTGCTGGCCCGGCTCGCGGCCATGGCCCGCGCCGCGGGGGTCACGGCCCTGCACGCGGTGTACCGGCCGGGGGAGCGGAACAAGGCCGCGGCGGGGCTCGTCACCGACTTCGGTGTCCTGCCCGGCGGGCGGTACGCCCTCGACCTCACCACCAACGCCGTTCCCGTCCCGGAATGGATCACCCTGGAGGAGTTCACCCATGTCTGACGTCACCGGAACGCTCGTCGGCCTCGTCGAGGGCGTCACGGACAACCCCGAAATCTCGGCGTTCTCCAAGTTCGAGAGCCTGGGCAACTGGACCAGCCTCGCCGCGCTGCGGCTGCTGACCCAGATCGAATCGACCTTCGGCGTCTCACTGGACCTGCGTGCCTACTTCAAGGTCGCCGACGTCGCCGAACTGTCCACTTTGGTCAGTGCCGCGGTGGTCGCGCCGTGATCCGCCGGATCGACCACGTCGGTGTCGTCGTCGCCGACCTGGCCGCCGCGGGCGTCGGCCTGCGCATGCTGACCATGCAGCCGGGCGGTACCGACGTCGTCGACACCTACCACGTCGCCTGCCAGTTCTGGCACTGCGCAGGCGATCGCACGGCGATCGAGGTCGTCGCCCCGGCGAGCGACGGTGACATGGTCAGCGGCCAGCTCGCCCGCCGGGGCCCCGGCCTGCACCACGTCGCCTTCGAAGTCGACGACATCGAAGCCGAGCTCGCGGCCTTGGAAAACCGCGGCGCGGTCCTGGTCGACAGCGCGCCGCGACCGGGTGGGCAGGACGGTCTGCGAGTCGCGTTCGCCCACTTGGGCCCCGCGACCGGCTTGCTCGTCGAGCTCGTCGAGTACGCGAAACCCTGACCGGCAGAATTCCGGAACGTACCCTGAAGGGTCGTTTCCAGGCTTGGCGTGGGCGTTCACAGAGGGGAGAATCACCACCATGGCACAGCACGTCGACGAGCCGGCCACGCCAGTTCTGGATCCCGACGACCCGGCGGGGAAACGCGCGTGCAGTCCGAACGCGGTTGCCAGGGCGGAAACGGTGTTGGGATAGGGGTGGCGGCGCTCCTCCCGTTCCAGCGCGCGGATCGCTTTGGCGCTCACGCCAGCTCGCTGGGCCAGTTGCTCCTGGGGCAGGGACGTGTGCTCCCGTAACCTCCGCAGCTGGGCACCGAAGGATTCCCGAAGAACTCCCACACTTCATGGTAGCGCTTACTCACTGAAGTGTGGGGCTTCGTGTGGGTGGTCGCCGCCCACCTTCCGGTGGGAACTTCAGTTCCTGGATGCCGGAGCGCCGGACAGCCGGGGGGATCAGGGGAGCAACGGTCTGCCGGGAACGCCTCGACGCGGGGCGTCCTACGCGTGAACCCCGTGACCGGAGCATGTGAAGGGTGGAGGAAACCATGCGCAATCTCAGGAAGCGTCTTGTCGTCGTCGCGTTCACCGCGGGCCTCGCGCTGATCGGCACGTCGGGCGCCACGCTGGCCGCGGCGGCCGAACCAGTCGCCGCTCACGGGCAGGCCGGTGTGGCCGGCGTGACCTACATGGGCAGTACCCGAGATCTGTCCGCCTGCCATTCCACGGGACTGTGGTACGTGACCTACGGCGGCGCCACCTATTACTACTGCCAGGAGTACTACGACCAGAGCACCGGCCGTTGGTACGCCCTTTACGTCGGCGTTTAGGACCTGGTTTTCGCCCGGAAAGACAACGTGCACACGAATGGGAGGGAACATGCGCGTTCTCCGGAAGTACCTCATCACCGCCGCGCTGACTGTCGGCTTCGCGCTCGCCGGCGTGCTGGGTGCCACCGGCGCCTCGGCCGCCGAGGCACCCGCGATCGCGGAGGAGACGGCGTCGCAGACGGCGGTTCCGCAGCCGGGCTACATCTGGGTCGCCCGGCAGAACATCGTGTTCAGCGAGTACGGCGGTCCTTCGTCGATCGGCTCGACCGCGGCCGAGATGATCTATGCGCAGTGCCAGCACAACGGGATCTGGGGCTGGCAGACCTACGCCTGGGTCCCTTCGCTGAACAGCTGGGGCTGGCTCCGCAACGGTGACATCACCGGGTTCACCGATCCGATCTGGTGGCTGGACGTCTGCTGACCCGAAGGGGTGAAGCGGATCCTGCGCAAGCCTCTGGCGGCGCTGGTGCCGCCCTGGGTTGCCTGAGCGCCGGCCCGCAACGGGAGCCGGGGGTCACCGTTGGTGACCTCCGGCCGCCCGGCGGCCACGAAGCGCCGGCGACGCAGACGATGAGGACGACCTCGAGCCGCTGTGCCCCACCCGGGCACGCCGCTCGGTGCCCGGCGCTGTCGTGCCGTCGTGGTAGCGGCCAACCCCTGCGACGCGCGGCAGATGACCATTCAGCCTGTTGACCGGCGGGATCACCGCCGAGGACAGGGCGGTGACCAGGGACGTGTCGGAGTAGGCGGCGTCCGGCCAGCCGCGTTGCTCGGCCGGGAGGCTGCCGTCGGTTTCGGTCCAGCCGCCGGTCAGCGTCCGTGCGTAGAACCGGCGGACCAGCTCGTGTCGGGGGTCGCGCGCACCGCGGCGGCCCGGGACAACCTCGGCGTGGACGCCCACGACCCGCGGAGCACCGCGGCGATTGACGGCGCTGACGAGAACGCAGCGATCTTGCGGGGCTTGCCGCGCGAGACGGTGGACTGGTCCTCGCCGCCCCCGGACGGTCGCCGGGTCGTGCTGCGGTTCCACTCGGCCCCGCTGGAGTTCACCGGTGACACCGAGGTCCGCGGTGTCCGCGTGACCGGCGACGTCGAGATCGTCGCCGGCCGGGTCGTGCGGGCGGCGGGATCGGCGCGAACTAGGCGTGTGCCCGTGAGACGGTCGGGGCGTTGCTCGAGGATGCCGTCGCCGGCCGGTTGCCGGCCCGCGCATCGCGGTGCGGGCCGGCGAAGCTGCTCGGGCCGTGCTTGACCTGTCAGAGCCGGTGGCTGGTGTGGGTGAACTCCACAGTGGACAGCATCGACGTGTCCGAGGGGTTCGTCCGCTGCCGGCCGAAGACGAGGACCTTCGCCGGTTCGACGGCGAAGACCGCGACGTCGTCGTGGTCGCCTTGCCGGAATCCGTTGTCGGTGGCCTCGTAAACCCAGCTGCCGTCCCACTTCCGCAGCCAGGCCGCGGCGAGCCGGTCGAGCGTCGGGCGGTCCGTGACGCGGCGGGCCACGCCCTCGACGACCACGTCGAGGGCGTCGTCCCAGGCGTTGCGGCCCGTGGTCAGCACGACGTTCGGGTTCGCCGTGAGGTTGAGGTACTTCTGTTCGGTGGCGCCGGTGCTGAAGTGGACTGTCCCGTCCAGCCACACCGCGACCAGCGGTGTCACGTGCGGCCTGCCGTCGGCGCGGACGGTCGTGAGCCAGCTGATCTGGGCCTCTTCCAGCGCCCGCGTGGTTTCGGCCCAGCCGGTGGCCTCGGTGCCGGGATCGCTGAACCGTTCGTCGAGCCGGGTTTCCATCGTCACTCCGTTCGGTCGGCCACGGATGCCGCGTAGGCGGCGTC